>NZ_JBFACT010000004.1:0-412305 GCF_040640995.1 Amycolatopsis sp. NPDC021455 | reverse complement strand
TGGAGATCACGCCCCACGATGGTCTCCAGCACCGAGCGCCCCAATGTGGCGTTCGGTGCGTCCAGCGCACCCAATGTGGCGTTCGGTGCGTCAGACGCAACCAACGCCACATTGGGGCGCTCGGGGACCGTGAGCTGCGGGACTGCGTCGGTGCCGAGGAAGCCCAGCAGCACGTCTCGCTGGGCCGCGATCATCTCGCGGCTCGTGCGCAGGAAGTCCGCGACCATCGCCTCCGACGTGGCCGCGGCCGGTGACACCGTGCCGAGCGAGACCCGCTCCGCCGGACGCAACGCGCCGGCCGGGATCGTGCCGTCCGCGACGCGGAGCAGGTGACCGTCGACCGTCCACCCGGGACGCTTCGGTCGCGGTGCGGCGGACGCGTCCACCGCGTCGCGGCCGCGGAACAGCCAGCCGGTCTCGACCGGCACGCCGGACACCGCCAGCTGCGCGAGCGCGCCGAGGAAGCCCGGCAGGCCGCGGCGGCCCGGCTGCTCGAACCCGACCGTGCGGTGCGGCCGGTCACCGAGGATGGCGGCGACCTGCCTGGCCAGCACGGCTCCCGGGCCGGCCTCGACGAACACCCGCGCCCCGGCCGCATACATCGCTTCGACCTGCTCGACGAACCGGACGGGCGAACCCACCTGTGCGGCCAGTTCGGCGCGGATCTCGTCGGGGTCCACCGGATAGGGCGCCGCGGTCCGGTTGCCGTACACCGGGACGGCGGGCCGCACGACGCCGATCGCGCCGAGGGCACGGCCGAGTGCCTCCCCCGCGGGGGCGACCAGGGGACTGTGGAAGCCGCACGCGACCGAAATCCGCTTGGCGCCCAGCCCGGCGTCGCGCAGCTGGAGGACGGCCGCTTCGACGTCGGCGGTCGGCCCGGAGATCACCGTCTGGCGGGGCGAGTTGTGGTTCGCGAGGACGACCGCGTCGAGCCCGGCGTCGGCGAGGACCTTCCCGGTCTCCGCCGCGGACGCGGCGACCGCGGCCATCGCGCCCGGGTCGGACGCCGGCACCGCGTCGAGGATCGCCCCGGCTCGGGCGTGGCTGGCGTGCAACAGCGCTTCGGGCGTGAGGGCGCCCGCTGCGGCCAGCGCCGTCAGCTCGCCGTAGCTGTGCCCGCCCAGCATCGCGGGCCGCACGCCGGCGCGGGTCAGCAGCCGGAAGGCGGCCAGCCCGGTGAGGCCGAGCGCGGGCTGGGCGACGCGGGTGTCCGTGACGCGCTCGGCGAGCGCCTGCCGTTCGCGTTCGCCGAACACCGCGGGTCCGAACACGACCTCCGCCGTGTCCGGGTCGAGGCGCAGGTACCGCTGCAGCTCGGGGAAGGTGACGAACAGCTCGGCGAACATGCCGGGCCGCTGGCTGCCCTGGCCCGGGAACAGCACCGCGACCGTACCCGGCTCGTCGTCACCGGCGCGGTAGACGCCCGGCGCGTCTTCGCCGGCGAGCGCCCGTCGCAGCAGGTCGGCCAGTTCGTCCACAGTGGACGCGACGACGGCCAGGCGGATCCGCCCGCCCGCCGCTTCGGCCCGCCGGGACGCGCTGAGGGCGAGGTCGCGCAGCCGCCACGGCTGCCGGTCCGCCAGGATTTCCGTGGCCAGCGCCAGCAGCGCCCGCGCCGCGGAGTCCGTCGTGAAGGTCAACAGCTCGGCGGGCCACTCGTCCGCCGCCTGCGCGGGCGGCACGCCGTCGTGCGCGCCGAGCACGACGTGGAAGTTCGTCCCGCCGAAGCCGAACGCGCTCACCCCGGCGAGCCGGTCGGCCGGCGCGGCGGCCCACGGCTGCGGGGCCGACTGGAACACGAACGGGCTGGTCGACGGGTCCCAGGCCGGGTTCGGCGACGAGACGTGCAGCGTCGGCGGTTTGACTCCGGTGTGCACAGAGAGGGCCGCCTTGATCAGCCCGGCCAGGCCCGCGGCGCACTTGGTGTGCCCGATCTGGGATTTCACCGAGCCGATCGTGCAGGCGCCCGGCGCGGCGCCGGCCTCGGTGAACACCTTCGTCAGCGTGCCCAGCTCCGTCCGGTCGCCGACGACGGTGCCCGTTCCGTGCGCCTCGACGAGCCCGACGCGGGCGGGCGAGACGCCGGCGTTGCGGTAGGCGCGAGTCAACGCGGTGTGCTGGCCTTCCGGCCGGGGCGCGGTCAGGCCGAGCGCGCGGCCGTCCGAAGCCGCGCCGACGCCCTTGATCACGGCGTACACGCGGTCGCCGTCGCGTTCGGCGTCGGCGAGGCGTTTCAGGGCGACGCAGGCGACGCCTTCGCCGAGCGCGATGCCGTCGGCCGCGCTGTCGAACGTCGCCGACCGGCCGGTCGGCGAGAGGGCGTGCGCCGAGGCGAACAGGAGGTAGTCGTTGATGCCGTTGTGCAGGTCCGCGCCGCCGCAGAGGACGAGGTCGCTGGTGCCGGCGGTCAGTTCCTTGCAAGCGACGTCGACGGCGGTCAGCGACGACGCGCACGCGGCGTCGACGGTGTAGTTCGCCCCGCCCAGGTCGAGCCGGTTGGCGATCCGCCCGGCGATGACGTTCGCGAGCACACCCGGGAACGAGTCCTCGGTGATCCGCGGCAGCCGTTCGTCCAGTTCGGACGGCAGTTCGCCGACATAGGACGGCAGCACCGAGCGCAGGGTCATCGCGTTCGACAGGTCGCTGCCCGCCTCGGCGCCGAACACGACCGATGTCCGGGCGCGGTCGAACGCACGGTCGGCGTAGCCCGCGTCGGCCAGCGCGCGGTGCGCGGCCTCCAGGGCCAGCAGCTGCACGGGCTCGATGCTGGCCAGCGACGACGGCGGGATGCCGTACTTCAGCGGGTCGAAGCCGATCTCCGGCAGGAACCCGCCCCAGCGCGACGGCGTCCGCTCACCCTGGCCGTCCGGGTCGTAGTAGAGGGAGGTGTCCCAGCGCTGCGGGGGCACCTCGGTGACCGCGTCGGTGCCGGCCAGCACGTTCGCCCAGAACGCGGCCAGGTCCGGAGCCTGCGGGAACATGCAGGCCATGCCGACGATCGCGATGTCCAGCGGCGCGGGCGCCGCCGGTTCCGGCTGTTCCGCCGCGGCGATGCCGAATTCGGCGGCCCGCGCGCGCAGGAACGCGTTCGCGCCCTCACCCACCGAATGGTGCAGGTCGGCGATCGTGGTGACGGCCGAGCGCAGCACGGCGACCTCGCCCGCCATGAACATGCCTTCGGCGAGCTGGCGGTCTTCGCCGACGTCACGCAGCTCGGAGCCGACGCGCTCGATGCCCTTGCTCGCCAGGCGGAGCCGTCCGACGTTGAGCGTCTCCAGCTGCTCCCACGCGTCGCGGCTCGGCACGCCCCGCTCGGCGAGGTCCGCCTTGATCGCCGCGTACTCCTCGGTGAACGGGCTGCGCACACAACGGGTCGCGTGGCCCGGCGCGGTCTCCAGGAGGTCGGTCCGCTCGGCTTCCAGGAGCCGGCGCTGGAACAGCGGGAGCACGGCACCCGCGTCGACGGCTTCGCGGGTGAACAGGTAGGCGGTGCCCATCAGCACCCCGGCGGCCGCGCCGCGCGCCGCCACCGGCGCGGCGAGGGCGGCCACCATCGCGGCCGAGCGTTCGTCGTGGACGCCGCCGGCGAAGAGCACCTGCAGGTCCGCGGCGGCGTCCGGGGTGACCGCGAGGAAGTCGGCGAGGACGCCGAGCTGGGCTTCCCACAGCGGGAAACTGGTGCGCGGGCCGACGTGGCCCCCGCATTCCGAGCCTTCGAAGACGAACTTGCGGGCTCCGGCCTCGAGGAACTGCTTGAGCAGTCCCGGCGAGGGCACGTGGAGGAACGTCGAGATGCCGGCTTCCTCCAGGGCGGCGGCCTGGGCCGGGCGGCCCCCGGCGATGATCGCGTGCGTCGGCCGGACCTCGCGGATCACCGCCAGCTGCGCGGCTTTGACGTCGTCGGCGGCGAACCCGAGGACGCCGACACCCCAAGGCGCGTCGCCGACGGCATCGCGAGTCCGTTCCAGGACGTCGCGGGTCTGGTCCGCGCCGGACAGGGCCAGCGCGATGAACGGCAGCGCGCCGCCCGCGGCGACCGCGGCCGCGAACGCGGGCTGGTCGCTGACCCGGGTCATCGGTCCCTGCGCGACCGGCAGCGCCGTGCCGAACGCGCGGCTGCCCGCGCTGCCGGGCCCCAGCACCGGAGCCTCGGCGCGCAAGGCCTCGCCGATGGCGTCACGCAGGCCGCGCACCGCGGCGGTCACCGTGCCCCAGCGGTCGCGGAACCGGGTGGCCAGGAAGACGTCCTGCCCGGCTTCGATCGGCTCTCCCCCGGCCGGCCCGCGGCGGGACAGCACGCGGACGCCGTCGGTGACCACGGTTTCGGAGCCGTCGAGGCCGGTGAGCGCGACGGTCAGCGCCGACGGCAACTCGGCCTCCGGCAGCAGCGCGAGCTGGGTGTCGACGACGACGCCGGCCGCGCCGCCCGCGACCGCCGCCGCGGCGGTGTGCGGTCCGATCCCGCCCGCCGCCCACACCGGGACGTCCAGGGTCTCGTCGGCGAGCAGGGCTTGGAGTAACACGTACGTGCTGAGTTCACCCGTGCGGCCGCCGCATTCGTGACCGCGGGCGATCAGGCCGTGGGCACCGCCGGCGACCGCCCGCGCGGCCGACGCGCGGGAGGTGACCTCCGCCAGCACCCGCCGTCCCGGGAAGTCCCGCGCCGGGCACGGGCAGTCTTCGGTCAGCAGGACGGTGGTCACGGCGTCGGGCAGGTCCGCCCCAGCGGGCCCCGCGAGCCGGACGCCGAACGCCGGAATTCCCCATTCCCCCAGCACCGCGAGCTCTTCCGCGGCCACGGCACCCCCGCCGGTCAGGTCGAGCACGCCGAGCCCGCCCCCGCGCGCGGCGGCCGCGACCCCGCGTGCCGACGGCGATCGCAGCGGCGACACGGCGACGACCAGGTCGGCCGGCACGGAGTCGTCTTTCGAGAGACGCATGGGAACTCCCGCTACGCACGAAAGGGTGATGGGTAACGGGGAGTACTTAAGCGGGTTCCTTCGATGACGTCAACAACCCTCCACGATTTCATAGCGGTGGTTCAGAAAATTCGGGACCGACCAGGCCGATGGCGCAAGAATTTAACGCCGCCGTCACGCGACCGCCCCGGGCACCGGTCGGCGCAAGCCTTCCCGCCTGGTGGACGCAGTGCGGTTGCCCACACCGGACCACTCCGACCGGCGGGTCCGGCGTTTCCGCCGAGCCACCGCGAAGTATCCGGGCGGTAAACCAGAGTCGCCGGGACTCCGCTTCCCCCAACGCGACGGCAGCCGGTTCACCGGACGGAAAGAGGCCTTTTTCCGTCAATTTCACGATGCACCGGAGAAGCGGCCGAAGAATTCCGCGCCGATCGCCACAAAAGGCCACAGGTCCACTGTGGATTGACCGGGCACCGGGGTTCCCGGTGCTCACGCGAGCATGAAGAGGACGTCACGAGAACAGCGGCGGCCCCGCACCGGACGACCGAGAGCATTCGGGTGGCCACCTTCGGTACTCCGATCGGCGGCGATGACCGAAATTTTCCGTCGTCCGGTTAACGCTTTTCCTGAGAAAAAGCTGAAGAGCTTTCGCATACCAGCCAGTAGCATTAGACGAATGGTCTATACTTCGACACTCTGTCCAGTCGTGGAGGTGGTCGTGGAGTACTGGTACGCCGACGAGCGCTCGGGGGCGCGGTACCCCGGCGACCCGCGGCGCTGGCGCGGTGACGACGGCGCGCCGCTGACGGTGCCGCCGCTGGCCGGCCTCGTACCCGGCGACGTCGACGCGTGCGTCCGCTCGCTCTGGCGGTACCGGGCCGCCCTGCCCGGCGACCTCGCCCCGGTCTCGCTGGGCGAAGGCTGCACTCCCCTGGTCCCGCGGACCTGGGACGGGGAGGAGGTCCGGTTCAAGCTCGAATGGTTCAGCCCCACGGGCAGCTTCAAGGACCGCGGTTCCAGCGTCATGATCTCCGCGCTGGCCGGCGCCGGGGTGCGGGAGCTCCTGGAAGACAGCTCCGGCAACGGCGGCTCGTCGGTGGCGGCCTACAGCGCCGCGGCCGGGATCGCCGCGACCGTCCTCGCCCCCGAGGGCACGTCCCCCGCGAAGGTGCTGCAGACCCGCGCGTACGGCGCGGCTGTCGAACTGGTGCCCGGCACCCGCGACGACACCGCCGCCGAAGCCGTCCGCCGCTCGGCCCGCACGACCTACGCCAGCCACAACTGGCACCCGTTCTTCCTGCAGGGCACCAAGACCCTCGCCTACGAGCTGTGGGAAGACCTGGGCTTCCGCGCGCCGGACGCCGTCGTCACCGTCGCCGGCGCGGGCAGCATCGTGCTGGGCTGCGACCTCGGGTTCGGCGAGCTGCTGGCCGCCGGGTCGATCGCCAAGCGCCCGCGTCTGCTGGCCGCCCAGCCGCGGAACTGCTCGCCCCTCGACGCGGCCTTCCACGGCCGGCAGCCACCACCGTTCGCCCCGACCGTCGCCGAAGGCACCGCGATCCGGCGGCCGGTGCGGCTCCCGGAGGTCGTCGCGGCGATCCGGCGCTCGGGCGGCGACACCGCCGCGATCGAGGAGGACGCCATCGCCGCGGCCGCCCGCCGGCTCGCGTCCCTCGGCCTCTACGCCGAGCCGACGAGTGCGACCGCCGCCGCGGCCATCGACGTCTTCCGCTCGCGAGGTGCCATCCGCCCTGGTGAAACGACCGTCGTCGTGCTGACCGGCTCCGGGCTGAAGGCGGCCGACAAGCTGCGGGAGCTGATCGGATGACCGAGGACGAGCTGCTGCTTCGCGAGGCCGAGAAGATCGCCCACGCCGTCGGCCGGATGTTCCCGGGCCTGTGCGAGGTCGTCCTGCACGACCTGCGCGACCCGGCCCAAGCCGTGCGTGCGATCGAAGGCGGCTTGTCCGGGCGTGCCGTCGGCGACCCCGCGACCGAGCTCGGCCTGGCCCGGATCGCCGACCCGGAGTTCCCGGACGTGCTCCAGAACTACCCGAACCGCTTCCCGGACGGGCGGCCGGCGAAGAGCACGTCGATCGGCATCCGCAACGGGCGCGGCGAGTACGTCGCGGCGCTGTGCCTCAACCTCGACGTCTCCCTGCTCGGCTCGGCGGCCCGAGCCCTGACCCGCCTGTCCCGCACCGACGACCCCGCCCCGCTCGCCGAGTCACTGCGCGCCCGCACCGGCGACGAGCTGCGCGCCCTGGTCGAGGACTACGCCACCGAGCGCGGCCACACCCCGCGCAGCCTGCCGGCGGCCACGAAGAAGGAGCTCGTCCGGACGCTGAAGGCGCGGGGCTTCCTGGAGCTGAAGAACGCGGTGCCGTCGCTGACCGACCTGCTCGGGATCTCCCGCGCCAGCGTCTACAACTACCTGCGCTGACTCAAAACACCGACCAGCCGGTCAGCGTCGTGAACCGGTCGAGGGCGGCGACCCCGGCGACGGAGTTTCCGCGCGCGTCCAGCCCCGGGCTCCACACGCAGACCGCGCACCGGCCCGGCACGATCGCGACGATGCCGCCGCCGACTCCGCTCTTGCCCGGCAGGCCGACGCGGTAGGCGAACTCGCCCGCGGCGTCATACGTCCCGCAGGTCAGCATCACCGCGTTGATCCGCTTCGCCGCGCTCAGCCCCAGCAGCCGTGAGCCGTCGTTGCGAACGCCGTGGCGGGCCAGGAACAGCGCCGACCGGGCGACGTCGCCGCAGCTCATCGCGATCGAGCACTGGCGGACGTACTGGTCGAGCACCGACGGCACCGGATGGCGCATGTTGCCGTAGGACGCCATGAAGTACGCCAGCGCCCGGTTGCGGTCGGCGTGGCCCGCCTCCGACGCCGCCACCTCGGGATCCACGGCGATCTCCGGACGGCCGCTTTCCTGCCGGACGAAGGCCAGCAACGCGTCCGCCGCGTCGCCGTGGCGCGCGAGTTCGTCGGTCACCACCAGCGCGCCCGCGTTGATGAACGGATTCCGCGGAATGCCGTCCTCGTGTTCCAGCTGCACCAGCGAATTGAACGGGTCGCCCGACGGTTCGCGGCCGACGCGCGCCCACACGCCGTCGCCCCGCGCCAGCGTCAGGGCCAGGGTGAACACTTTCGACATGCTCTGGACGGAAAACGGGCGCTCCCAGTCGCCGACGCCGTGCACCGCACCGTCCACTTCGGCCACCGCCATGCCGAACCGCCACGGCTCGACCCTGGCCAGCGCGGGAATGTAGTCCGCGACGGCGCCGCGGCCGACTTCCGGCGCGACGTCGTCGGCAATCCGGTCCAGCAGCGCCGCGAGATCCACGGCCGTAGCGTAGAAGGCCGCCCCGGCGCTCCGGCGCGCGGGCCGGGTCGAATCGGAATCCGCCGATGGCGGAAGAACTTCCGCAGTGATCTCCCGCACACCTTAAGTCTTCCTTAGTCTGCTTGGTGATCTGCCGCACACCGCTCTAGCGTCCGTGAACCATGGATTCCTCGCTGCTCACCGAAAAAGGTGAAAGCTATTCGAAAGCACTGGGCAACCGCCAGGTGCAGATGATCGCCATCGGCGGCGCGATCGGCGTCGGGCTGTTCCTCGGCGCGGGTGGGAAACTCCACCAGGTCGGTCCCTCGCTGGTCTTCTCCTACGCGATCTGCGGGATCGCCGCGTACTTCGTGATGCGCGCGCTCGGCGAGCTCGTCCTGCACGAGCCCAGTTCCGGCAGTTTCGTCACCTACGCCCGGAAGTTCATCGGGCCGTGGGCCGGCTTCGCCTCCGGCTGGATGTACTGGGTGAACTGGGCGATGACCGGGATCGCCGAGATCACCGCGGTGGCCATCTACGTGCACAAGTGGCTGCCGGACGTGCCGCAGTGGATCACCGCGCTGGTCGCGCTGGGCGTCCTGCTGATGGTGAACCTGCTTTCGGTCAAGGTGTTCGGCGAGCTGGAGTTCTGGTTCTCCGTGGTCAAGGTGCTGGCCATCGTCGTCTTCCTGGTCGTCGGCGCGGGTTTGGTGCTGACGAGCACGGACATCGGCGGGACACCCGCCGGAGCGCACAACCTGACCGGCCACAGTGGACTGTTCCCGGCGGGCATCGGCGTCGCGCTGATGACGTTGCAGGCGGTCATCTTCGCCTACTCGGCCATCGAGGTCGTCGGCATCGCGGCCGGCGAGACCAAGGACGCGCGCAAGGTGCTGCCGAAGGCGATCAACGGTGTGGTCTGGCGGATCGGCGTGTTCTACGTCGGATCGGTGCTGCTGCTGGCGATGCTGCTGCCGTGGCCGTTCTACAACGGCGGCGAGAGCCCGTTCGTCACCGTGTTCAGCCGGCTGGGCATCCCAGGCATCGGCGACGTGATGAACGCCGTGGTGCTGACCGCGGCGCTGTCCAGTGTGAACTCCGGCCTCTACTCGACCGGCCGGATCCTGCGTTCGCTGGCCGAAAAGGGCGAGGCGCCGTCGTTCGTCAGCCGGATGAGCAGCCGCCAAGTGCCCTACGGCGGCATCCTGTTCACGTCGGTCGCCTACGTGCTCGGCGTGGTGCTGAACTACCTGGTGCCGAAGGAGGCGTTCGACATCGCCATCGCGATCGCGTCGCTCGGCGTGATCAGCACCTGGGCGACGCTGATCTTCTGCCAGCTCCGGCTGCGGCAGGCCGCCCTGCGCGGCGAGCTGGAACGGCCGTCGTACCGCATGCCGTGGGCGCCCTACAGCGGCTGGGCGACGCTGGCCTTCCTGGCGCTGGTCGTCGTCCTGATGGGCTTCTCGGACGGCGCCGAGAAGATCGCGTTCTACTCGATCCCGGTGCTCGCGGTGGTGCTGGCGATCGGCTGGCGTTTCGTCGTGAAGCGCCGCGACCGTACCCCGGCCGGGTAGCGCGACGGCCGCGGGCGGGCATACTCGACGGGTGTCCACGAGCAGCACGGAACCCCGGCGGGTGACGATCCACGACGTCGCCCGCAGCGCCGGGGTGTCCCGGCAGACGGTGTCGCGGGCGCTGAACGACAAGGCCGAGATCGACGGCTCGACCAAGCAGCGCGTCCTCGACGCCGCCCGCGAGCTCGGGTACCGCCCCAGCCGCTTCGCCCGCGGCCTGGTCCGGCCGGACACCACCACGATCGGCCTGGTCGTGCCGGACCTGCTCAACCCCTTCTTCACCGAGGTCGCCTCCGGGGCGCTGGAGGCGGCCCGGGCCCGCGGCTGGCACGTGGTCGTCCACGACACCACCGACGACCCCGAGCAGGAGCTGGCCACGCTGCGGGTGATCGGCACCCAGGTCGACGCGGTCGTCGGCTACTTCAGCCGGTCCGACGAGGACCTCGACCGCCTCACCGCCGGCATCCCGGTGGTGCTGATCGGCCGCGAACCGCGCCTCCCGCGGTTCAGCGGCATCGGGATCGACGGTGAGGACGGCGTCCGCGAGGCCGTCGCCCACCTGGTCTCGCGCGGGCACCGGCGGATCGGGATGCTCGACGGGCACCCCGCGCCGAGTGTCCGGCAGCGCTGGTTCCGGCGGGCCGCCGCCGAGTGCGGGATCGCGGTGCACCCCGGCTGGATCGCCGGCGCCGCCCAGACCGTCGACGGCGGCGGCGCGGCGCTGGCCACGCTGCTCGCCGCGCACCCCGACGTCACCGCCGTGTTCGCCTTCAACGACGTGATGGCCATCGGCGCGCTGCGCGAGGCCCGCCGGTTCGGCCTGCGCGTGCCCGCCGACCTCGCCGTGATCGGGTTCGACGGGCTCGCGCTCGGCACCCTGGTCGAGCCGGAGCTCTCCAGCGTCGCCGTCGACACGCGCGCGCTCGGTGCGCTGGCCGTCGAGCAGGCGGCCCGGCTCGTGACCGGTGCCGCCCCGCTCGAACCCGGCGAGCTGATCATCCACGCGGGCCTCCACCTGCGCGAATCCGCCTGATCCCTTGACACCCCTCCCCGCCGCCAAGCACACTTCGAGCCGGTCCGTGAACGTTCACGGGAACGTTCACGGGCCTGGTTCAGCGGGCTGAAAGGACTCCATGTCGTACGTCGAAGACCCGGGCCCCGGGCACGGCTCGGTACCCCCGCGCGCGGCCTTCACCTCCGACGCGCCGTCGTGCTCGCTGAACGGAACCTGGCGGTTCCGGCTCTCGCCGAGCCTCGCGGCCGCGCCCGCCGGGATCGAAGGCGACGACTTCGACGACTCCGCATGGGACGAGCTGCCGGTGCCGTCGCTGTGGCAGCTGCACGGCCACGGCCGCCCCGCCTACACGAACGTGCAGTACCCGTTCCCGGTCGAGCCGCCGCACGTGCCGTCGGACAACCCGACCGGCGACCACCGGCTGCGGTTCGACCTGCCCGCGGACTGGCCCGCCGGGTCCGCGGTGCTGCGCTTCGACGGGATCGACTCGTGCGGCCGGGTCTGGCTCAACGGCACCGAGCTGGGCGTCACGAAGGGCAGCAGGCTGCCGTCGGAGTTCGAGGTCGGAGAGCTGCTGCGGCCGGCGGGCAACGTCCTCGCGGTGCGCGTGCACCAGTGGTCGGCGGCCAGCTACCTCGAGGACCAGGACATGTGGTGGCTGTCCGGGATCTTCCGCGCCGTCACACTGCTCGCCCGGCCGGCGGGCGGGATCGCCGACTACTGGGTCCGCGCGGACTACGACCACACGACCGGCCTGGGCACCGTGCGGGTGGAGACCGGGCCGGACGTCGCGCTGGACATCCCCGAGCTGGGCGTCACCGGGCACCCGGCCGGGGAACCGCTGGAACTGCCGGTCGAGCCGTGGAGCGCGGAGTCGCCGCGGCTGTACGACGGCACGCTGTCCACGGCGGCCGAACGCGTGCCGGTGCGCATCGGGTTCCGGACCGTCTCGATCGAAGACGGCCTGCTCAAGGTCAACGGCCGCCGCCTGCTGCTGCGCGGGGTGAACCGCCACGAACACGACCCGCGCACCGGGCGCGTGGTGTCGCGGGAGACCGCGCTCGCCGACGTCCTGCTCATGAAGCGGCACAACGTCAACGCCGTGCGGACGAGCCACTACCCGCCCGACCCGGCCTTCCTCGAACTGTGCGACGAGTACGGCCTCTGGGTGATCGACGAGTGCGACCTGGAGACCCACGGCTTCGAACCGCTGGGCTGGGCCGGCAACCCCAGCGCCGACCCGATGTGGGCCGAGGCGTACCTCGACCGGATGCGGCGCACGGTGGAGCGGGACAAGAACCGGCCGAGCGTGATCCTCTGGTCGCTGGGCAACGAAAGCCACACCGGCGGCAATCTCGCGCGGATGGCGGAGTGGGTGCGCCACCGCGACCCGACCCGGCCGGTGCACTACGAAGGCGACCACGACTGCGAGTACGTGGACGTCCACAGCCGGATGTACGCCACCCACGAAGAGGTCGAGCGGATCGGCCGCCGGGAGGACGACAACGCACGCCGCCGGGAGCTGCCGTTCCTGCAGTGCGAGTACGGGCACGCGATGGGCAACGGGCCCGGCGGCCTGCTGGAGTACCGGGAGCTGTTCGAGCGGTACCCGAACTGCCAGGGCGGGTTCGTCTGGGAGTGGATCGACCACGGCCTGGCCACAGGCGGGCACTTCGCCTACGGCGGCGACTTCGGCGAGCCGATCCACGACGGCAACTTCGTCATCGACGGGCTCGTCTTCCCGGACCGGACGCCGTCGCCGGGACTGATCGAGTACGCGAAGATCATCGAGCCGGTCCGGATCGACGCGGACGCGTCCGGGATCCGCGTGTCGAACCACTACGACTTCCTGGCCACCGAGCACCTCGCATTCACCTGGGTGCTCGAGGACGAAGGAATCGCTGTCGCACAAGGCGTTCTCGATGTCCCCTCTGTCCAATCCGGACAGGGTGTCACGGTGCCGATGCCGTCGCTGCCCGCGACGGCCGGAGAGTCGTGGCTGACCGTCTCGGCGTCGTTGGTCGCGGCGACTTCGTGGGCACCGGCCGGGCACGTCGTCGGCTGGGGGCAGCTGCCGGTGTCACCAGCGCCCACCGCGTCCCCGCTCCCCCGCCGCGGCCCGGTGTTCCGGACCGGCGGCCGGCTGGTGCTGGGCATCGGCGAGTTCGACGCGGTGACGGGCACGCTCATGACGCTCGGCGGGCACGCCGTGCACGGGCCGCGGCTGGACGTCTGGCGCGCGACGACCGACAACGACCGCGGGACGTTCGCGGGACGGCCGGAGGCCGACCAGTGGCGGGAGGCGGGGCTGCACCGGATGCAGCACCGGGTGATCGCGGTCGACGCCGACGGAGAGGAACTGGTCGTGCGCACGCGCGTCGCCCCGCCGGCGCAGCCGTTCGGCCTGTTCACGGTCTACACGTGGACGGCGTTCGAGGACCGCCTGCGGCTGCGGCTGGAGGTGATCCCGGACGGCGAGTTCCCGGGCACGCTTCCCCGCCTCGGGCTGGCGATGGCGGTCCCGGGCACGCTGGGTTCGGCCGAGTGGTTCGGCGGCGGTCCCGGCGAGGCGTACCCGGACAGCGCCCAGGCGGTCCGGATCGGCCGGTTCTCGAGCAGCGTCGACGGCCTGCAGACGCCGTACGTGTTCCCGCAGGAGAACGGCAACCGGACAGCGGTGCGCTGGGCGCGCTTGACCGCCCCGGACGGCACGGGTCTGCGCATCGACGGCGACCCGCAGTTCGACTTCACGGCCCGCCGCTGGGACGCGGCGGCCCTGGAAGCAGCGCGGCACACCGACGATCTCGTGCCGGGCGAGCTGGTGCACCTGACGTTGGACGTGGCGGTGCAGGGGCTCGGGACGGCGTCGTGCGGGCCGGGCGTGCTGCCGCGGTACCGGCTGGTGCCGCAGAAGACGGAGTTCACGCTGTGGTTCCGGGCCGTGCGCTAAGTCGTCTCAAAAAGTCTCATAAGTCGTCTCATTAATCCGCGCCAGGCAGGTGGCGGTAGATCGTCGCCCGGGAGACGCCGAGCGCGGTCGCGATGTCGGACGGCGCGTGCCCGGCGTCGTGCAAGCGCCGGGCCACCTCGAGGGTTTCCGGGCTCATCGCCGGGGGCCTGCCGCGGCGGCCGCGGGCCTTGGCGGCAGGTGTGGCCTTGAACAGCCGGTCGACGCCGTCCAGGATCGCCGCGCGCAGTTCGGCTGGCGGCGCGTCGGCGAAGAGGACCACCGGGTCACTGAGCATGGCGATCGCCTGCGACGCACGGACCTGGCCCGCGAAGTCCGGTTCGGGGCCGGCGACCAGGCCGTTGGCCTTCAGCATGCCGTCGCGGAAGCGTTCGAACACCTCCTCCGACGCGGTCAGGCCGAGGTCCCGCAGGTTCATCCGGAGCAGGTACCGGTGGGCCAGCCAGACGTCGAGCAGTCCTTCGATCGCCGCCCGGCGGGGATCGGGGGCGTCCGCCGCCTTCGCCAGCGCCGCGTCGAGGTCGGCCAGCATCGGCTCGGCGAGCGCCGTGACGATGTCCGCCTTGCCCGGGAAGTGGTAGAGCACCGCGGTCTTCGTCACCCCGACGCGCTCGGCCAGCTCCCGCACCGAAGTGGCGTGGAAACCCCGCGCCGAGAACTCCGCCAGCGCCGCCCGCAGGATCCGCGCCCGGGTGTCGTCCGTCATCCCCCGAGCCTAGCCGCTTGCCTGACCGGCGGACAGGAGAGTACGGTGACGACTGACCGATGGTCAGGACCGAACTGGGGGGTACACCCATGACCGAACGAACCGTACTGATCTCCGGCGCCGGAGTCGCCGGGCCGACGCTGGCCTACTGGCTGGCCCGCGCGGGCTTCCGGCCCACGGTGGTGGAACGCGCGGCGGGGCTGCGCTCCAGCGGCAGCCCGGTCGACGTCCGCGGGCCGGCGGCGCGCGTCGCGGAGCGGATGGGCATCACGGCGAAGCTGCGCGAAGCGAGCACTAGCGCACGGTCGCTGAAGTTCGTCGACGACGCGGGGCGCCGGACGGGCCAGGTGCCGATGAGCGCACTCGGGTCCGCCGACGACATCGAGCTGCCCCGCACCGACCTCGCGGAAATCCTCCACGGCGCCGCGCGGGACCACGCCGAGTTCGTCTTCCACGATTCGATCACCGAACTGCACCAGGACGAAGGCGGCGTCGACGTCACGTTCGAGCGCGGCGCCCCGCGACGTTTCGATCTGGTGATCGGCGCAGACGGCCTGCACTCCGCGGTGCGGCGGCTGGCGTTCGGGCCGGAAGCGGCGTTCGTCGAGCACATGGGCGTCTACATCGCGACGCTCCCGCTCGCCGAACCGCCGGCCGACCCGACCGCGATCGTCATGTACAACTCGCCGGGCCGGGCGGTCGCGGTGCACCCGTCGCGCGGGCACGGGATCGCGGCGTTCATGTTCCGCGGCGACGCGCTGCCGGGGTTCGACCACCGCGACACCGGACAGCACAAGCGCATGCTCGCCGAGGCGTACGCGGGCGCGGGCTGGCGGGTGCCGGAGTTGCTGGAGCGCGTGCGGGAGGCGGACGACCTCTATTTCGACGCGGTGAGCCGGGTACGGCTGGACAGCTGGCACACGGGCCGCGTGGCGCTGGCCGGCGACGCGGCGTCGTGCGTCTCGCTGTTCGGCGACGGCTCGACCCTCGCGATGGCGGGCGCGTTCACGCTGGCGGAGGAGCTGGGCCGGACGCCGTCGGACGCAACATCGGCATTCCGCCGGTACGAGAGCGAGCATCGGAAGCTGGTGGAACCGAAGCAGCGCAACGTGTCCACGGCCGCGGCCCTGCTGATCCCGGCAACCCGCGGCGGCCTGGCGGCCCGCAACTTCGGCACGCGGCTGCTGCCGATCGTCTCCGCGGCCCGTCGCCTGGTCCCCACCCGAGCCGCCTGACGTCCCGCCAAACGCCCCAATGTGGCGTTGGTTGCGTTGGACGCACCGAACGCCACATTGGGTGCGTCCAACGCACCCAATGCCACATTGGGGCGCATGGGACTCAGCCTCGCAACATCGGTGGGTACAGCAGCTCCGCCGTCCCGCGCCGGTACAGCTGCGCGGGACGTCCACCGTCGCGGGTCGTCGTTCGGCCCGTCGGCTCCAGGAGCCCCTCCGCTCCCGTCACCTTGCGGTGGAAGTTGCGCGGATCAAGCCGTGTATCCCAAACCAGTTCATACACCCGGCGCAGCTCAGCCACCGTGAACTCCGGCCCGCAGAACGCCGTACCCAGCGGCGTGTACTCCAGTTTCGCGCGAGCCCGCTCGAGGCCGTCGGCGAGGATCCGGTCGTGGTCGAAAGCCAGGCGCTCGGCAAGCAGCGACCGCACCGGTGCCCAACGCGCGTCGGCCGCGTCCGTGCCCGCGCGCGGCGTCGGCAGATCCGGCGCCAGGGCCAGGTACGCCACCGTCACCACCCGCATCCGAGGGTCCCGGTCCGGGGCGCCGTAGCCCGCGAGCTGTTCGATGTGGACGGTCCCCGGCGCGAGCCCGGTCTCCTCCGCCAGTTCCCGGCGGGCGGCGTCCGCCAGGTCCTCGTCCTCCCGCACGAACCCGCCTGGCAGCGCCCACTCCCCCTTGTACGGCGAAACACCGCGGCGCACCACCAAGGCGCACAGCTCGTCCCCGGTCAGGGTGAGCACGACGAGGTCGACGGTGACGGCGAACGGCGGGTGACCCATGCCACCCACCCTAATCGTCATCTTGACGATTAGCCAGCCGCCCCATATCGTCACACCGACGATAAGAGGAGGCTCCATGGCCGACATCGACCGCCGGTTCGGGTTCCGGCACCTGCGCGGTGCCCCCACCGTGCACATCCGCCACTACCGCCGCGGCAAGCTCGCGCACGACGGCGTCGGGCTGTCCTTCTGGTACCGGCCGCTGACCGCGGTGGTGTCGGAGGTCCCGGTCGACGACCGCGAGCTGCCGCTGCTGTTCCACGCTCGCACGGCCGACTTCCAGGACGTCACCGTCCAGCTCGCGCTGACGTTCCGGATCGAGGACCCCGCGCTGGCCGCGCAGCGCATCGACTTCTCCATCGACCCGGACACCGGGCGCTGGCGAAGCGACCCGCTCGCCCAGATCAGCGGGCTGCTCACCGAGAACGTCCAGCAGTACGCGGTCGAGGTGCTGACCCGCACTCCCCTGGCCACCGCACTCGTCGACGGCGTCCGGGCGGTCCGCGACCGGATCCGTGCCGGGCTCGCCGAAGAGGACACGCGGCTCGCGCAGACCGGCTCGGCGGTGATCGACGTCCGTGTCGTCGCCATCCGGGCCGAACCCGAGGTCGAGAAGGCACTGCAGACGACCGCGCGGGAGAAGGTGCAGCAAGAGGCCGACCGGGCGACCTACGAGCGGCGCGCGCTGGCCGTCGAGCGCGAACGCGCGATCAGCGAGAACGAGCTGCAGAACCAGATCGAGCTGGCCCGCCGTGAGGAGCAGCTGCTCGCCCAGCGTGGCGCGAACGCCCGGCGCCAGGCCGAAGAAGCGGCGGCGGCGAACCGGATCGAGACCGAGGCCCAGGCGTCGCGCGAAGAGCGGCTGACCCAGGTGCAGGCCGCGGGCAGGCGCGCACTCGGCGAGGCGGAAGCGGCCGGTGAGGCGGCCCGGCTGGCGGCGTACCGCGACCTGCCCGAAGGTGTCCTGGCCGGGCTGGCGCTGAAGGAACTGGCCGGCAACCTGCCGCAGATCGACAGCCTGGTGCTCACGCCTGACCTGCTCACGCCGCTGCTGACGAAGCTGGGCATCCGCTCGTGAGCCTCGCCCCGCGCGTCGTGCTCGTGCACCGGCGCACCGAGCTCGACGAACTCCTCGCCCGGCACGGCACCCGCGGCCAAGCCGAGTTCTTCCTGCGCACGCGCGGCCGCGACCTCGCCGAGGTGACCGAGGCCGACGCGGCCGTGCGCGCCGCGCTCGCCACGGCGTCCGCGGCCATCCCGCTGGACTGGCGCCGCGGCGAGGTCGAACGCGCGGATCTCGACCGGTTCCTCTTCACCCCGGAGGACGTCGTCGTCGTGGTCGGGCAGGACGGCCTGGTCGCCAACGTCGCCAAGTACCTCGACGGCCAGCCGGTGATCGGCGTGGCGCCCGCCGAGCCCGGTGTCCTGGTCAGGCACCCGGTCGAGGCCGTCGCGGACCTGCTCCGGGCCACGGACGACGTCGAGCACCGGACGATGGCCGAGTTGACCGCCGACGACGGCCAGCGGCTGCTCGCGCTGAACGAGATCTACCTCGGGCACGCCGGGCACCAGACGGCCCGCTACCGGCTGGGGACCGGTGGCGCGGTGGAACGCCAGGCGTCGTCGGGAATCCTCGTCGGGACCGGCACCGGGGCGACCGGCTGGTGCGGATCGGTGTGGCGGGACCGCCACAGCGGCCTGCGCCTGCCCGCCCCCGGCGAGGCTCGGCTGGTCTGGTTCGTGCGGGAGGCGTGGCCGTCGCCGGCGACCGGGACCACGCACACCGAGGGCGAGCTGACGAAGGCGCCGTTGACGGTCGAGGTCGAGTCCGACCGCCTGGTCGCCTTCGGCGACGGCCTCGAAGCCGACACCGTCGCCCTCACCCGCGGCCAGACGGCGACTTTCGCTCCCGCCGCGAAGACCGTCCGCCTGGTGCGGTGATCGGTCGGCCCGGCACACCGAGGGGGCGTGCCGGGCCGACCGGGTCAGGTCCCGTAGCGGGTCTTGACGATCGACGGCGTGTCGAGGTTGCGGCCGGCGTCGATGCTCTGGGCCAGCCGGAGGTACTGGCCTTCCGCCCACATCAGCGGACCCGCGCTGCCGGTCGGCCTGCCGAGCCCGAAGCAGCCGACGTCCGCGCGGTCCCAGACCTGCTCGGGCACGAAGTACCCGTCGTTGACGGAGTCCGCCATGGACTTCAGGTACACCGCCGCCGAACGGCCGTTGGCCAGCTCGTACTCGCCGCGCTCCCCCGACAGCACCGGCCACAGCCGCCCGAACCGCTGCGCGCCACCGGCCGGCCAGCCGCTGCAGTTCGCGGTGCTTTCGCCGTAGTTGTCATGCGGGTAGCGGTGGAAGTAGACGTCGCCGTTCGGCAGCGTCACCTGCACCGCCGAGTTGCCGTCGGACGCGGCGGCGGTCGGTGCGACCGAGTTCGCGATCGTGGCGTCGCCCGCCGGGCGGATGCCGAGCCGGACCAGGTCGAGGAACCCGAAGTCGGTGACGTCGTGCTCGTAGAAGCAGCCTTCGTCGAAGCAGATCGTCGCGGTGTCGTTCGGGTTGCCGGCGCGGTCGAGGCGTTCGTAGTAGGTGTGGCCGCCCCAATAGCCGGACGTCGTGACGGTCCAGCCGGCCAGGGAGTTCCGCCAGGAGTCCGCTGTGGACTCCCACGACGACGCGCTCGCCGTGTCGCCGTTCGCCCGCGCGATGGCCCCGGCGGCGATCAGCCCGGCGATCTCGGCGGCCACCGACGACGGCGACTTGCCGTACTGCTCTTCCCACCGCTCGGTCGTGTCGGGGCCGGTCGAGACGATGTGGTTCGCCGTCGTCTTGACCTTGGCGTAGGTCGAGGCGTCGGTGAGACCGGTCAGCCAGGCCAGCAGGATCGCGTCGGCGTCCTGGTCGAGCTGTTCGCAGCAGCCGAGCTGCTGGGCGCTCGCCCCCGCGACGCCGGACACCGGGCTGTAGCGCGGGAAGGAGCCGGCCGGGTACGTCGTGCCGTCACCGGCCGTGGGACTGCCGATCCACTGCGAGTTCCAGAGGAACTGGGCCATCCGCTTGGCCTGCGCGCTGTCGCCGGCGGCCAGGAGGCCGGTCGCCTGCTGGTAGAGGTCACGGCCCCAGACGCGGTGGTAGCCGTCGTTGAGCTGGTCGCCGTTCGTGAAGTCGCCCCACGGCGTCGCCAGGCCGGCGACGCTCGCGCCCGGGTGCTGCTTGTCCTCGGCGGTCTTCAGCGCCATCGCCGCGACGTAGTAGGCGCGACGCCGTTGCGTGTCCCCGGAAACGCTCGCCGGCGCGGGTTTCAGGCCGGCCACGTAGGAGTTCCAGCCGCTGCGGTAGGAGGCCGACACGCTGGCGAAGCCGCTGCTCAGCGACCCGCTGGCCGCCGAGGACGCGGCCGACGCGGTACTGCCGAAGCCGAGTGCGACGGTGAACGTCGTGTCGGCGCCGACCGGGATCTGTCCACACTGGACGACGTTGCCGTTGCCGGAGACGTTGTCGAACTGGTTGGTCAGGTTCTTGTCGGCACGCAGGTCGACCAGGCAGTCGCTGGCCGCGCCGCTGTAGCCGTTGTCGTGCGCGGTGAAGCCGGTCGAAACGCGCAACGCGGAGACGACCGTGGTCGCCGAGCCGCCGAACAGCGTCTCGGTGCCGCTCGCCAGCAGGCCGCTGCCATCCCACCAGGCGTTGTCGTTCGAACCGCCGCCCGCCATCGACGGGTTGGCCAGCAGGTAGAGCCGGTAGCTGCCGCCGTCGAGCGACTGGAACCGGGTGTTCGTCACGAGTGTCGAGCGAGCCGGGTCGGTGACGTAGTCCGTGGTGATCCGGTACTTCCCGCTCTTGGCCGTGTTGGTGATCGTGTACTGCAGTGCCTTCTCGTCGGGCATCGAGACGACGTGGTTCGTCGCGTCGCGTTCGAGGTCCACGAAACTGCTGCCGTCGGTGACGATGAACTGCATGTCCTGGGTGTTCGGGACGTCGGCGCGCGGGTAGAAGACCTCCGACGTGACGCCGTTGGCCACGGTGAACCACACCGGGCTCCCGGTGGTCGTCGAGGTCCCGAGGGCGGACTTGTTGCCGGTCGCCCAGGACGCGCCACCCCCGCAGCAGTCGGTAGCGGTGCCGCTCGCCTGTGCCGTGCCGGGCAGCGCCCCGGCCAGCAAGATTCCCGCTCCGGCGCAGGCCAGGACCGCTTTCCACCTGATCATCGGGACCCTCCGACGGCGTTGTCGTCAATATGTTGCGAGCCGCAACATATTGAGCCACGCGCCGGTGACAGGCAATGTCCGATCGGACTGTATCGATCCAGGCCCCTATCTGGCGTCGTCGCCCTCAGTGAGATTCGAGAAACTTGAGAACCGAGAGATCGCCGACGGCTGCGCGGAGCCGCGATTGCGTGTCGGTCATCCACCGCAGCACGTCCGCCCAGTGTTCTTCGTCTTCGACGGTGGGCCCGAGAAGCCGCGTTTCGATCCGGCAGCCCTTCTTGCCCGGCAGGTCGTCGACGATCAAACTACCCCCGAACCGACCGGTGATCTCGTCGCGCCGGTCTGCGAGGGCCTGCCAACGACTCAGATTGCGCCCACCGTCGGAATCACCGAAGTAGAGCTCCGACCGGCAACCGAACTTGGAAAAGGACACCACCCAGTTTACACCAGCGATCCCCGATGGCATTTGGAACCAGTTGTAAGTCGTGGGGGCAGCCTTGCTCCAACCATTCTGTTTCGCGATGGACGTGAATCGAGACCAGAAGTTCCGGTAGAGCGCATCCTTGGCCGATCCGGAGACACCCACGGTTTTCTCGTCAAGATTTTCTTCGGCCGGCAGATCCGGCACAGCAGGCGGTGGTCCGATGACGTGGACGATCGCCCTGGCCACCAGGTCGATGGTATCGACCGCCTCCGATGCCTCATTGGCCGTAATGGACCGCTTCGCGTCCGTTCGCTCCGGGTCTCGATCCGCTTCGTGGGCAATCTTGTTTCGCCGATTGACGATTTTCCGGAGCATGTCCTGAACCTCGCCGGGCGAGACAGCTTGCTCACGATGATGGGTTATCCACCCGGCGACGGACTGCCACAGCGAGACCTCGCTGACATGACTCAGTGCTTCCTTGATCTTGTCGGGGGCCTGGAAGGACTGCCACCCGAACTGATCACGCAGGTAAACCGCAAAGGCTTCGTGCAGGCTGTCGGGCCGGCGCCGGACATTCTCGAACAAGGACAGCGGTATCCGCAATTTCAAGAACTTCGGAGGACTCTGCGCCGACATTGTGAGCGCGAACCCGAGAGCACGGTCGTACAGTTCGCGGTGGACCCAGTGATCCAGAGCCGAAACGGTCTGACCCCACGCCGCGCGGTACAAGTCGGCGACATCGAAGGATCCGACCTGAAGCCGTTCCAGGTGCTAACCACCGCTGATCAGATCCCTGGCGTAGTCGAGGTTGCTCCGGAACTCGACGAAGCCTCCCGTAGTCCAGGTCGAGGAGTCCGCGGTTCCGAAAGGATCCACCATCCAAGCAGTATGACCGGCGCCGCCAACCGACGAGTGGTGAACGCGAGGCTCGACGACTCAGGCGTCGGCGATGCGGTCCAGCCACTCGGCCAGCAGGACCCGCTCGGCCTCGGTGAGGACGCCTGCGCCGTCGAGCCCGGCCCGCAGCGCGACCGCGCGCTCCGGGAGGTCCGAGCCCGCCGGTTCCGCCGTGCCGGTCAGGATGCGGTCCAACACGGTCTCCCGAGCCGTCGCGGACAGCTCCGTGTCGCGCTCCTCCTCCGGTGTCGCGATCAGCGAAAGCACCACACCCATGCCCGCCGCGTGCACCAGCCGCGCCGCGCGGTCGACGCTCATCCGCAACCGTCCCGCTGCCGCGACACGCTCGACGATGCTTCGCAGCATGGCCTCGCCTTCCCGCGCCGCCGGTGACGTGCGGCCCTCGCGCGCGTCGCCGTACATCAGCACGTAGAACTCCGGGCGGGACAGCCCGAACTCGATGTGCAGGTCCCAGCCGCGGCGGAGGTCCTCCACCGGGTCGCCGGTCGAGCCCAGGGCCCGCTTGCTCGCGAGGTACTCGTCGAAGCCGTACGCGGCGACCGCGTCGAGGAGGCCGTCCTTGTCGCCGAAGAGCCGGTACAACGCCGGCGGCTGGACACCCGCGGCCGCGCTCACCGCGCGCGTCGAAAGGCCGTCACGCCCTTCCGCCGCCAGCAGCGCGGCCGCCGCCTGGAGGATCCGCTCCCGGGTGTCCATCGCCGCCTTCGTCACCATGGTTCCGATGATAACAAAACCGCGGTAGCAGTCGTTACACGCTCGCTTTGAAGGCCCTCCAGTCGCCGATCTCGGTGATGTCCCGCAGCGCGACGTGCGAGGTGTACGGCCGCCGCAGCAGCATCGCGAACGCCGAACTGCCGTCCGCCAGCTCCACCACGCCCAGCTCCAGCTCGTGCGGCTCGGACGGCAGCACCTTGTCCCGCAGGTCGTCGAGCGAGATGTCGTAGACCTCGCCGGTCACCGGAGCGCCGCCGTGGGATACGGGATACAACGCCGGGCACTGGTCGCCGACCGCGTAGAACCGGTACTTCGCCGCGGTGCGCGCGGTGCCGACGAACGGCGATCCGTCGAGGAGGTGGTGCAGCGGTTCGCCGCGCATGGCGCCACCGTTGAAGAACATCAGGGCCACGGGAAACTCCTTAGCGGAAGAGGGCTTCGACGCCGTCGATGGCGAAGTACACCGCGAAGACCAGCGCCAGCAGCGAAAGCAGCCAGCCGGCCTCACGCCACTTGCCACGGCCGATCTTGATCAGCACGAACGCGATCAGGCCGGCGCCGACGCCGTTGGTGATCGAGTACGTGAACGGGATCAGCGCGGCGGTCAAGAACACCGGGATCGTGTAGTCCGGGTCGTGCCACGGGATGGTCCGGCACTGCGCGACCATCATGCCGCCGATGACCACCAGCGCGGGCGCCGCGGCCTGGGCCGGGACGACCCCGGCGAGCGGCGTGAACAGCAGCGTCCCGGCGAACAGCAGGCCGGTGACGACGCTCGCCAGCCCGGTCCGCGCGCCCTCGCCGACGCCGGCCGCGGACTCGAGGAACACCGTGTTCGGCGACGAGCCGGTGACGCCGCCGGCGATCGCGCCCGCGCCGTCGACCAGCAGGATCCGGCCCATCCGCGGGACTTTGCCGTTCTTCGACAGCCCGGCTTCGTCGGAGACGCTCGTGATCGTGCCCATGGCGTCGAAGAACCCGGAAAGCACCAGGGTGAACAGGAAGACCGTGGCCGCGAGCGCGCCCGCCGAGGCGAAGCCGCCAAAGAGATCGATGTGGCCGAAGAGCCCGAAGTCGGGGGCGGCGACGACGTGGTCGGGCAGGGCCGGGTCGGTGCGGCCCCAGCCGCCGACGCCGAAACCGTCGTGCAGCACGACGGCGAACACCGTCGCGACGCCGATGCTGATGAGCACCGCGCCCGGGACCTTGCGCGCCACCAGCACGATCATCAGCAGCAGGCCGACACAGAACACGACGATCGGCCAGCCGGACAGGTGCCCGTCGGCGCCGAGGCGGACCGGGACCGGGGTGGCCGCCGCGTCCGGCACCCGCGACACGAAGCCGGCGCTGACCAGGCCGACGAGCGCGATGTAGAGCCCGATCCCGACGGTGATCGCCGTCTTGAGCGGCCGCGGGATGGCGTTCATGATCCGTTCGCGGACGCCGCTGACGGCCATCAGCACGATGCACGCGCCTTCGAGCACGACCAGGCCGAACGCCTGCGGCCAGGTCATCTCGGGCGCCATCTGGAAGGCGACGATGCCGTTGATGCCGAGACCGGCGGCGAGCGCGAGGGGCGCGTTGCCGACGAGTCCCATGAGGACGGTCATCACGGCGGCGGCCAGTGCGGTCGCCGTGGTCACCTGCGCGGCCGACAGCCGCGCGCCGGTGATGTCGGCGGAGGCGCCGAGGATGAGCGGGTTGAGGAGCACGATGTAGGCCATCGCGACGAACGTCGTGACGCCGCCGCGGACTTCGCGGCCGATCGTGGTCTGCCTGGCGCGCAGTTCGAACAGCTTCTCGAGCGGTGAACGACGTTGCGGAGGTACTTCGTCGACTACTGGGGTGGGGACTTCGGTCTGGGTCATGCGTCCTGCCCTTGCCGGTGGGTGTGCTCGGCCAGGCCAAGGCACAGCGCCGTGCCTGGGCGAGCGGGACGTTCGATTCGGTTGGCTCCGGTCAGCTGGCCTCGTGGGTCAGTAGTCGGTGCGGTCGCTCTTGTCGAGCCAGGCCGCGAACGGCGCGAAACCGTCCTTTGCGGACAGTCGCGTCACGGGAACCGTCCACGTCTCGCGCGGACGGTCGAAGAGTTCGTAGAAGGCGCGGTCGTCGAAGCCGGCCTCCGCCGCGTCGTCGCGGTCGGCCGCATACAAAATCCGGTCGACCCGGGCCCACAGTGCTGACGACAGGCACATCGGGCACGGCTCGCAGCTGGAGACGAGCACGCAGCCGTCCAGCTTGAACGTGCCCAGCTCCTGGCAGGCCGCGCGGATCGCGACCACCTCCGCGTGCGCGGTCGGGTCGAGGTTCGCCGTGACGCGGTTGACGCCGGTCGAGACGACCTCACCGTCCTTCACGACCAGCGCGCCGAACGGGCCGCCGCCGTTCTCGACGTTCTGCGTGGCGATGCGGACGGCTTCGTGGAGCCATTCCTGCTCGACGGAAAGCGACGTGGTCATCTCAGACTCCGGTGATGTGTTCGGGACGGATCGGGACGCGCGGCAGCTCGAGGCCGGTGGCCGCGCGGATGGCGTTGGCGATCGCGGGCGTGGCCGAGATCGTGGGCGGCTCGCCGACACCGCGGACGCCGTAGGGCGCGTGCGGGTCGGGCCGTTCGAGGACCTCGACGCGCATCGGCGGCATGTCGAGGATCGTCGGGATCAGGTAGTCGGTGAACGACGGGTTCCGGACCTTCCCGCCCTCGACCAGGATCTCCTCCATCACGGCGAGGCCGAGGCCCTGGGCCGAGCCACCCTGGATCTGGGCGACGACGGCGTCGGGGTTCATCGCCTTGCCGACGTCCTGGGCGCAGTCGAGCTGCACCACCTTGACCAGGCCGAGGTCCAGGTCGACGTCGACCACCGCGCGGTGGGCGGAGAAGCCGTACTGGACGTGGGCGTCGCCCTGCCCGGTCTCCGGGTCGAGCGGATACGTCTTGCGGTGGTGGAACTCGCGGGTCTCCTCGATCGCGGTGTCCCCCAGCAGCTCCGCCAGGTCCGCGACGACCTCGCCGTCGGCCGCGACCACCTTGCCGCCGGTCAACGACATCCCGTCGGGGGCGATGCCGAGCCGACTGTATACGGTATCCGCCAACGCACGGCAGGCGTTGCGGACCGCGCCGCCGGTGACGTACGTCTGGCGCGACGCCGAACTGGATCCCGCGTCGCCGACGCTCGTGTCGGCCGGGTGCACGCTCACCCGCGTCACGCCCAGCTCGGTGCGGGCGATCTGCTGCTGCAACGTCACCAGCCCCTGGCCGACCTCCGCGGCGGCCGTGTGCACCATCGCCACCGCTTCGCCGCCGATCACCTCCAGCCGGACGCGGGCGGTCGAGTAGTCGTCGAGGCCTTCGGCGTAGGAGATGTTCTTGATCGTCACGCCGTAGCCGACACCCCGCACCACCCCTTCGCCGTGGGTGGTGTTGGACGCGCCGCCGGGCAGCTCGCGAATGTCCGCGTCACCGCTGCGCGAAGGCGGCAGCGGCAGGTCACGGACCCGCTGGACGAGTTCCGCCACCGGCGCCGGGAAGTCGACCACCTGGCCGGTGACCACGGTGGACCCTTCGCTCAGCGCGTTCCGGATCCGCAGCTCCGCGGGATCCATGTCCAGCGCGGCGGCCAGCTTGTCCATCTGGGACTCGTAGGCGTACGTCGGCTGCACCGCGCCGAGCCCGCGCATCGCGCCGCACGTCGGGTTGTTGGTGTATACACCCCAGCCCTCGATGTGGGCGTTCGGTACATCGTAGGGACCGACGCTCAACGTCGTGCCGTTGCCGACCACGACCGGGGTCTTGGACGCATACGCTCCCCCGTCGAAATACAGCTTCGCGCGGACGCAGACGAGCTTGCCGTCGCGAGTCGCGCCGTGCTCGTAGTACATCTTCGCTGGATGGCGGTGCACATGACCGAAGAACGACTCCAGCCGGTTGTACACCATTTTCACCGGACGGCCGGTGTGCAGCGCGAGCATGCAGGAATGGATCTGCATCGACAGGTCCTCGCGGCCGCCGAACGCGCCACCGACCCCCGACAGCGTCAGCCGTACCTTCTCCAGGGGCAGGCCGAGGGCCTTCGCCGTCTGGCGCTGGTCGACGTGCAGCCACTGGGTGGCCAGGTAGAGGTCGACGCCACCGTCCTCGGCCGGGACCGCGAGCCCCGACTCCGGACCCAGGAACGCCTGGTCCTGCATGCCGATTTCGTAGACGCCGGTGACGACGACGTCGGCGGTCGCGTCCGGGTCGCCCTTGACGATCCGCTGGTGCCGGACCAGGTTCCCGCCCGGGTGCAGCTTCGGCAGGGTGTCGTCGTGCGCGGCGCGTTCGGGGTCGGTGACCGGCTCGAGGACGTCGTACTCGACGACGATCTCCTTGAGCGCCTGCCGCGCGATCTCCGGGTGGTCGGCGGCCAGGATGGCGACCGGTTCACCCTGGTAGCGGACCAGGCCGGAAGCCAGCGCCGGGGTGTCCTGGAACTTGAGGCCGTAGACGTTCTCGCCGGGCACGTCTTCGTGGGTCAGCACCGCGTGCACGCCCGGCTGGGCGAGCGCGCGGGAGACGTCGAGGCGGACGATCCGGGCGTGCGGGTGCGGGCTGCGCAGGGTGGCGCCCCAGAGCATGTCCTCGTGCCAGAGGTCCGAGGAGTAGGCGAACTCGCCGCGGACCTTGAGGGTGCCGTCCGGGCGCAACGGGCTTTCGCCGATGCCGCCGGCGATGGTGTCGTGCAGTTCCTGCGGGGAACGGGCCGGCGCGCTCATCGGGCGGCCTTCTTCGCGGCCGCGTCGCGAACGGCGTCCAGGATCTTCTCGTAGCCGGTGCAGCGGCAGAGGTTCCCGGCGAGGGCCTCGCGGATTTCGACGTCGGAGGGCTCGGGGTTCCGCTCGATCAGGTCGTGCGCGGCCACCACCAGTCCGGGCGTGCAGAAGCCGCACTGGACGGCGCCGCGTTCGACGAACGCCTCCTGCACCGGGTCGAGGGCTTCCCCGTCGGCCAGGCCCTCGACCGTGACGATCTCGCGGCCCTCGGCCTGCCCGGCCGCGACCAGGCACGCACACGCCGGGACGCCGTCGAGGTAGACCGTGCACGAACCGCATTCGCCCTGCTCGCAGGCGTTCTTCGAGCCCGGCAGGCTGAGCCGCTCGCGCAGGACGTAGAGCAGGCTTTCGCCTTCCCAGACGTTGTCCGCCCGGCGGGGTTCGCCGTTGACGGTGACGTTCACGCGCACTTCGCGCTCCCTCCGCAATATTCGGTCCAGGCCCAGGTCAGCGTCCGGCGGGCCATGACGCCGAGGGCGTGCCGCCGGTAGGCCGCGCTCCCTCGGACGTCGTCGATCGGCGAGGCGGCCGCGGCCACGAGGTCACCGAAGCGGCGTTTCACCGAGTCGGCGATCGGCTTCGGCGAATCCCAGTCCAGCTCGGCGGCCAGGAAGTCTTCGGCGGCGAAGGCCCGCCGGGGCGTCGGTGCGGCCGAGCCGACACCGGTGCCGACCCGCTTCTCCGCCGGGTGCAGGGCCAGGCCGAAGGCGGCCACGGCGATGACCATGGCGTTGCGCGTGCCGATCTTGCTGAACTGCTGCGGCCCGGTGGCCGGGGCGAGCAGGACGCCGGTGATCAGCTCGTCCGGCTCCAGGACGTTCCTCTTCACCCCGGCGTAGAAGTCCTTGGCGGCGACCATCCGAGTACCCCGGACCGAGGCGATCTCGACGTCGGCGTCCGCGGCCAGCAACGCCGGGTGGGCGTCACCCGCGGGCGACGCCGCGCCGAGGTTGCCGCCCACGGAACCGCGGTTGCGGATCTGCGGGGACCCGACCGTCCGCGCGGCCATCGCGAGCCCGGGCAGCCGCGTGCCGAGTTCGCCGATGATCCGGGCGTAGGGCACGGCCGCGCCGATCCGGATCCGGTCGCCGTCGGTGCCGTGCTCGTGCAGCTCGGGCACGCGCCCGAGGTCGAGGAGCGACTCCGGGCGGCGGTGGTCGAAGTTGAGCTCGACCATCACGTCCGTGCCGCCGGCGATCGGGACCGCACCGGGGTTCGCGGCCTTCGCGGCGAGCGCGTCGGCCAGCGAGGCGGGTCGGAGGAATTCCACTGTGGACGTCCTTTCGGGGCTGCTTCGGCAAGAAGTACACACGCTCCCGTGCGGCTCCGACCACGGCTGAACCCCTGAAAGACGGGTGAATTTCGGGCCCGCGTTTGTACTTTCCGACAAGGGCTGTGCCGTGGACGCGGAAAGGCCGCCGTGCGAGGTCGGGGGCCTCGCACGGCGGCCTGGGGTACCGCATGTTCCGGAAGGGTCCTGCGGGGAACGCGGAACCTGGGCCAGGGCGACCCGCCCCCTGGTTACCGTCGGGTGTCAGGTCCCCTTTCCGTGCTCAGGAGCTGGATCATGGTCAACCGGATCGAAACCGCCGCGGCTTCGGCCACCACCCTCACCCCGCTGGAGATCCAGGAGCCCGGCCTGCCGGTCGCCTGCTTGTTCGCCGGCATCATCCGCGCGATCGCCTGCCAGGCCGAGCTGGCCCGGGCCGCGAAGTTCGCCGCTCAGCGCCAGAACTTCTACAAGGCGGTCGCGAACGACGTCGTCCGCGGCCCCGGTTTCGTGGCCGGCGCGCCCTCGATCGACACGCCGGTCAACCTGGCCGACCGGAGCAGCGACGAGCTGCTCGGGCTGCTCGCCTGAGCGGACGTCAGCCCGCCGGTTCGAACTCGCGGACGGCGTCGAGGGCGGCGCCCATGGCGGCGTTGCCCTCGCGCTCGATCATGATCTCCACCAGGACCGGCCGGCTGGTCCGCTCGGCCTCCTTCCGCGCCCACTCCAGGGACGTCCGGATCTCCCCCGGCTCGTGCACGCGGGTGCCGGAGCAGCCGTAGGCCTCCATGATCTTCACGTTGTCCGTGCCGATCGTGTCGTAGTGGATGTCGACCTCGAAGTTCATCTCGTAGCCGGTCTCGGCCTGCCGGATGAGCCCGAGGTACTCGTTGTTCAGCATGATCAGCACGAACCCGACGTCGTACTGCGCGGCCACGGCCAGCTCCTCGACGAGGAACTGGAACGAGTAGTCCCCGACCACGCCGACGACCTCGGCGTCCGGCCGCGCCTTCTTGACGCCGATCGCGGCCGGGATCTCCCAGCCGAGCGGGCCGGCCTGGCCGCACACCTGGTAGTGCCGCGGCTTGTGCGCCTTCTGGAACTGGCCCGACCAGATCTGGTACAGCCCGATCGCGGTGACGAAGTACGTGTCCTCGCCGAAGGTTTCGTTGATCTCCTTGAACACCCGCGGCGCCTTGATCGGCAGGCTGTCGAAGTCGTCCCGCCGGGGCAGGGCCTCCTTCAGCTCTCCGATCCGGGCGACCCACTCGCGCCTCGGCGTGCTCGAACGACGCTCCAGGGCCGCCAGCAGCGCGTCGAGGAACTCGCGCGTGTCCGAGACGATCCCGAGGTCGGGGCCGAACACCTTGCCCAGCTGGGTCGGCTCGATGTCGACGTGGATGAACTTCCGCGCGCCGCGGTAGACCGAGAGCTCGCCGGTGTGCCGGTCGCCGAACCGCGCGCCCAGCGCCAGCACCAGGTCCGCCTCCAGGAACGCCGCGTTCGCCCAGCGCTGCGACGTCTGGATACCGGCCATTCCGGCGAACAGCTCGTGGTCCTCGGGGAAGCTGCCCTTGCCCATCAACGTCACCTGCACCGGGACGTCGAGCCGTTCGGCCACGGCCCGCAGCCGCTCGCTCGCCTCGCCGAGGACGACCCCGCCGCCGGCCAGGATCAGCGGGCGTTCGGCGGCCAGCAGCAGGTCCAGGGCCCGCTCGACCCGCGCGGGCGCGGGCTTCACCGCCGTCACCGGCAGCGGCGAGTCGATCGACGAGTCCCACTCGATGTCCTGCTTCTGGACGTCGATCGGCAGGTCGACGAGCACCGGGCCCGGACGGCCGGACCGCGCGATCCGGAACGCCTCGCGGAAGATCCACGGCAGCTGCGCCGCCTCCTTGACCTGCACCGCCCACTTCGTCACCGGCTTGGCGATCTCGACGATGTCGACCGCCTGGAAGGCTTCCTGGTGCAGTTTCGCCGTCGCGGCCTGGCCGGTGATGCAGATGATCGGGATCGAGTCCGCGTGCGCGGTGTAGAGGCCGGTGATCATGTTCGTCCCGGCCGGGCCGGACGTCCCGATCGCGACGCCGACGTTGCCGTTCGTCCTCGCCCAGCCGTCGGCCATGTGCGTCGCGCCCTCTTCGTGCCGGACGATCAGGTGCTCGATCGCCCGGCCTTGTAGGGCGTTATACAGCGGGAGGATGGCGGCCCCGGGGCAGCCGAAGACGGTGTCGACGCCTTCGCTTTCCAGGACGTCGACGACCGCCTGCATCGCGGGGATTCTGGGCATGTCACACCTCCGCCGGGACGCGGCCCGACAACTGTTCGACGACCTTCAGCAAGGCCGAGTGGTCCAGGGAGCCGTACCCCATGGCGCGGCCGGCGGCGACGAGCTGGGCGACCAGCCCGGTGAGCGGGAGCGCGACGTCGGCCTGCCGGGCGGCGGCCAGCGCGATCCCCATGTCCTTGTGGTGCAGGTCGATCCGGAACCCGGGAGCGAACCGGCGGTCCACCATGGACTGCCGCTTGAGCTCGAGGATCCGGCTGCCCGCGAGACCGCCGGCGAGCACGTCGAGGCCCGTGGCAGCGTCCACACCGGACGCTTCGAGCAGCACGATGGCCTCGGCCACCAGACCGTAGATCCCGCCCACGACCAGCTGGTTCGCGGCCTTCACGACCTGGCCGGCGCCGTGCGGCCCGACGTGCACGATCGTCTTGCCGACCACGTCCAGGACCGGCTTCGCGGCTTCGAAGTCTTCTTCGAAGCCACCGACCATGATCGACAGCGACGCCTGCTCGGCCCCGGCCTGGCCCCCGGACACCGGGGCGTCCAGCACGCGGATCTTCTTGTCCCGCGCGGCTTCCGCGACCGCGATCGACGTCTCGGGCCGGATCGTGCTCATGTCGATGAGCAGCGTGCCGGGCCCGGCGGTGTCCAGGACGCCGCCGTCGGCCAGCACCACCTCCTCGACGTGCGGGTGGTTCGGCAGCATCGTGATCACGACCTCCGCCCCCGCCACCGCGTCGGCGACACCGGTCGCGGCGCGGCCGCCCGCGGCGGCGAGCTTCTCCCCCGCCGCCGCGCTGACGTCGTAGCCGCTCACGTCGTGCCCGGCCGCGACCAGGTGCGCGGCCATCGGGGCACCCATCACGCCCAGTCCGATGAATCCCAGTTTCATGCTCGTCCCCTTCGGGTCTTCGGCAGCCAGGCCAGCGACGTGACGGTGTCGGGGTCCGGGACGTACTCGATCCCGACGAACCCCGCGTAGCCCGCGGCTTCCAGCCGCCGCAGGTGCCCGTCGAGGTCGAGGGAGCCGGTGCCGGGCTGGTGCCGGCCGGGCGCGTCGGCGATCTGCACGTGCCCGATCCGGGAGATGTGCTTCGTCGCCAGTGCGTCCAGGTCGTCGCCGTTGACTGCCAGGTGGTAGAGGTCGGCCAGCAGCCGCACGTTTTCGCGCCCGAGGTCGTCGAGCACGGCCACGGCGTCCGCGGCGGTCTTGAGCGGATAGCGGTCCGCGCCGGAGAGCGGTTCGAGGACCAGCTGCGCGCCGATCCGCGCGGCCGCGTCGGCGGCCTTGTCCAGGTGCGCCCGGGCGAGGTCGTCCTGCTTGGCGGGGTCTTCGCCGTCGAGCCGGTTGCCGTAGAGCGCGTTGAAGCTGCGGCAGCCCGTGCGTTCGGCGATGCCGAGGGCGACGACGAGGCTGTCGGCGAACTCCGCCTCGCGGCCGATCCACGAGACCAGGCCCCGCTCCCCCGCCGCCATGTCCCCGGCGTAGAAGTTCAGCCCGCGCAACCGGACGCCGGCCTCCTCGAGCGAGCGGACGAAGCCGTCGGCCTCGTCGCGCGCCGGGACCGCGGTGTCGAACGGCCACCAGTACTCGACGTCGGTGAACCCGGCCTCCCGCGCGGCGGCCGCACGTTCGGGCAGCGGCACCTCCTTGAACAGGATCGACAGGTTGGCGACGTACGGCAGGGAGTGACCCTCTTCAGGCATCGCGACCTCAAATTTCACTATCCGGAATCTTTCTTTCGTATATCGAGAATAGCCGGCGCGCGGCCGGGTGGTCAACGCCCGAGCGGGTGCGACCTCCGGCGTAGCCCGTACGCCGCGAGTCGCACGCCGGCGCCCGACGGATCGTCCGCGGGACGGTCGATCAAGCCGCGGTACGCGCCTACGTTGGGCCGCCACGACCGGCGAAAGGACCACAGGAATGATCGAGGCACGGGCGGTGTCGAAGCGGTACGGCCGCCGCACCGCCGTCGACGGGGCGACGTTCACCGTCCGGTCCGGGGCGGTGACCGGCTTCCTCGGCCCGAACGGGGCGGGCAAGTCCACCACCATCCGGATGATCATGGGCCTGGACGCGCCCACCTCGGGCTCGGTGACCGTCAACGGCAAGGCCTACCACCGGCACGCCGCGCCGCTGCGGGAAGTCGGCGCGCTGCTCGAGGCCCGGTCCGTCCACACCGGACGGTCGGCCTACCACCACCTGCTCGCGCTCGCCCTCACCACCGGCATCCCGCGGCGGCGCGTCGACGAGGTGCTCGCCCTGGTCGGCCTGACCGAGGTCGCGCACCAGCGGGCCGGCGCGTTCTCCCTCGGCATGGGCCAGCGGCTCGGCGTCGCCGCGGCCCTGCTGGGCGACCCGGCGACGCTGATCCTCGACGAACCCGTCAACGGCCTGGACCCGCAGGGCATCCTGTGGATCCGCACGCTGCTGCGCCGGCTCGCCGCCGAGGGGCGCACGGTGTTCGTCTCCTCGCACCTGATGAGCGAAATGGCGCTGACCGCCGACCACCTCGTGGTCATCGGCAAGGGCCGGATCATCGCCGAGGCGTCGGTGAGCGAGATCGTCGACCGGGCGTCGGCGAAGGTGGTGCGTGTCAGCACGCCCCGGGCCGCCGAGCTGCGGACTCTGCTGGCCGGGCCCGGGATCGACGTCACCAGCACCGCGCCCGGGCTCCTCGAAGTGCACGGCCTGACCAGTGCCGAGATCGGCCTGCTCGCCTGCCGGCACGAGCTCCCGCTCGAAGAGCTGACGCCGGTCCGGGCGTCGCTCGAGGAGGCCTTCATGGAACTCACCGACGACGCGCTCGAGTACCGCACGCCGGAAGGACAGCCCGCATGACGACCACGAACCCGCCCGGCGTCACGTTCGGCCGCGTGATGCGCTCGGAGTGGGTGAAGTTCCGCTCGCTCACGTCCACGTCCGTGACGATCACCGCCGCCGTCGCCGGCATGGTCGGTCTCGGCTGGCTCACCTGCGCGCTCTACGCCGACCGGTGGCCGCAGCTGACCGAGCAGACTCGCGAGCGGCTCGAACCCACCGCGCTGAGCCTGCAGGGGTACGCCCTCGTCCAGCTGGCGTTCGGCGTCCTGGGGGTGCTCGTGGTGTCCGGCGAGTACAGCACCGGGCAGATCCGCTCGACGTTCTCCGCGGTCCCGGCCCGGACGCCGGTGCTGCTGGCGAAGGCCGCCGTGTTCGCCGCGGTCACGCTCGTGGTCGGCGAGCTGGCCGCGTTCGCCGCGTTCCTCGGCGGCCAGGCTTTCCTTTCCTCGCAGGACATCGAGACCACGCTCGCCGCTCCCGGCGTGCTGCGCGCGGTGTCCGGCACCGGGCTCTACCTGACCGGGATCGGCCTGCTCGGCGTCGCGTTCGGCTGGCTCGTCCGCTACACCGCGGGCGCGATCGCGGGGCTGGTCGCGCTGGTCCTCATCGTCCCGGGGCTGGCCGGGACGCTGCTGCCGCAAAGCTGGGCCCCGTACGTCGTGCCCTACCTCCCGAGCACGGCCGGTCAGGCACTGCTCGCGGTGCGGCCGCAGCCGCTCAGCCTCCCGCCCTGGACCGGGTTCGCGTGGTTCTGCGGCTACGTCGTCGTCGCGCTGGCCGCGGCCGCCGTCGTGCTCAAGCGGCGGGATGCCTGAAAGCCGTGTCCGCGTGGCGGCCGGGACGAGATGATGGCCGGGTGACCCCCGTACCGATCGATCCCGCTTTCCGGCCCCCGTGGCCGGGCCTCGAGCCGCTGCGCGCGTGGGCGCGGCGGCACCCGCTGCCCGCGGACCTGCTGCTGGCGTTCGGGGTCCTCGGCCTGGCCCTGGTGGTCGGCGCGCAGGGCCCCGGCCCGGCCCCGCGGTTCCTGGCCGCGGTCGTGGTCGTGCTGCTGGCGGCGCTCACGTTCCGGCGCCGGTTCCCGCTGAGCGCGCTGGCCGTCACCGCCGCGCTGGCGCTGGCCCTCGGCTTGCTGGGCGCCTCGTTCCCGCCCGCGACGGTCGCGGTGCTGGTCGCCGTGTACACCGTCGCCGCGCACCGCGACCGGCACCGCGTCGCGGCGGCCGCCGCCACGGTCGTCGCGCTCTCGGCGGCCGACCTCGGCGGGGACACCGGGATCGCGGTGTTCGTCGCGCACCTGGTGTTCGGGACCGCGATCGTCACGACGGCGTTCGCGCTCGGGGTGACCGTGCGAACGCGCCGGGCGTACCTGGCTTCGCTGCACGACCGCGCGGTCCGGGCCGAGCGGGAACGCGACCAGGAGAGCCAGATCGCCGCCGCGCGGGAGCGGGCCCGCATCGCCCGCGAGATGCACGACATCATCGCGCACAACCTGTCGGTCATGATCGCCCTCGCCGACGGGGCCGCGTTCGCCGCCCGCACGGACGCCGGGCAGGCCGAGGCGGCCGCGAAGCACGTTTCGGCCACCGGACGGCAGGCGCTCGACGAGATGCACCGGCTGCTCACGGTGCTGCGCGGCACGGGCGAGGACAGCCCGCGGGCCCCGCAGCCCGGCATCGCCGACATCGACGAGCTGGTGGACCAGGTCCGGGCCACCGGGCTGCCGGCGACGTGGACGGTCACCGGGCGGCGGTTCCCGCTCCCGCCGACGGTCGAGCTGGCGGTCTACCGGGTCGCGCAGGAAGCCCTCACCAACGTCCTCAAGCACGCCGTCGCCCCGACGTCGGCGACGATCCACCTCACCTACGAGGACCCGCTCGTCACGCTGGAAGTCCTCGACGACGGGCAGCCGGTGCCGGTGCCGGTCGCGTCGGGCGACGGGCACGGGCTGGGTGGCATGCGCGAACGCGCGAGCATCACCGGCGGCGCGGTCGAAGCGGGACCGCGGGCTGGCGGTGGCTGGCTGGTGCGCGGCCGGTTCGGGGGGCACGCGTGATCACCATCCTGCTCGTGGACGACGAACCCTTGCTGAGGCTGGGTTTCCGGCTGGTCCTGGACTCCCAGCCGGACCTGAAGGTCGTCGGCGAGGCGGCCGACGGGACCGCGGCCGTGGCGCGCACGGCCGAGCTCGACCCCGACGTCGTGCTGATGGACGTGCGGATGCCCGGGGTCGACGGGATCGCCGCCACCCGCGAGATCGTCCGCACCCACCCGCGCTCGCGGGTGCTGATCCTGACCACCTTCGACGTCGACGAGTACGCCTTCCCCGGGCTCAAGGCCGGGGCCAGCGGGTTCCTGCTGAAGAACGTGCCGCCCGACGACCTGCTCACCGCGATCCGCGCGGTCGCCCGCGGCGACGCGGTGGTGGCGCCGAGCGTCACCCGGCGGCTGCTGGACACCGTCGCCGAGCACCTGCCCGACGCCACCCCGGCCGGCGAGCCCCCGGCCGCGCGCGGCCTCGACCGGCTCACCGAACGCGAGCTCGAAGTCCTCGGGAAGGTGGCCGCCGGGCTGTCCAACGCGGAGATCGCGGGCGAGCTGGTGCTGTCGGAAGCGACCGTGAAGACCCACGTCGGCCGCATCCTCACCAAACTCGGCCTGCGCGACCGGGTCCAGGCCGTGGTACTGGCGTACGAGACCGGTCTCGTCCGGCCGCGCTAACGGTTCTGGACGTGCTGCCAGCCGAACCGGCCCTTGATGCAGAGGTTCCCGTGCGTCACCGAGCTTTCGTGCGGGGATGTCACCTTGACGATCTCGTTGTCCTGGACGTGCAGCGTCAGGTTGCAGCCGACGCCGCAGAACGTGCACACGGTCGTCGTCGCCATCTGCTTCGCCTCGTCCCAGCTGCCGTCCGCGCGCTTGTCGTACTCGCGCTTGAAGCTGAGCGCCCCGGTCGGGCAGACCTCGATGCAGTTGCCGCAGTAGACGCAGGCGCTGTCCGGCAACGGGTTCGCGAACTCCGTCGAGATCCGCGCGTCGAACCCGCGGCCGGCGACGCTGATCGCGAACGAGTTCTGCCACTGGTCGCCGCATGCGTCGACGCACTTGTAGCAGAGGATGCATTTCCCGTAGTCGCGGACGTACAGCTCGTTGTCCACCAGGGCCGGTTGCGCGACCGTCGCGGCGTCCGGGCCGAAACGGCCGGGGTCCGCGCCGGTCTCCGCCATCCACTCCGCGACGCCCGGGGTGGTCGACAGGTCCGTCGCCGAGCCGAGCAGTTCGAGGACGACCTTGCGGCTCGTGCGCGTCCGCGCCGAGTCGGTGTGCACCACCATGCCCGGCTCGGCCTTGCGCGAACACGACGGGACCAGCGTCCGCGAGCCTTCGACCTCGACCATGCAGACCCGGCAGGCGTTCGCCGGTTCCAGGGTGTCGCCGTAGCACAGCGTCGGGATGGTCTTCCCCGCCGCCGTGCAGGCGTCGAGGATGGTCGATCCCTCCGGCACGCGGACGGTCTCACCGTCCACAGTGAACTCGACCAGGCGCTTCGGGATACCGATGTCCACGATGGTCACTGCAGCGCTCCCAACCGGTCGATGGCGGACTCGATGGCGTTCCACGCGGTCTGGCCGAGGCCGCAGATGGAGGAGTCGCGCATCACCTGCCCGACTTCACGCAGCAGTGGCCGCTCCTCCGACCCCGCCGCCAGCACCCGGCGGATCGCCTCCTCCTGGCGCACAGTGCCGATCCGGCACGGGACGCACTGCCCGCACGACTCGTCACGGAAGAACTCGGCGATCCGCAGCAGGAACCCGCCAAGGTCGGCGAGGTCGTCCAGCACCAGGACTACCCCCGAGCCGAGCGTCGTCTTCGCTGCCCGCGCGTCCTCGAACGTCAGCGGCAGGTCCAGCTCGTCAGGCCGGACGAATCCGCCGGCCGCGCCGCCGAGCAGGACCGCCCGCATCTCGCGGCCCTCGGGTACGCCTCCGGCCAGCGCCAGGAGTTCCCGCAGCGTGGTGCCGAACGGTATTTCGTAGACACCGGGGCGTTCGACGTTCCCGGACAGGCAGAACAGCTTCGGCCCGGCCGAGCCTTCGGTGCCGATCGCCCGGTACGCGGCCGCGCCTTCGGTGAGGATGAGCGGCACGTTCACGAGCGTCTCGACGTTGTTCACCACCGTCGGCTTGCCGAACAGCCCCTGCTCCACCGGGAACGGCGGTTTCGTGCGGGGCTCGCCGCGGAAGCCCTCGATCGAGTTGAAGATCGCCGTCTCTTCGCCGCAGATGTACGCGCCCGCGCCGCGGCGGATCTCGATGTCGAACGAGAACCCCTCGTGGCCCATGATGTCCGCGCCGAGGAAGCCGCGCTCGCGGCAGACGTCGATGGCGTTGCGCAGCAGTCGCAGGGCTCGCGGGTACTCGCCGCGCAGGTAGACGAAACCCCGGGTCGCGCCGATGGCATACGCTGCGATCGTCATCGCTTCCACCAGCGCGAACGGGTCGCCTTCGAGCAGTACCCGGTCCTTGAAGGTGCCCGGTTCGCTTTCGTCGGCGTTGCACACCAGGTAGTGCGGCCCGGCGGGCTGCGCGGCGGTGGCCGCCCACTTCCGCCCAGTCGGGAACGCGGCCCCGCCGCGGCCGAGCAGGCCGGAGTCGGTGACCTCGCGGATCACCGCGGCCTGCCCCATCCGCAGGGCGTTCCGCAGGGCCGCGTAGCCGCCGGACGCGCGGTAGTCGTCCAGACTGGCCGGATCGACGACGCCGACCCGGCGCAGCAGCCGCAACCCGTCCTTCTGGTGGATGACCGGCGGCGGCCCGTCTCCCGCGGGCTCTCGCTGCGCGGCGAGCACGGCCGACGCGCCGGTCGCCGGGGCGAGGAGTTCGGTGGTGGCCGGGTCGCCGGCCTGGAACGTCAGTGCCGCGGGGGCGCGTTCGCAGACGCCGAGGCACGGACTGCGCAGCCACGTGACCCCGCCCCGAGCCTTCCCCGCGGCGCCGACGTGCTCGGCGAGAACATCGCATACAGTATCCGAACCATTGATTCGGCAGGCCAGGTCGGTGCACACGTGCACTACCCGCTCCGGGCGTTCCTCGAGCGCGAACAGCGAGTAGAAGCTCGCGACGCCGTACGCGTCGGCGGGCGGAACGTGCAGCGTCTCGCAGATGAGGTTGAGCGCGCCCTGGCTGATCCAGCCGACCCGGTCGTTCACCGCGTGCAGGGCCGGGAGCAGCTGGTCGCGGCCACCACCGGCGAACCCGGCGACCGCGTCCCGTTCTTCGCGCGACGCCACGGCGTCGAGGAGCTTGAGATCCACCTCAGACCTCCACCGGGAGCTTGTCGACGCGGATGGCCGCCGCCTTGTACTCCGCGGTCCCGGCGATCGGGCAGGTGGCCTCGATGGTGATGACGTTGACGTCGACTTCGTCCGGGAAGTGGAAGGTCATGAACGCCAGCCCGGGCTTCAGCCCCTTGTCCAGCCGCACCGGCGCGACGATCTCGCCGCGCCGGGACGAGATCCGGACCAGCTCGTCGGGTTCGACGCCGAGGGCCCGCGCGTCCTCCGGGCAGAGGTCGAGGGTCTCGCCCTGCCGCAGCGGCGACGGGAACCCGCCGGACTGGACGCCGGTGTTGTACGAGTCCAGGCGCCGCCCGGTGGTGAGCCGGATCGGGAACTCCTCGGTGAGCAGGTCGACCGGCGGGCTGTGCTCGATGACCGTGAACGGCGCCGGCCGGCCGCGTTCGGCCGGATCCTCGGCCCACAGCCGCGCGTGCAGGAACGTCGGTTCGAGGGTGTCTTCGGAGTAGCACGGCCATGGGATCCCGCCGAGCTCCTCCAGCCGTGTATACGACATACCGGCGTGCATCGGCGACAGTGAGCGCAGCTCGTCCCAGACCTCTTCGCCGCCGGTGTAGTGCCAGTCGTGCCCGAGCCGGCGGGCCAGTTCCGAGAGCAGCTCGATGTCGTCGCGCGCGCCTTCCGGCGGTTCGAGGGCCTTGCGGACGCGCTGGACCCGCCGTTCGGAGTTGGTGAAGGTGCCGTCGCTCTCGCACCAGGCCGCCGTTGCCGGCAGCACGACGTCGGCCAGCTGCGCGGTCTTGGTGAGGAAGATGTCCTGCACGATCAGGTGGTCGACGTTGCCCAGCCGCTTGATCGTGTGCTCGCAGTCCGCTTCGGACTGCACCGGGTTCTCGCCGACGATGTACACGCAGGTCAGGTCGCCGCGTTCCATCGCGTCGAGCATCTGGGTGAGGTTGAGGCCCTTGTGCGGCGGGATCGAGGAGCCCCAGGCGGTGTCGAACTTGGCGCGGACGCCGGCGTCGAGGACGTCCTGGAAGCCCGGAAGCCGGTCCGGGATGGCGCCCATGTCGCCGCCGCCCTGGACGTTGTTCTGCCCGCGCAGGGGGTTCAGCCCGGCGCCGTAGCGGCCGACCTGCCCGGCGAGCAGCGCGAGGTTGATCAGGGACAGGACGTTGTCGGTACCGTTGTGGTGCTCGGTGATGCCGAGGGTCCAGGACAGCTGGGCCCGGTCGGCGCGGGCGTAGGTGTGGGCGAGCTCGCGGATCAGCTCGGCGGGCACCCCCGTGGTCTTCTCGGCGACCTCGAGGGTCCACGGCTCGACCGAAGCCGCGAACCCGGCGTAGCCCTCGGTGGCGCGTTCGATGAAGGTCGTGTTGGCCAGTCCGGAGTGGATGATCTCGCGCGCGATCGCATGGGCCAGCGGGATGTCGGTGCCGACCTCGAGCTGCAGCTGCCGGTGCGCCCAGCTCGCGGTGCTGGTCCGCCGCGGATCGACGACGAAGAGCTTCGCTCCCCTGTGGACGGCCTTCAGCACGTGCTGGAAGAAGATCGGGTGTGCTTCGCGGGGGTTGCCGCCCCAGATCACGATGACGTCGGCGTCCTCGATCTCCTGGTAGGACGACGTCCCGCCGCCGCTGCCGAACACCCGCGCCAGCCCGGCGACGCTCGGCGCGTGGCAGGTCCGGTTGCACGAGTCGACGTTGTTCGTGCCGATCACCGCGCGGGTGAACTTCTGCGCGACGAAGTTCATCTCGTTGGTCGCGCGGGCGCACGAGAACATCCCGAACGCCTCGGGCCCCTTGCTCTCCAGAGTCCGGCGGATCCCGGCGGCGGCCCGGTCGAGGGCCTCGGTCCAGGTCGCCGGCCGCAGCACGCCGGAGTCGCGGACCAGGGGTTGCGTGAGCCGGACGTACGGCTCGGTCTTCCTGCGCTTCACGGGCACCTCCGGTCAGGGCGATCCGACGGGGACGGGGGTCTTGCTGGTGTGGTCGAGCAGGGAAACGGCGGCGTGGACGTACCGCAGGGCCGGCGCGGGCACGCCGGTCAGGCCGGCCAGCTCGACGACCGCGCCGACGATCGCGTCGATCTCCAGTGGCTTGCCGGCTTCGAGGTCCTGCAGCATCGACGTCTTGTGGTGGCCGACGCGCCAGGCGCCGTCGATGCGCTTTTCGACCGAGACCCTCGGGTCGCTGCCGGCCGCGCGGGCGATTTCCAGGGTCTCGGCCATCATCGTGGCGACGAGCGCGCGCGTGTCGTCGTGCTCGCACATCTGGGCCATGGTCGCCCGGGTCAGCGCCGACAGCGGGTTGAACGCGACGTTGCCCATCAGCTTGACCCAGATGTCGTTCCGGAGGTCCGGCTCGACCGGCGCCTTGAGCCCGCCGGCGATCATCGCCGCGCTGAGCACCTTGCAGCGCGCGGAGATGTCGCCGTCCGGTTCACCGAGGGAGAAGCGGGTGCCCTCCAGGTGCCGGATCACGCCGGGTTCTTCGATCACCGTGGAGCAGTAGACGACGCAGCCGATCGCGCGCCGCAGTTCGAGCACGGCGGTCACCGAACCGCCGGGGTCGACGGTCTCGACGCGCCGCCCTTCGAGCGGGTGTCCCGTCAGGCCGTGGAAGTACCACCAGGGGATGCCGTTCTGCGCGGCCACGATCGCCGTTTCGGGGCCGAGCAGCGGGGCGAGGAGCGGCCCGCACGAGGCGTAGGAGTTCGCTTTCAGGCCGAGGAACACGAAGTCGACCTCGCCGACCTCGGCCGGGTCGTCCGTGACGTGCGGATGCGCGGTGAAGTCGCCACGCGGGCTGAGCACGCGGACGCCGTGCTCGCGCATCGCGGCGAGGTGGGCCCGCCGGGCGATCAGGTGCACCTCGGTCCCGCCGCGGTGCAGCGCGGCCCCGACGTAGGCGCCGATCGCCCCGGCCCCGAGAACAGCCACCTTCATGATGTGCCTCCCAGTTCGGTCCAGCACGCGATTGCATACAGTATCCTGGATTCACCTCCGAGACCAGGGGCGTCGCGCCACGCAACCCCAGACGGGTGAGATTCTGGGATTTTGCATACCAAAACCTGTATCCTGAGTGGAGATCATCGCTTTCCTCTCCCCTTCGAGGTGTCCCGTGAGCCAGCCCGCTTCCCCCCTTCCCGACCGCGGCCCCACCGGCCGCCGCACGGCCAAGGGCTCGCTCGGCTCGACCGCGGCCAAGCGCGTCGAACGGCCCGCTCCGCTGCGCCAGGTCGTGTACGAGGCCCTCGCCGAACTGATCATCAACCGCACCCTCGAACCCGGGCAGCACCTGGTCGAGGCCGACCTGGCCGAGTACCTCGGCGTCAGCAGGCAGCCCGTCCGCGAAGCCCTGCAGCGGCTGCAGAGCGAAGGCTGGGTGGACCTCCGCCCGGCGCAGGGCGCGTTCGTGCACCTGCCCACCGACGAGGAGGCCGACCAGCTGCTGAGCGTCCGCGGCGTGCTGGAGGCGCACTCCGCGAAGCTCGCCGCCGAGCGCGCCTCCGTGGCGGACATCGACCGGCTCTGGGAACTGCAGAAGGCCGGCGTCAAGGCGCTCCAGGCAGACGACACCGAGGGCCTGGTCGCGGCCAACGCCGCCCTCCACGCGTTCATCACCCAGCTGTCCGGGAACGCCGTGCTCGCGGAACTGATCGGCCTGGTCGACCGCCGGGTCCGCTGGTACTACACGCCGATCGCCCGGCCCCGCGGGCAGGACGCCTGGCACGAGCACGAGGAGCTGATCACCGCGATCGCGATGGAGGACGCGGAGCTGGCCGAGAAGATCATGGCCAAGCACACCGAACGGACCCGCCAGGCCTACCACGAACGTCCGGAGGCGCCCCGATCCTGATGGCAGCAGGACCGGGGCGCAGGAACCGGATCAGCCGCCGGCCGCGGCCGACGGTCGCGCCACCAGCTCGGTTTCGGCGAGCTGGTGGCGCATCCGGCCCGGCTGGCGCAGGAACAGCGTCAGCACCGCCGAAAGCACCGCGATGCACCCGGCCAGGACGTACGCGCCGGTGTAGCCCCACGCGCTGATGACCCCGGCGGCGAGCCCGCCACCGCCGACGCCGCCGACCAGTTTCGCGCTGTAGACGAGGCCGTAGTTCGACGCGTTGTTGTTCTCGCCGAAGTAGTCCGGCACGAGCGCGGCGAACAGCGGGTAGAACGCCCCGCCGCCGAACCCGGTCAGGAACGCGAACACCATGAACAGGACCAGGTTGTGCGTGTTGCCGGCGTACAGCACGCCGAACTGCGCGCCGCCGGCGATCAGCAGCACGATCGTCAGCGTCTGGCGGCGGCCGAGCTTGTCCGACGCCCAGCCGACGACCGCGCGGCCGGTGCCGTTCACGATGGCCAGCACCCCGGCCGAAGAAGCCGCGACGAACGCTCCGAAATGGCTCTCCTTGGCGAAGGGCACCTGGAAGTTGATGCCGAACAGCGAGACCCCGCCGATGATCACCAGGCACACCCACATCAGCGGGAGCATGCCGGTCCGGATCGCCTCCATCGGCGTGAACTGCCGGACCGCCGGCGGGTTCTTGGCCAGGCTCTTGACCCCGGCCTTGCCCTTCGCCCACGAGATCGGGTCGACTTCCTTCGGCCACCAGCTCTTCGGCGGGTCCTTGAACAGGAACCCGCAGACGCCGACGACGATCAGCATGTACAGGCCGATGCCGTCCAGCACCCCGGTCACGTTCTCGTGGCCGAGGAACGCGCTGAAGAGGTAGATGAACGGCACCGAGCCGTAGGCGAAGCCGCCGTTGACGAACCCGGTCCGCGCGCCGCGCTTCTCGGGATACCACTTGCCGACCATGTTGATGCAGGTCGCATACACGAGCCCGGCGCCGGTGCCGCCGAGGACCGAGTACCCGATGAACGCCAGCGTGAGGTTCCCGCTGTGCGCGATGGTGAAGTAGCCGATGCCGCTGAACAGGGCGCCGAGCAGCATCGCCGTCTTCGCCGAGACGACGTTGCGTTCCCTGAGCCGTCCCGCCGGGAACGCGACCCCGGCCTGGAACACCGCCCAGATGCTGGCGAGCCAGAACGCGTCCGACAACGTCCAGCCGTACTTCTCTTCCAGCGTGCCTTCGACGGCGCCCCAGCCGTACTCGAACACGCTGACCGCCATCATGGCGATCCAGGGCAGCCAGACCATCCAGCTGCGTGAGCGCCCCATGATGTCGTGCGGGGACTCGCCTACCCGGTAGACTCTTCCGTTCTCGTCAACTATCTCCTGGTACGTGGCTGCGGTCATGAGACTTCTCCTTCGTCACCGTTGACTCAGGTTCGAAAGCAGACCCGCGGCCCGCGCCCAACGATACTTCGCGCCGAGCACGGCCACGGGTTTCTCGGTGGTGTACGGGTACGCGACGACGCCGCGGTCGTACAGGTAGTCACTCGCCTCCTCGACTTCGACGTCACCGGACAGGGACGCGACAACGGGCTTGTGGATCCCCTTGGCGCGGTACTCCCCGACCACTTCGGACACCAGTTCCGCGAACACCATCGGCGGGGTGACGATGGTGTGCCAGTAGCCCAGGATCAGGGCGTGGATGCGGTCGTCCTCGAGGCCCAGCGCGATCGTGTCGCGGTAGGTCGAGGGCGGTTCGCCGCCGGTGATGTCCACCGGGTTGCCCGCCGCGCCGAACGGCGGGATGAACCTCCGGAACGCCGCGTCGAGGTCCGGCGGGATCTCCATCAGGCTCAGGCCGTTGTCGACGCAGGCGTCCGACAGCAACACGCCCGAACCGCCGGCGCCGGTGATGATGACGACGTTCTCGCCCCGCGGCGTGGGCAGCAGCGGGATGCCGCGGGCGTACTCGAGCATGTCGTTCAGCCCGGGCGCCCGGATCACGCCGCTCTGGCGGAGGATGTCGTCGTAGACCTTGTCGTTCCCGGCCAGCGCGCCGGTGTGCGAGCTGGCCGCCTTGGCTCCCTGCGACGTCCGCCCGGCCTTGAGCACCACGACCGGCTTGCGCTTCGAGACCCGCTTGGCCGTCTCGGCGAACGACCGGCCGTCCTTGAGGTCTTCGAGGTGCATGGCGACGAGCTGGGTGTTGTCGTCCTGTTCGAAGAAGGTGAGCAGGTCGTCCTCGTCGATGTCGGCCTTGTTGCCGACGCCGACGATCGAGGAGACGCCCATCTTCGCCGAGCGGCTGAAGCCCAGGATCGCCATCCCGATGCCGCCGCTCTGCGACGAGAGCGCCACGCCGCCCTTGACGTCATACGGTGTACAGAAAGTCGCCGACAGGTTTTCCGGCGTGTAGTAGTAGCCGTAGATGTTGGGCCCCAGGATGCGCACGCCGTGCTTGCGCGCGATCGAGACGACCTCGTCCTGCAGCTCGATGTTGCCCGTCTCGCCGAAGCCGGACGGGATGAGGATCGCGCCCGCGACCCCCTTCTTGCCGGCTTCTTCGAGCGCCGCGGGGACGAACTTCGCCGGGATGGCGAAGACCGCCACGTCGACGTCGCCCGAGACGTCGGTGATGCTCGCATAGGCCTTGCGGTCGAGGATCTCGGCGGCCTTGGGGTTGATCGGGTGGATCTCCCCCGCGTACCCGCCGTCGACCAGGTTCTTCATCACCGAGTTGCCGATCTTCCCGGCTTCGGCCGACGCGCCGATGACGGCGACCGACGCCGGTTTCATGATCCGGTTCATGGAGGCGAGGATCTCCTCCTGGGTGAACCGGTGCGGCTCCTTCGCGGCCTCCGGGTCGACGAGGATGCGGACGTCGACCGCGGTGGCCCCGTTCGCCGTGGCGAGCACCGGGTTGAGGTCCACCTCGGACAGCTGCGGGAAGTCGGTGACCAGTTCGCCGAGACCGGTGATCACGGCCGCGAGGGCGGCACGGTCGACAGGATCCGATCCACGGACTCCCCGGAGGATTTCGGCCGCTTGGATACCGTCGACCATCGACAGTGCTTCTTCCGTGCTCGGCGGCGCGAGGCGGAAGGTGACGTCCTTGAGCACCTCGACCAGGACACCGCCGAGGCCGAAGGCGACGATCTTGCCGAACGTCGGGTCGGTGACCGAGCCGATGATCACCTCCTGGCCTTCGGTGAGCATCTGCTGGACCTGGACGCCGAGGATCCCCGCGTCGGCGTTGTACGCCTTCGCGTTGTCTACGATCTGCGTGAATCCGGCGGATACTGCATCCACGTCGTTCAGCCCGACGAGCACGCCGCCGGCCTCGGTCTTGTGCAGGATGTCCGGTGAGACGATCTTGAGCACCACCGGCAGCCCGATGGCTTCGGCGTGCGTCACGGCCTCCTCGGCCGTGGTGGCCAGCCGCTCGGCCGGCGTCGGGATACCGTATGCCTCGCAGACCGCACGCCCCTCGGGCGCGGTCAGCGAGGACCGGCCTTCGGCCGCCGCCTGGCCGAGGATCTTTTCGACCGCCGCGCGATCCGCCACCTCAGATCACCCCCGCCGCACGGAACTTGTCCAAGTCGGCCTCGGTGTAGCCGAGTTCGGCCAGCACTTCGTCGTTGTGCTCGCCGAGCAGCGGTGAACGCTCGATCTCGACCGGCGAGTCGGACAGCTTGAGCGGGCAGCCGACGGTCTTGAAGGTGCCGCGCTCCGGATGCGGAACCTCGACGACCGAGCCGAGCTCTGCCAAGGTCTCGTCCTCGATGAGTTCCTTCGTGGACAGGATGGGGCCGCACGGGATGTTGCAGGCGTTGAGCTGCTCCATCACTTCCCACTTGGTGTGCTTCTCGGTCCACTCCTCCACGAGCGCGAACATCTTGTCCAGTTTGGACAGGCGGACCTCCGGGGTGGCCCACGCCGGGTCGTCGGCCAGCTCCCCCTTGCCGATCAACCGGGCGAGCGGGGCCCAGCCGGGTGGCTGGACGATCACGTAGATGTAGTCGTTCGGCCCGCCGGGGGCGCACTTCACCGCCCAGCCGGGCTGGCCGCCACCGGAGGCGTTGCCCGAGCGCGGGACCTCTTCGCCGAAGTGGTCGTTCGGGTACTCGCCGAGCGGGCCGTGCGCCAGCCGCTGCTGGTCGCGCAGCTTGACGCGGCACAGGTTGAGCACGGCGTCCTGCATGGCCACCTGGACGCGCTGGCCGCGGCCGGTGGAAGTCCGCTGGTACAGCGCGGCGAGGATGGCGGCCACCAGGTGGATGCCGGTGCCGGAGTCGCCGATCTGCGCACCGGTGGCGGTCGGCGGTCCTTCTTCGAATCCGGTCGTGCTCATCGCGCCGCCCATGGCCTGCGCGATCACTTCGTAGGCCTTGAAGTCGGCGTAGCGGCCGGGGCCGAAACCCTTGATGGAGGCGTAGATCAGTCGCGGGTTCAGCGCAGCCAGCTTCTCCCACGGGTAGCCGAAGCGGTCGACCACGCCGGGGCCGAAGTTCTCCACGAGAACGTCCACTCCGGACACGAGCTTCTCGAACACTTCCTTGCCTTCGTCGCTCTTCATGTTGAGCGTGATGCTGCGCTTGTTGGCGTTGAGCATCGTGAAGTAGAGGCTGTCGACGCCGGGCAGGTCGCGCAACTGCCCGCGGGTGATGTCGCCGCGGCCGGGGGTTTCCAGCTTGATCACGTCCGCGCCGAGCCAGGCGAGCAGCTGCGTCGACGACGGACCGGACTGCACGTGCGTCATGTCGAGGACGCGGACGCCCTCCAGTGCCTTACCCATGCCTTGGCCTCCGCTCACTTGTACATGGTCTGGTTCATGGTTCCGGGGGCGTACACGTCGGGATCGACCCAGACGTTGATCAGCGACGGCTTGCCGGACTCCCGCGCCCGCAGCAGGGCGGGCCCGATGTCGGCCGGGTCGCGGACCTCTTCGCCGTGGCCGCCGAGCATCCGGGCGAACTCGTCGTAGCGGACGTCGCCGAGGGTGTTGCCGACGCGCTCACGCGGCAGGCCGTACTTCGCGGCCTGGCCGTAGCGGATCTGGTTCATCGACGAGTTGTTGCCGACGATCCCGACGAAGGGCAGATCGAACCGCACGAGCGTCTCGAAGTCCCAGCCGGTGAGGCTGAAGGCGCCATCGCCGAAGAGCGCCACGACCTCCTTGTCCGGGCGCGCGTGCTTCGCGGCCATGACGAACGGGATGCCGACGCCGAGCGTCCCGAGTGGACCGGGGTCCATCCAGTGGCCGGGCGACTTCGGCTGCACGACCTGGCCGGAGAACGTGACGATGTCGCCGCCGTCGCCGATGTAGATCGAGTCCTCGGTGAGGAACTCGTTGATCTCGTGGACCAGCCGGTACGGATGGATCGGGCTCGCGTCGGAGTGCTGCAGCGGCAGCCGCTTCTGCTTGGCTTTCTCCTCCACGGCCTGCAGTTCTTCGAGCCAGGTCTTGCGGCCGACGGCGCCGTTGTCGGTGCGGCCGGACGCGGCCTCGGCGACGGCGGAGAGGACTTGCCCGGCGTCGCCGACGATGCCGAGGTCGATGTCGCGGTTCTTGCCGACCGTGCGGTAGTCGAGGTCGATCTGGACGACGGTGGCGTCCTTCGACAGCCGCTTGCCGTAGCCCATCCGGAAGTCGAACGGGGTGCCGACGATGACGATGACGTCGGCGTTGTCGAAGGCGTACCGGCGCGAGAGCTGGAAGTGGTGCGGGTCGCCCGGCGGAAGCGTGCCGCGGCCGGCGCCGTTCATGTACGCCGGGATGTTCAGTGTCCGGACGAGCTCGGTCGCCGGACCGGTGGCCCGGGTGGTCCAGACCTGGCTGCCGAGCAGGATGGCCGGCTTCTTCGCGTGGACGAGCAGGTCGGCGAGCTTCTCGACGTCGGCGGGGTCGCCGGCGTTCCTCGTGGACGCCCGGTAGCGGCCCGCTTCCGGAATCCTCGCACCGGCAAGGGGTACGCGCGCGTCGAGGACGTCTCGCGGGATCTCCAGGAACGACGGCCCGGGTGCGCCGGCGTAGGCCTCGCGGAACGCCATCGAGACGAGGTCCGCGACGCGGGCGGTGTGCGGCACTGTGGCGGCGAACTTCGTGATCGGCGCCATCATGTCCACGTGCGGAAGGTCCTGCAGGGACCCCATCTTGTGTTGCGTCAGCGCGCCTTGGCCGCCGATGAGCAGCATCGGGCTCTCCGCGCGCAGCGCGTTGGCCACCCCGGTGACGGCATCGGTGGTCCCCGGTCCGGCGGTGACGACCGCGCAGCCCGGCTTGCCGGTGATCCGCGCGTAGCCGTCGGCCGCGTGCGCGGCGACCTGCTCGTGCCGGACGTCGATGACCTCGATGCCTTCGTCGACGCAGCCGTCGTAGATGTCGATGATGTGGCCGCCGCACAGGGTGAAGATCGTGTCGACCCCTTCGGCCTTCAGCGCCTTGGCCACCAGGTGCCCGCCGGAGATTTCGGCGGGCGCGGGCTCGGCGCCGTTCGTCGCCGTGGCACTCTCCCCCGCGGTGGTGCCGGTCGTTGTCAGCGCCATGGCTCAGCTCCTCTGGTCCGCCGCCGGATCTCTCTTGTCCGGCGGTCCGTGTCGCCTTTTCTCCGAGGTCAGCGGCCCCTTCGCGGCAGACTGTAGATTGCATACCGTATGGGGTAGGCATATAGTCACCCTTCTAGCAGCCCGTGTCCAGGCCCATCGGCAGGGTTTTTTCCCGCCTGGTGGACCCACCGCCCCGCGCCCGGACACGGCGGACCTCCTTGCTCTGCCCCGCCGCGGAAAGGACGCTCCCGCATGGATCTCTTCGAACACGAAGCCCGCGATCTCTTCGAGAAGCACGGCGTACCCGTCCCCCGCGGCCGCGTCGCCGCCGACCCGGCGGAGGCCCGGGCCGCCGCCGCGGCACTCGGCGGTCCCGTCGTGGTCAAGGCCCAGGTGAAGACCGGCGGTCGCGGCAAGGCGGGCGGCGTCCGCGTGGTGCATACAGCCGACGACGCCGAGCAGGCCGCCGACGACATCCTCGGCATGGACATCAAGGGCCACACCGTGCACCGCGTCCTGGTGACCGAAGCCAGTGAAATCGCCGAGGAGTACTACGTCTCCTTCCTGCTCGACCGCGCCGCGCGCACGTTCCTCGCCATGGCGTCCGCCGAAGGCGGGATGGACATCGAGGAGGTCGCCGCTTCCCGGCCGGACGCCCTGGTCCGGGTCCCGGTGAATCCCCTGGCCGGCGTCGACGCCGCCTCCGTGGTGTCGGCGTTCCCGGCCGGCGTCCGGGCGGAAGCCGCGGCGGTCGTCGAAAAGCTGTGGGCGGTGTTCGTCGCCGAAGACTGCACGCTGGTCGAGGTCAACCCCCTCGCGAGCACGCCGGCCGGGATCGTCGCACTGGACGGCAAGATCACCTTGGACGACAACGCGTCCTTCCGCCGTTCAGCCTCCTTCGACGAGACGTCCGGCAGCGACGCGCTGGAGCGCGAGGCCCGCGCGAAAGGCCTCAACTACGTCAAGCTCGACGGCGACATCGGCGTGATCGGCAACGGCGCCGGCCTGGTCATGTCCACTTTGGACGTCGTGGCGGCCGCCGCGGCCGAAGCGGGCGCGCGGGGGCCGGCGAACTTCCTCGACATCGGCGGCGGCGCGTCGGCGCAGGTGATGGTCGACGGGCTGACCGTGATCCTCGGCGACGCGCAGGTGCGCAGCGTGTTCGTCAACGTCTTCGGCGGCATCACCGCGTGCGACGCGGTGGCGACCGGCATCGTGCGCTCACTGGAGATCCTGGGTTCGCGCGCCACCAAGCCCCTGGTGGTCCGGCTCGACGGGAACAACGTCACCGAGGGCAGGCGGATCCTCGCCGAAGCCGCCCACCCGCTGGTCACCGTGGTGGCCACCATGGACGACGCCGCCCGCGAGGCGGCGAAGCTCGCGATCGCGGAGGTCTGAACCATGGCCATCTTCCTGGACGAGAACAGCCGGGTCGTCGTCTCCGGCATCACCGGTTCCGAAGGCGCGAAGCACACCCGGCGGATGCTGGCCGCCGAGACGAACGTCGTCGGCGGGGTGAACCCGCGCAAGGCGGGGCAGCGGGTCGACATCGGCGCTGTCTCGTTGCCGGTGTTCGGCAGCGTCGGGGATTCGATGGCGGCGACGGGCGCCGATGTCTGCGTGCTGTTCGTGCCGCCACCGTTCGTCGAAGACGCCGTCGTCGAGGCGGTCGACGCCGGGATCGGCCTCGCGGTGGTGATCACCGAAGGCGTCCCGGTGCACGACACCGCGAGGCTGTGGGCGCACGCCGTCGCCGCGGGCGGACGGACCCGGATCATCGGCCCGAACTGCCCCGGCATCATCTCGCCCGGCAGGTCGAACGCCGGGATCATCCCGGCCGACATCACCGGCCCGGGCCGGATCGGCCTCGTGTCGAAGTCGGGCACGCTGACGTACCAGCTCATGCACGAGCTGCGCGACCTCGGGTTCTCGACCTGCGTCGGCATCGGCGGCGACCCGATCATCGGGACGACGCACATCGACGCGGTGGAGGCGTTCGAAAAGGACCCGGAGACCGACCTCATCGTGCTGATCGGCGAAATCGGCGGCGACGCCGAGGAGCGGGCGGCGGAGTTCGTGCGCGCGAACGTCTCGAAGCCGGTCGTCGGGTACGTGGCGGGGTTCACGGCGCCGGAAGGCAAGACGATGGGCCACGCGGGCGCGATCGTCTCGGGATCGGCGGGGACGGCGGCGGCGAAGAAGGAAGCGCTGGAGGCCGCGGGAATCCGCGTGGAACGCACGCCGAGCGAAACGGCGGCCCTCGCGCGCGAGATCCTCGGCTGATGCGGGTCTTCGGCGAGGTGCGGTGATGGAGCTGCGCCAGCTGGCGGTGGTGGTGGCGGTCGCCGAGGAGGGCGGTTTCACGGCGGCCGCCCAGCGGCTGCGGACGGTGCAGTCGACCGTATCCACGGTGGTCCGGGCGCTGGAGCGCGACCTGGGCACACCGCTGTTCCACCGCACGACGCACCGGGTGGTCCTGACTCCCGCGGGCGAGGCATTCGTGCCCGCGGCGCGGGCGGCCCTGGAAGCGGCGGAGCGAGCCCGCGCGGCCGTCTCCCCGGTGAGCGGCCGCGTGCGGCTCGGGGTGTGCCCTGGCCTGCTGGTGGACCTCCACCGCGTGCTCGCGAAGGTCCAGCAGTCGCACCCGGGTTTGGCGGTCGAGGTCCGGCTGCTGCCGGCTCCCGGGGTTCGGCGGGCGGTGGCCGAGTCCACTGTGGACCTGGCGTTGACGCTCGCCCCCGGCTGCGCCGACGGGGCAGGGGCGGCCGGGCCAAATACCGCCCGCCAAGACCTGGCGGCCGATGGCTCCGCGCCCGGCACCACCGGTGCCACCGTGCCGGTCACCACCGTGCTCCCCCGCGAAGACCTGGTCCTCGCCACCGCCCCCGGCGGGACCCGCGCCACTCCCGCCGACCTCGCCGGACTGTCCCTTGTGGACTTTCCGCCAGGCTGGGCGATCCGCGAAGCCGTCGACCGGGCATTTCCCGGCCGCCGGGTCTGCCTCGAAGTCGACGATCTCGCTGTCGCCGCGGGGCTCGTGCGGGCCGGGCTTGCCGCCTGTGTCCTGCCCGCTTCGGTCGCCGCGCGGTTCGGCGATCTCACCGTGCGGCGGTTCGGCCGGCCTCCGTCGTGGCAGCTCGGCGCCGTCCACCGGCGTGAGATCTCGGCCGCCGTGGGGGCGGTGCTCGCTCAGCTCGGCTGAAGGCCCAGGCGATCCGGTCGCGTGTAGACGTTCATCGACGTGCCGCGCAGGAAGCCCACCAGCGTCAGGCCCAGCTCGGCCGCCAGGTCCACCGCCAGCGACGACGGCGCGGAAACCGCCGCCAGCAACGGGATCCCCGCCATCGCCGCCTTCTGCACCAGCTCGAACGACGCCCGGCCGCTGACCATCAGCGCCGTCCCCGCCAGGGGCAGCTTGCCGTCCCGGACCGCCCAGCCGACGACCTTGTCCACCGCGTTGTGCCGCCCCACGTCCTCGCGCAGGCACAGCAGCTTGCCGTCGGCGTCGAAAAGGCCCGCCGCGTGGAGGCCGCCCGTGCGGTCGAACACCCGCTGCGCCGCCCGGAGCTCGTCCGGCAGGCCGGCCAGCGCCGCCGGGTCGGTCGCGAACGGATCGCCGTCGATCGGCCAGGTCACCGTGGTGCGCACCGCGTCCAGGCTCGCCTTGCCGCACAGGCCGCACGAGGACGTCGTGTAGAAGTTCCGCTCCACCGACGTGTCCGGCGGGGCGACGCCCGCGGCCAGCACGACGTCCAGGACGTTGTACGTGTTGCCGCCGTCCGCGGTGGCTCCGGCGCAGTAGCGGATCGACTGGATGTCCGCGGCCGCCCGGACCACGCCCTCGCCGACGAGGAACCCCGCGGCCAGGTCGAAGTCGTCACCCGGCGTGCGCATCGTGACCGACAGCGGCTTGCCCGCGACGCGGATTTCGAGCGGTTCCTCGACCGTGAGCGTGTCCGGCCGCGTCGTGAGCCCGCCGTCGTGGACGCGCAGCACCCGGCGCCTGCTGGTCATCCGCCCCACGTCACGCCGCCGGCAGCAGCGACTTGGGCCGGCCCGGCTGGGTCAGCCGCCCGGACAGCACCGCGCCGGCGAGGCTCAGCACCCCGGCCGCGGTGAACGCGCTCACGAACCCGTGCGAAGTGACCACCACCGCGGCCAGCCCGATCCCGACCACCGCCCCGACCGCCTTGGCGGAATACAGGATCCCGAAGTTCTGGGCCGCCGACTCGTCGCCGAAGTACTCGCGGACCAAGCCGACCAGGAGTGTGTAGCAGCAGCCGTTCCCCAGCCCCGCCAGTACGACGCCCAGCAGCAGGCCGACGGCGTGCCGGTGCTCGCCGGAGTAGAACAGCACGAACTGCGCGACGCCGCCCGCGAGCAACGCGAAACGCAGGATCCGGTGCCGGCCGAGCCGGTCGGCGAGCCGTCCGATCAGGACCCGGCCGCTGCCGGTGGCCGCGGCGAGCGAGGCGAGCGCGGCGGCGGCGAGCCCGGGCCCGCTGCGGGCGGTGACGAACGTCGCCAGGTAGGCCAGGTCGAACAACAGGACCGCGGCGGCGAGGACGACGACGAAGTAGAGCGAAAGCGTCGTGCCGCACCGGAACAGTTCCGCCGGCCGGTAGTGCCGCACCGCCGGACGCCGGTTGTGCGCGCGGTCCAACGCCCACGTGCGGGGCTCGGGCGTGGCCGGCCACCAGTGCCGTGGCGGGTACCGCAGCACCGCGCCGCAACCGGCGATCACCGTGAGCACGACCGCGGCGGTGACGTCCAGGAGCACCGGACGCGCGGCCGGCAACGCGGCGGCGAGCACGACGAAAGGCACGCTGCCGTAGGCGAACGCGCCGCTGACGACGCCGGCCCGGGACCCCGTGCGCTCCGGGAACCACGCGAGCACCGCACCGAGGCAGGTGGCGTAGACGAGGCCGGTCCCGAGCCCGCCGAGCACCGAGTAACCCAGGAAGACGGCAAGCAGGCTGCTCGCGTGGCCGAGCGTCACGAGCCCGCCCGCGCACAGCACCGCGCCGGTCGCCATCGCCACCGGCGCCGGGAACAGACCGCGTTCGCGGAGCCACGCGGCCGGGAACGCCGCCCCGGCCTGGCAGATCGCCCACACCGCGAGCGACAGCACGATCCCGCCGAACGTCCAGCCGTGCTCCCGGCTCAGCGCGGGCACGATGGCGCCGAAGCCGTACTGCTGCACCCCGGCGGCGAGCATGGCCGCCGTGGCGAGCCAGGCGATCCGGCTCCGCGGCCGGCCGAGCAGGTCGCGGTCGGACTCCCCGACGCGGTAACGCCGTCCGTAGACGTCCCGGAGTTCGCGGACTTCGGCCATGGCGACCGCCTCCTCGACCAACTGAAGATTGTATGCAGTATTCAGTAGGCCGAGTGTGCGCCTGTCCGCCGCGGAAGTCCACAGGAATGTCGGATGAGCCGCCCGGATGGACCTGCCCGAGGTCCGTCGACGGGCGAAAAGGGAGGCGGCCCGGTGGCCATCGAGGGAGGAGGCGGCCACCGGACCGGTGCTCCGGCGCGGTACCGGCCGCGAGGAGCATTGACAGTCTGGCGACCCGAGCCCCCGCCGACAAGCTTTGACTGCCCGGCAAGCCGCGCGACTCCCGCCCGCCGGAGCCGGCGGAGCGGACGAGCACAGGCCATCTCCGGGCGGTGAACACTCAACGCAACGGCCCGGCTACTTCCGAACACAACGCAAAAGGCGACCCCGAAAGGTCGCCGGACGTGGCACGCGAGGACACGACATCAACGGCCGCGACAGGCGCACGACCAACGCCTCGCTGACGAAGCCGCACGCGGCGGCACAGCTTCGTCAGCGCACTCGCACAACACAGCGCGGCTTGGTCGGCACGCGCCCGCGAACACGGCTCAAGACTTCTTGCGCGATGCCCGCCTGCGCGCCGGCTTGGCTTCGGCGGGCTCGGCCTGGTCGGCTTCGAAGCCGGCGATGATCTCACTGGACAGCCGGCCTCGCTCGGCGACGTCGTAGCCGTTGGCCTGCGCCCATTCCCGGATCTGCCGGTTGCGCTCGCGGTCGGTGCCCGAGCCGGACGACCCGGCCAGCGTCTGACCGGTCGCGAGGCGGACCTTGCGGCCGCCGGTGCGTCGCGCGGCCGCGACGTAGCGGGCGAGCTCGTCTCGCAGCGCGGAGGCGTTGTCCTCGGACAGGTCGATTTCGTAGGTCACGCCGTCGAGGCTGAAGGGGACGGTCTGCGAAGCCTCGCTCCCGTCGAGATCGTCCACCATCTGGACTTGCACCCGTTGCGCCATGGTTCTTCGTTCCTCATCTTCTCCAGAACACGGTCGGACAGACCCTAACCTGTCGAATCACGTCCGGCACGCGCGACACCCGTGAAGCGTCCACAATGGCCGCCCGGGCGAGCGGGTCGCCCGGGTCCAGGGTGACCGCAACCGAGCCGGAATGCTCGTCGTCTTGCCGAATATTTGTATTTGTGATATGCTCGGAATCAAATCGGTACCATGACGGGATGACGACCGTCGATTTTCCCGCTAATCCTCCTCGCGTCAGCCGCACGGCCTTCACCGCGGCCGCCGCACGGGCGGCACATTTGCTCGTCGACGCCGAGCCGTTCCTCTTCTCCGACACCCTCGCCGCGCCTCTCCTCGGCGACCAGGCCGAGGAACTCCTGGCCTACCACCGGCTCCACGGCACGCATCCGATCCTCGCGGGCGCCCGCGCCGAAGCGGTCTGCCGCAGCCGCTACACCGAAGAACGGCTTACCCGCGCCAATTCTGGTATAGACCAGTATCTGATTCTGGGCGCCGGGCTCGATTCCTTCGCCTATCGGACCCCGCCGGGCCGATTCCGGGTGTTCGAGGTCGACCACCCGGCGACCCAGACCGTGAAACGGGAACTGCTCGACGCCGCCGGAGTCGCCGTTCCGGCTTCGGTCACCTTCGTCCCGGTCGACTTCGAAACCGATCCGCTCCGGGAATGTGTCGTCCAGAGTGGACTCGATCCGTTTCGCCCCGTGTTCGTGAGCTGGCTCGGTGTCACCATGTACCTGACGCGCGAGGCGGTGGCCTCCACATTGGCCCAGCTCGGCGGTTTGGCACCGGGCTCGGAAATCGTGACCGACCACCTGCTGCCCGAACAGCTGCGTGACGCGGCCGGAAACGGCTATGCCGAAGCGGTCGGGCCGGTGGCCGCCCGGCAGGGCGAGCCGTGGCGCACGTTCCTCTCGCCCGCGGACATGGCCGGACTCGTGCGCGACGCCGGATTCGAGGTCGTCGGCCAAGCCGGGCAACGGGAGAGCGTCGCCGCGCGGCTGTGGCACCGCACCGACGCGCTCCGGCCCGCCGCCCTTTCCGCGCTGACCCACGCGCGCCTTCCCCGCGGCGGGAGCTGAAGCCCGCTCAGTCGGGCAGCGTCGGCATTTCGAGGTCGTCCGGGCGGCCGAGCAGGACCGCGCGGGTGACCGCGGCCTTCCCGAACCGGTCCCGCACCGCGTCCAGCGCGGTGTCGAGCTCGCTCGCCCGCTCCCGCTCGAAGGGCAGGGCCGGCTGGAACGGGTCTTCGTCGGCCAGATTGGACAGCGCGGCACCCAGCAGCGTGATCCCGCGGTCGGCGATGAGCGGCAGCGCGGCGACGAGCAGCTCCCGTGCCGCGGCGAGCAGCACGCCGGTGCCGGCCGTCGGCCCGGTCAGCGTGTGCGAGCGGGTGACGCGGGAAAAGTCGGCGAAGCGCAGGCGGATCGTCACCGTCCGGCAGACGCGGCGAGCCGCGCGCAGCCGGCGGGCGATCCGGTCGATCAGCGCCACCAGCACCACGTCGAGTTCGGCCGGCGTCCGCCTGCCGCGCCCGAGGGCCCGCTGGGCGCCGATCGAGCGCCGCCGCCTGCCGAGCTCGACACGGCGCGGATCCTCGTTGTGCGCCAGGTGGTGCAGGTGCGTCCCGGCGCCCCGGCCGAGCAGACCGACCAGGTCGACCTGCTCCGACGCGGCGAGCTGGCCCACCGTCGCGATCCCCCGGGCACGCAGCTTCTCCGCGGTGACCTTGCCGACGCCCCACAGTGCGGAAACCGGCAGCGGGTGCAGGAACTCCAGCTCGGCGTCGTGCGGCACGACGAGCAGGCCGTCCGGCTTGGCCACCCGGCTGGCGACCTTGGCGAGGAACTTCGTCCGCGCCACCCCGACGGTGATCGGCAGCCCGGCCCGCTCGGCGACGGCGGCCCGCAGCCGTTCGGCGATGCGGCTCGGCCGCCCGCCGATCCTGGTCAACCCGCCGACGTCGAGGAACGCCTCGTCGATCGAGATGCCTTCCACCCACGGCGTGGTGTCGTGGAAGACGTCGAACACCGCCCGGCTGGCGGCCAGGTAGGCCGACATCCGCGGGCGCACGACGACGGCGTGCGGGCAGAGTTTCCTGGCCTGCGCGCCGCCCATCGCGGTGCGCACGCCGTAGGCCTTGGCCTCGTAACTCGCCGCGAGCACCACCCCGCCGCCGACGATCACCGGCCGTCCCTTCAACGCCGGATCGTCGCGCTGCTCGACCGACGCGTAGAACGAATCGAGGTCGGCGTGCAGGATGGGCCCCTCGTCTTCCATAGAACACATGTTCGCATACCCCGGGGCCGAAGTCCGCTCGTCCGCCCGCCGCGGGTGACATGCCGCCGACCGAAATTGCGCGTTTTCCCGGTTGTCGACGCTCTGTGGCCGCGCCCACACTCGAAGCATCGAACGACCCGACCACTGGGGGCGACATGACCGAGAAGTGCCGATGCGGCGATCACCACGCATGGGCCGCACCGAACCCGCAGGACCGGCCCACCGCGCCGCGCCAGCCACTCCTGGCCTCGACGCTGGCGCGCGAAGACCGCGTGGAGGACGCGGGCGGGCTCGACCCGACCGACCGCGTCACCTGCCGCACGCACCGCCGCTGGCTGCACGAATGCGTGGCGTCGCCGGTGCACACGAACCCGGCCATCGGCTACCGCTGGTGCCGCCGCTGCGACCACCAGGCACTGGTCGCGGTGGACGAGCTGGCCGGCGAGGTGACCATCCACTGCGGACTCTGCGGCCGGATCCCACGCAGCCGCGCGAACCAGGAGCTCGTCGAGCTGTGCCGGCGCAGCCTCGCCCTGGCCCGGTCGGGCCGGTTCCCGGAGACCGCCGTCGCCTGACCGCCCGATCCCGGCTGCCATGATGCGGAGGTGCCCGATCCCGGAACCACCGCGCTCGTGATCCTGCTGCCCGCCGCCGAACCCGCACTGGCCGCCGCCCGGCGTGTCGACCCCGCCCTGGTCCGCCCCGGCCTGCCCGCCCACGTGACGGCGCTCTACCCGTTCCTGCCGGACGGCGAGCTGACCGGCGAGGTCGCCACCGCGGTCCGCGAACTGGCGGCGGCCGTCCCGCCGGCCGAGGTGCGGCTCGGCGAGTTCCTGACCGGGCCCCGGTTCGCGGCCATCCCGGCCCCCGCACTCCAGCCCGTCACCGACGCGGTTTGCGCGCGCTGGCCGGAAGTCCCGCCGTACGGCGGCCGGTTCGGGCCGCGGCCGCCGGCGCACGTGACCGTCGCGCTGGGCGGTGACGAGGAGACCCTCGAGCGGGTGGCTCGCGAGGTCCGGCCCCTGCTGCCGCTGACCGGCCGGGCGGAGGGGCTGCAGCTGGTGGCTCTCACCGACGACGGCTGGGTCTCGCGGCTCGAGGCGCCGTTCGGCGGCTGAGACGGACTACGCCGTGGTGTCGAGCTTGCGGTACGCGTCGGCGATCGCCCGCAGCCGGGTCACGTCCGCGGCGAACGGTTCGCCCTCGACGGTGGACGGCTCGGCTTCCGCCCGCTCGTCGGGAAGATCGCGCACCAGCCTCGCCGCGGCCACCGCGGGCAGGTCCGGGGTCACGCCGGCCAGGATCAGGCCGTCGTTCGTCTCGCTCATCGCCGTCAGGAGGCGCTCGCGGCGGGACCGGCCGCCCGGGTCGATGCGGGCGATCTCCGGGAACCGCCGGGTCAGGTGCGCTCGCAGCGGACGCAGCAAGCGCAGCGTGCGGGCGTCGCGGCGGGCCGTCAGCAGGCCCGGGACCGCCGGGATCGTCAGCCCCACCACGATCAGGAGCACCGAGACCGCCGGGAAGCCGACGTCGAGCGTGCACGGCAGCGTCGAGAACGGCCCGCGGCACAACGCCTTCGCCGGGTGGTCGGCCTGCAGGGCGCGGATCGTCGCGACGACCTTCCCGGCGAGGTAGGCCACCGCGAACGCCGACGCCAGCAGCAACAGCGCCAGCCCCGCGCGCAGCGCGCCGCCGCTCGCCCGGATCGTCACCGCCGCCACCACGCCGATGTCGAGGACCGCGAACCCGAGGTAGACGGTGTAGGTGAAGACGTAGACGACCAGCGTCGGGTGGGTGCGGTACAGCTCGTCGAACACGCCGATGCCGCGCGGCAGGTCAGGAGTGCTGAAGAACGTCACCACCAGCAGGGTCAGCGCCAACCCGAGCGCCACCAGCCGGGTGCGCCGGCCACGGTCGCGGGTGCCGCTGATCTCCGCGACGGTCAGCCCGATGCCGTAGGCCGCGACCATCGTCGCCAGGTTCGACAGCAGCCGGCCGAGGCTGGGGTAGATCTCGCTTTCGACGAGCTGCGCGCGGTTGGCCAGGAAGCAGAACGCCGCGCCCAGCGCGATGAGCGAGACGGCCAGGCCCGCGCCCGCGCCGGTGCGCCGCGCGCGCACGGCCCGCCAGATCCCGGCGAACAGCGCGAACAGCCCGACCCCGACGAAAAGAATGTCGATCACGGGACGCCACTATCCCAGCAGCGCCGCCAGCCGCCTGGCCTGGTCGGCCGCCCGGCCGGACGCGCCCGGCTGAACGGCGGGCGGCTCGCTCGTCGCCGCGCTCATCAGCAGGACGGCGATCAGCTCGGCTTCGTACTCGTCGGCGCCGGACGTGACGCGGGTGAGCAGGTGCGACAGCGCCCGCGGCGCCAGGTCCGGGGCGAGCGCGGCGGCTTCGGACTCCGACATCAGGCAGGTGCCGGTGTGCGCGCACAGCAGATGAGCGAGCTCGTGGGCGATGATGTGGTCCTGGTGCAGCGCCGACGTCTGCGCGGTGTAGGCGATCAGGTCGTAGTCCGGCCGGGCCTGCCAGGCACCGGAGGGCTGACCGGGCCGGTGGGCGACCGGCACGAGGTCGATCTCGCGCCCGCGCCAGGCTTCGAGGCGGTCGACCCAGGCGTTCATCGACCACGGCCACGGCAGCGGGACGGCGGCCAGCACCGCCCGTACGCGTTTCCGCGCCCGTTCGCGGAGCTCCGCCAGGCCGCGCTCGTCGATGGGTCCTCCCCGCTCACCGGGCGCCAGCCGGGTGCACCGGGGCGCGATCACGGACGGCATCATCGTAGCCGAGGCACCCGGGGTCACTCCGGCTTCCGGCGCCGGCCCTCCCGGTGCCGGGTGTCGTCGTAGCTGCTGAGCTGGTCCAGCAGTGCCGTCACCGTTTCGCGGTCGCGGGGCGAGAGCCGCATGGCCCGTTGCGCCAGGTTGCGCGCCTCGCTGTCGCGCCACGCCACGACGTCTTCGACCTGCCGGTCGACCTGGCCGGCGATCTGCTCGTCGAAGAAGTAGGTCACCGGCACGCCGAAGAACTGGGCGAGGGCCTGGATGTGCGAGCGCTTGGGGTCCTTGCGCGCACCGACGGCGAGCTGCTGCACGTGGGTGGCCGACATCGTCACGCCGGTCTGCTCGGCGACGCCGTGCGCGATCTCCCGGTAGGAGTAGGGCCTGCGGTCGGGCGGGTGCACGGTCGCGATCAAGTGCGCCAGCCGTTCGGCGAAACTGCGCTCCTCGCTCACCGCATCCTACTTTCGTCTGTGAAACGTGACGCTCGCCAGCTTAGCTGTCCTGAAAACTTGACACCTTCTGTGCCGGAAAGACTACGATACTCCCGTTCGGTGTTTCGGAAACATGACACAGAACCCGGGGTGGCGCCGCGGCCGCGGGGTGACTCACGTGGCCGCTGGGGGTGGCCACGCGCCCAGCCCCATTCCCGCCGCGCCACCCCGTCTCGTACGGTTCCGCCCGCGCGCGAAAACGCCCCGGCGAGGCCGCGCCGGTCCAGGCAGCGGTTTCGGCGAGCGGCTCATCCGGCCAGCAGCCTGCGCAGCGCCGCCGGCGTCTCACCGGCGTGCTCGCGCACCGTGCGCGTCAGGTGTGCCTGGTCGGCGAACCCCAGATCCGCCGCCAGCACCGCCAGCCCCCGCTCCCCCGCCTCCAGGCGGTCGAGCGCCCGGCCGACACGGACCCGGTTGCGGTAGCGCGTCAGCGAAACACCCAGCTCGCGCGGGAACGCCCGGCTGAGCCGGTACGGCGACACACCCAGCAGATCCGCCAGCGGAAACAGCCCGGCGGCCGCCGGGACGTCCGCCGCGATCGCTTCGCGGGCGAGCGCCACCAAGGCGCGCTCGCCGGTGCGGCGCCCCCGATGCGGCGATGCGGGCGTCGGCGCCGCGGCTGCCTGGGTGATCGCCCGGCCCGCCAGCACCAGCAACTCCTCCGCCAGCGCGTAGTCCGGGTCGGCGGCAGAAGCCACTACGCGGCGGTGAGCGAGGTCGAGGGCGCCGTCGACGTACACCGTCGTGCGCTCGAGCCGGTCGCCCGCGAGCTGCCGCCAACGCGAGGCGCCGAAGGTCACCGACGTGCAGACGTCGCCGCCCGCCGGGTGCGCGAACCGTTCCTCGTCCCCGGGCTCGGCGAGGTACGCCACCGTCGGGTCGGCGTCCGCCACGACACCGCGGGCGCGACGGCGGAACCGGCCCCGCCGCACGAGCACCATCCGGTGGCCGCCGGCCACCTCGGGCGGCGACCAGCCGGCGTGGTCCTCCACGCACTTCACCACGCTCACGGCGTAACCGGGCCGCGCCGCGATTTCGACTGCTTCGAGCACGAGCCGGACGGTACGCCGGGGGTCCGACAGTTTCCGGCGCCGCAAGGATCTTCAAGACCGCGGCCCGCGCGCCGGGCAGGCTGCCAGGCGAACGAAAGGAGTCGGGAAATGCCCGCGGAACTCACCACGCTCGTCTTCGACTGCGCCGACCCGGCGGCGCTCGCCGCGTTCTACGCCAAGGCACTCGGCTGGGAGGTGACCTCTTCGGACGACGACACCGTGCAGCTCGGCGGCGGCCCGGTGGGCCTCGGCTTCCAGCGCGTGGACGGCTACCGCGGCCCGGGGTGGCCGGACAACGCCAAGCACGCCCACCTCGACCTCCGCGTCGGCGACCTGGAAGAAGCCATCGCGGAGTTCCGGTCGCTCGGCGCGACGAAACCGGACTTCCAGCCCGGCGGCGCCGACTGGGTCGTGCTGGCCGACCCCGAAGGCCACCTGTTCTGCCTCATCCCGGGCTGAGCCGTGGGTGGCCCCTCGGCGAGGGGCCACCCATCGCCTCATCGCGGCGGGCTCAGTAGGTGACCGTGACCGGTGCCCGGCCCGGGTGAGCCGGGGACGTCACCGTCAGCGTCTGCGTTGCGGCGTCCCACTTCCAGCTGTTCGACGGCGCCCAGCCGTCGCCGACCCGCACCCGCGAAGGCGACGACGTCACGCCGAGGAACTTCACCGTCCACTCCCGCGAAGCGACCTGGCCCCGGAACCCGCTGCCGCACGAAGGCTCCACCGTCACCGTGTGCTTCCCGTGGCGCTCGGCGTACGTGACCCGGGTGGTCGAGCTGCGGGCCGACGAGGTGCCGTCGTCTTCGTACAGCGTGAAGGAGCCGGACGCGCCCGGCGCGACCGTCACCGTCAGCCGGTTCATCGGGTTCTGGACGTCGTTCGCCACGTCCGCTGTCCGGGTCACCGCGACGCCGCCCGCGCGCAGGAACACCGGCATGGTCCCGAGGTCGGTCGTGACCTGCTGCGTCGTCCCGCCCGCGTAGGTCTTGCCGGTGAAGTAGTCCGTCCACTGCCCCGGCGGGAACCACACCGGCGTCGTCGCGGACGTCCCCGCGGTCGTCACCGGCGCCACGAGCATGTCCGGCCCGTAGAAGTACTCACTGCCGGCCGCGGCGTAGGCGGCTGGCTCGTCCGGGTACTCCAGATACGTCGGCCGCACCACCGGGACGCCGGTCGTCGCGGCCTCCTGGGCCAGCGTGTAGGTGTAGGGCACGAGGTTCTCGCGCAGGTTCAGGAACTTCGTCGCCGACGCCTTCGCCGCGTCGCCGTACTGCCAGGGCAGCCGGTCGCTGTGGTTGCTGTGCAGCCGGTCGATCGGCTGGAACGTGCCGAGCTGCACCCACCGCGCGTACAGGTCGTCGGGCAGCTTGACCGTCTGGCGCTGCTGCCCGCCGGAGGTGTAGGTCTCGCTGCCGCGCAGGCCGGTCGTGTCGTTGTGGCCGCCGATGTCGTGGCTGATCGCCGACATCCCCGTGGCGGCCGACTCGCCGGGTGTCAGGCCGACTTCCAGGCGGAGCGTCGACCACGTCGAAGACGTGTCGCCGGTGAAGTGGAGCGTGCTGCGCTTGTCCGCCCACGGCCCGGTCGCCAGTCCCGTGGGACCGCCGTAGCCGCCGGCCTGCAGTGACCCGTACGCCCGCGAGATGACGAACCCGCGGCCGGTCGCCGGCGCGGCGAGGTCCGCGTACTGCTGGTTGATCCAGGCGTCCGGGGTGACGCCGGGCAGGCTCGAGCGCGAGGCGTCGCAGCACCAGTCGAGCCACCAGAAGTCGTTGCCCTGCTGCATCATCCCGGCGTGCAGGTCGAGGTACGCCTTGAGCTGGTCCGGGTCGCCCCAGTCGAAGACGTAGCAGTCGGTCCCGCAGTTCGACTTGGCCAGCTTGCCCTTCGCCGTCGCCTGGGCGCGGGCGAACTGCGGGTCCGAACCCATGATGCTGGGGTGGATGTTCAGGTTGTTGTGCAGCCCCTGCGCCTTCGACCAGGCGAAGAACCCGGCGGGGTCGGGGAACTTGGTCGTGTCGAACTGCCAGCCGTTCCACGTGTCCGGCGCTTTGAAGTCGGTGTCGGTCACCAGGACGTCCAGCGGGACGCCTTCGCTGCGGAACCGCGGCAGGATCCGGTCGCGGTAGTCGGCCGCGGTGCGGTCGATGTACTCGGAGTACCAGACGCCGTAGGCCCAGCGCGGCAGCAGCTGCGGCGGCCCGGTCAGGGTCGCCAGGTCGCGCAGCCCGGCCTTGTAGTCATGGCCGAAGGCGAAGACATAGCCGTCCTGGTAAGGGTTTCCGCCGTGCGACGGCCGCTGCGTCACCGCGCGGGTCCGCGTGTCGTACAGCGCGGACGGGCTGTCGTCGAGCAGGTACCAGCCGTCGGAGTGCAGGAGCCCTTCGGTGGTCGACGGCGCGCCGTTGTCGCCGTTGACGCCGTCGAGGCCGCGCCGGTAGCCGCCGAGCGCGAGGTGCGGCGGCGGCGCCGTGCCGCCGGCCGGGGTGACCGCGACGGTGTCGATGTTGACGTGGCAGCTGACGTCGTCGGGACAGCCGAGGACGACGTCGTTCGTGCCGGTCTTCAGGTCGACCGGGACCGACGCGCTCTGCCAGGCGTCCCAGCCGTCGGTGACCGGGAGGGTCAGCGTGCGGGTCACGCCGTTCGCGGTGACCGCCGCGGTCCGGGTCTGGTGGAGGCCGTCGCCGCCGGTGCCGTTCGCGTAGCGGACGTGCAGCAGGTACGTGCCGTCGGCCGGGACGTCCGCCGCGCGGTGGGTCAGCGTCGAGCCGCGGTTGAGCTCGGCGACGAACCCGCGTCCGGCGTACCCGGAGTGGTCGGTCGCGACGATGGCGGAGCCCGACCGCAGCCCGGCTTCGGCCTCGCAGCTCACGCCGGCCGGGCAGCCGGTGAACGCGCGGGCGGACGCCGGCGGGAAGGCCGCGCCGGAGGTCAGGAGGGCCAGGCCGTCGAGGTTGACGTTGCCGGAGTCGCTCGCCGTTCGTTCGAGGCGGACGCTGTGGTGACCGGCGCCCAGGGTGAGCGGGACCGACGCGAGGGCCCAGGCGTTCCAGTCGGCGGTCACCGGCAGGGTGAGCTTCTGCGCCGCTCCCCCGTCGACGGAAACGCTCAGCGTGCGCGTGACGTGCTGGCCGTCGCCGCCCTGGCCGTTGGCGTAGCGCGCGGTCAGCGAGTACGTCCCCGCGGTGGGCGCGAGGACGTCCGCCGTCACCGAGTTGCCGGTGCTTTCGAAGCCGGCGAGGAAGCCTTCGCCGGTGTAGCCGGCGTGGTCGGTCGCGACGCCGACCCCGTCGGCCGTGAGGTCTTCGGCCTCGCAGCGCGCGCCCGCAGGGCAGGTCAGGTGCCGCCAGGGAGCCGCGAGCACCGGGGTCGCGCCGGCGGTCGTGCGGACCTCGAGGTTGCCGCCGTCGAAGGGGCCGGAGTCCAGCCGGTAGGTCAGCGTCGCCGCGCTGGTCCGGATCGTGAGGACGCCGCCGGAAACCGTGCTGGTGTACGACGTCGGCGTGAAGGTGCCGCGGCCGACGGCGTTGAAGGTGGCGGCGTCGGTGAAGCGGCCGTCACCGGCGTACTCGGTGCGGATCAGGGTCGGGGACAGCACCTGGAAGCGGGCGTTCCCGGCGGTGACGGTCTGGCGCGCGGGCCCGGCGACGGCGGGCGTCGCGACGGTCACCCCCGCGACGGCCACCGCGGCGACGGCGAGCGCGCACGCCCGCCGGATGGTTCTCGCTGTTCTGCTCCGCACGACGGAACTCCGTTCCGGTGAAGGGACTTTTTACAACGTTGGAAAAGCCGTCCCGATCTGAGCACAGCGGGCCCGCGGATGTCCAGACCACTGAGCGGAACTGTCCGGACAGATCAGCGTCCGGTGACCCCGTCGATCTGTTCGCGCAGGATGTCGGCGTGCCCCGCGTGCCGGGCCGTCTCGCTGGTCATGTGGGCGAGCACCCACCGCAGGGTGTGGAACTTGCCGTCGATCGGGACGGCCATGGGCTTGTCCGGGTCGCCCGCGGCCCGGATCGCCGCGTCGCTTTCCCGGATCGCCTCACGGTAGGCGGCCAGGACCTCCGCCGCGGTCAGGCCGTCCGGGACCGTCATGTCGGCGTCGCCGGGATTCGGGCCGCCCGCGACGTAGTGGCCGAACCAGACCCGCTCGGCGAAGGTGAGGTGGTGGACCAGCCCGAGCAGCGTGGTGCCCGAGCCGACCAGGACCCGGCGCAGTTCCTCCTCGCCGAGCCCGTCGGATTTCTTGATGACGCATTCCCGTGCGAAGGTCAGGAACGCCGTCGCGGTGTCGAGCTCGCCGCCGTCGTTGCGCGGGACCGGCTGTCGCTGGGTTTCGGGCACACCGGAAACCTAGCGGCCCGCGCCGATGACAAATGTCATGGGCAGCCGCTGCGCGACGGCACTGCCGTGCGGGCACCCCCGGCGGCGAGCATTTCCCCATGACCACCACGCCTCGCACCACCGCCGCCGGCTTCCGGCCCGTCCTGCTCCTCACCGGCGCGTACGCCGCGCTCTGCGTCCTCACGCTCGTCGTGATCGTCCTGTTCCGGAACCACCCCGCGATGGTGACCGACGCCGTCTGGGTGCGCGCCACCATCGTCTTCGCCAGTTCGCTCCTGACCCTCGCCTTCGCCCGCAGCGCCGCCCGGGGCTCGCGGAAAGGCCTCCTGCGGCTGCGGATCGTCTCGGCGGTGATGCTCGTGGCGATCGTCGTCATCGTCGTGCTGCCCGGGCTGTTCCCGGTCTGGCTGCGGATCGAGCAGGCCGCCTGCGGGCTGCTGCTGCTCGGCGTGACCGTGCTCGTCAACGGCAGGCGGCTGCGGTCGCCGTCGCGGTAGCGTGCCGGTGATGGACGGGACGAGCGACGTGCAGCGCTGGGTGCGCGGCTGGCGGCTGCGGCTGCTCGACGCCGGGATGCTCGTCTACCCGGCGGTGACGGCCGCCTCCGTGCCGCAGCACTCCACGGGCGCCGACGTGGCGCTGGGCTGCGTGATCGTCGCCGCGTTCGCCGTCTGCTACCTCCTGGCCGCGGCCGCCGCGGCACGCCGGGCCACGCGGCCGTTCTGGCTGCTGCTGGGCGGCTGCGCCGCGCTGTTCGGCCTCACGCTCCCCTTCGCCCACGCCGATGCGTTCTTCCTCGCCGCCGTCGTCGTTTCGCTCGCCGCGCCGCGACTTCCCCGCTTGGCCGCCTTCGCGCTCGTCGCGGTCTCCGCGTCCGCCGCGGTCGTGGTGCCGTGGGCGGTGCGGCCGTGGCAGACGGGGCCGGGCTGGACGCAGGCGGTCGCGCTCGTCTTCACCGTGCTCGTCGTGTCCGTCTTCGCCGAGGCGATCCGGGCGAACGCCGCGCTCGTGGAGGCCCGCGCCGAGGTCGCGCGGCTGGCGTCCGAGGCCGAGCGCAACCGGATCGCCCGCGACCTGCACGACCTGCTCGGCCACTCGCTCACCGCGATCACGGTCAAGAGCACCCTCGCGCAGCGGCTCGTGACGGCCGACGGCGCTCGCGCCGGCGAGGAGATGTCCGCCGTCGAAACGCTCGCGCGTCAAGCACTGGCGGACGTGCGCGCCGCGGTGTCGGGCTACCGGGAGGTCACCCTGGCCGGCGAGCTGGCCCGCGGCCGCGAACTGCTGCGCGCGTGCGGGGTCGCCGCCGACCTGCCGACGGCCGCCGACGTCGTCGGCCCCGCGCACCAGGAACTGTTCGGCTGGGTGGTCCGGGAGGGGTTGACCAACGTGGCGAGGCACGCCCGCGCGACGCGGTGCACGGTGACGCTCTCGGCGTCCACAGTGGAGGTCGTGGACGACGGCGTCGGCGGGTCCCCCGGCCCGGGCTCGGGGCTGGCCGGGCTGCGCGAGCGCGTCGCCGCGGCCGGCGGAACCCTCGACGCCGGGCCGGTGCGGCCCCGCGGCTGGCGGCTGCGGGTGACGGTATGACCATCCGGCTGCTGCTCGCCGACGACCAGGCGCTGGTCCGGGAGGCGCTGTGCGCGCTGCTCACACTCGAGGACGACTTCGCGGTGGTCGCGTCGGTCGGCCGTGGTGACGAGGTCGCCGCCGCCGCACGCGAACACCGGCCCGACGTCGCCTTACTGGACATCGAGATGCCGGGCCTCGACGGGCTCGCGGCCGCCGCCGTGCTCGCCGCGCAGGTCCCGGACTGCCGCGTGATCATGCTGACGACGTTCGGGCGCGCCGGCTACCTGCGCCGCGCCATGGAGGCCGGTGCCGCCGGATTCGTGGTGAAGGACGCGCCCGCGGACGTGCTCGCCGACGCGATCCGCCGGGTGCGGGCCGGCGAGCGGGTGGTGGACCCGGCCTTGGCCGTCGCCACGCTGGCGGCAGGCGAGTCGCCGTTGACGGCGCGGGAACGGGACGTGCTCATCACGGCCCGCACCGGGGCGACGGTCGCCGAGATCGCGTCCCGGCTCTACCTGTCCGAGGGGACGGTCCGGAACTACGTCTCCGCGGCGATCACCAAGACCGGCGCGCGCAACCGCGTCGAGGCCGTCCGGATCGCCGACGAACGCGGCTGGCTCTGACCCCCGGAACCCGAGTCCGTGAAGGCCTCTTCATGGGACTTGCGCGAGCTGACCTGGTGTTTCGCAAGAAGTAGGGTCTCACCTGCGCGTTTGCTGTGTCAACGTCTCGAAGGGTGTCGCACCGTGTAGGCCCAGAGGGCGTCAGTTCGGGGGCTGTTCCCACGTGTTCCCACGAACAGGCTACGTGGCCAGGCCGCGTCTGCACCCTTACCTGAGGACGCCGGATGGCACACTTTCGTCCATGGGTTCGAAGGCGAAGGCTCGGAGGCGGGTCTCCTTACTGGGGCCTGCTGTCCTGCATGCTCGGGTGCGCATTGGTCACCGGAGTCTGGATCGGCCAGGCTGCCGCCGGCCAGTTCCTCTGGGCAGCGATCCCGGGCGTGTTGATCCTCGATGGTGTCGTGGTGTTCCTGGGTGGCCGGAAGCTCCGGGCGCTCCGGTAGCCTGTTGATCATCGGAGCGGGGTGGAGCAGCTCGGTAGCTTGCTGGGCTCATAACCCAGAGGTCGCAGGTTCAAATCCTGTCCCCGCCACGAAGGCCCCCGGGCGTCTTAACCGGGGGCCTTCTCCGTTACCTTCACTGCGCGGACCCGCCCGGGACATCCGGAGCTGCGGGTCTAGCTTTCCAAGCCTCCGGAGGCCCCTCGGGGCGAGCCTCCCAGGCTCGAATCTGCTCCGGCAACGGCGGCTTCAGGTCGCTCAGCGCCCAGAACGTCGGCGTGATCGGCCCCGGCTTGGGGCCCAGCCGCCTCACCTGACGCTCGACGGGCTCGGTGAAGGTCAGGACCGCTCCAGCCAGGACCGTCGACTCATCACCCAGCGGGGACACCTGCACGCGCCACCGGGCGGCCGGGCCGCCGTTCTCCAAGAACCAACGGTGCAGTAGCGCCTCCAGGTCCACGCCTGTCGGCGACCCGCCGATGAGGCAGCTCTGCGGCGACCAGTACCGGCCAGCCGGCTTGAAGCTGATCGTCCAGGCGTACCGCTGACCGTCCACGGTCGGCGGGCACCAGCCCGGCGAAGTCCACGTAGCACCCATAGCGAACAGTCGAACATTTGTTCGCTAGATGCGCAAGGCTTCACGACATTGAGCGGAACGTCGACCTGACGAACTCGTCCCATCGGTCATCCACGCCGATCTCCACCACCGGCTCGCCGAGATCCGCCAGGGACGCCGCCACCGCGTCCTGGTGGCCACGCAGGGCATCCTCTTCGGAATCGTAGGTGGCGACCTGGACACGCCGCCGGTTCTCGATTTGGATCGTGTCGAACAGTGGGCCCGGGTGCAGATTGATACCGAACCAACTGGTCAGCACCGCTATCTGCCGTTCGCCATCGGCAATGACGGTCTGCGCGAGCCGGGCATACGTGGGATCGCTCCGTAGCCGGTCCCACTCCAGGGGGCCGACGGGGCGGCCGTTGCGGTCAAGGAAGGACGGGGTGTCGTCCGCGAGGCCGGCGGTCATTCGTCACCCTCCGGCCGCGGGTTGTACGCCTGCTTGTCGCGGGTCCCGTAGTTGCGGTTCAGGTGACTGCGTCCGGCGTCGGTCAGCACGTACCTTCCATCCTCGGCTATCCGGATGAAGTTGAAGTTCGCGTAGACATCCAGGGCGTTCAGGTGGGGCGGGTCGGCCCAGAAGGTCATGATCGAGACGCCGTCAGGTTCCTCGCGAACCACCCCGGCCTCGACGGCGGCGAGCAGTTCGAGGCTTTCGGCAACTGACAGGCGCGCTGATCGTGGTTCTGGATCTGGCTGCATGGCCTGCGATAATAGCTGAGACCCCACTGAGGCGAGCGGGTCAACGGGGTGAATATAAGACGAACCCCCCGGCGGTGTCTGCCGGGGGGCTCGTCTTCCCCTTCCCAATTACCTGATTGCAGCCAGCCTAGGCGTCGGCGGTCATCTCACCCCTGATGCGAGCCTTGAAGGCATTGAACGCCTCCCGTCGCATACCGATGACTCCGTCGTTCGGGGCCTTGGAATCCCGGATCAACGCCGTTGCCGCATCGTCGGCGACTTCGACACAGTCAGTCTGAGCCTGACTGTAAGTCGACTTCCGCCAGTTCTGCGGCTGCTGATTTTTCATCCACTCTCTCCATTTTTGTGATTATCCCGGCGATGAGCCCCTTTGACTCATCGACGCTCAGGGCGATCGTCCCTGTCCTCTCGATAGCCGACTCGAAGACGGCAAGGTCGATCGGGTCGTTGTAAAACACGGCCACGCGATGGAGTTCTTGATGGACTGCAACCCCACCCTCAGAGGGTTCGATCCATACGAATCCCCCGAGTTGCAGCGGGCTACGCCCTTTGGAGAACGGCAGAATCCGAATGCGAACATTCGGCAGGTCGGCACACTCCAGGAGATAGCGAAGCTGATCCAGGTGTTGCTGCGGCAATGACGGGTCGATCGGCCGCCAAAGTACGGCCTCGTCGATGAAGGCATCGAGTGCCACAGGGTTGTCGCGACGGTGAATGATTCGGCTGCGGCCAAGTCGCTCGGCAACTCGCTGGCGTATCTCATCTTCAGGAACGTTCTCGAACGCCATGATCGCACGAACATATGCATCAGTCTGCAACAAGCCCGGAACAACGGCGTCTGCCAAGTAGACAATGCGGCGAGCCGTATCCTCAATCCTCAGAAGTGTAGCCATCATCCGAGCACGTTCAACCGGACGAAACGAAACCCACATCGAGGCCTCGCGGTTTCGCGCCATGTCCATAACTTCGTCGATCTTCTGGACGGATGCACCTACCGCTTGGAGATACCGAACAATGTTCTGCTCTGTGATGCCACGGACGCCGTTTTCCCAACGTGACACTGTTGAGACGGCCCCAAGACCCAGAGCGTCCTTCACCTGCTCACGGCTCATGTGTGCCGCCTCGCGGGCCAGCTTCAGCTCGTCGCCGACAGCGCGACTCTGAACGGTGCCTTCCATGCCGTCGAGCATAGTGCGCGGCTCCCGTCACTTGATCAATCACAGTGAGTGATCTTGAGACCACTCGTTTGGCGTATTGCGTGCCAGATGTGCCAGTGGCCAGTCTTGCACGGCACAGTTGGCACATCTCGGCAAGGGTGGCCCCACAGTGCCAAGATCGCAAGGGCGGGAGCACGTTATGAACCGAACACCAATACCGGCACCGACGCCGGGTGACGTCATGCCGATGACCTGCGCCCTTGACAAGCACGACCACGCGGTGACGGCCGAGAGTTTCGCGGAGGGGCGCGGCCTGGGTGTCTACCTGGCGGTATGCGGCTGGATGGTTGAAGCCGCCTCGATGAGTTGCGCCCCTGGTCCCCCCTGTCCGCTATGCGTGCGCGTCCTGAACCCGAGGCCGGTCTCGATCCCGGTTCAGCGGTCGGCCCGCCGGGGCGGGCTGGGTGCGCTGGTCCGCAGGCTCCACCACGGGAGCGCGGCATGACCTTGAACTTCTTCTTCGTACTCACGGACGTTGACCCGCGTCCGTCGCGGCGATTCTGCCGCCCCCAGTCCCCGGCGTCCGCGAACGGTCCCTCACCTTCTCCGGACGCCGGGCCAAGCCCCGCCCTCGCCGAGGAAAGCCGCCCGAGCACGCGCGAGGGCGGGGCCCACTGTGCCGGATGCTGCTGCACCCCCCGCAGTCGCAGCAGCATCCGGCGCTCCAGGAGTGCGGCGTGACTGCCTATCCCGGCTGGCTGGCCGGTGTCTCCAGCCTGCTGGACGAAGCCGTGAAGGCTGAGTTCGGAGAGTGGGAGATGGTGCAGCCTCGGGAGAACGCCCCGGTGGCGTGGAGCCACCGAGAGGTACCTGGGTTCCTGGACAACGTGTTCCTCCTCCGCCACATACCCACCATGTCCTTCGCTGCACGTCACGTGGCTGGCGTGAAGCCGTGGTGGCGGGAGTCGTTTCGGCAGATGCCGGTCCCGATCCTTCGGGCGCGCGGTGAGCCGGAGGACGTGCTCCGCGTTGTCTTGAGTTGGCCGGTGGGTCCGTGACGCCTACGAAGCGCTTCCGTCCGATCGCTCGGGGCGCATGGTTGTACTCGCCGCGCACACCTGGGGGCGAGCCGCCGCGGTTCTGGCACTGGATGCCCCGTGGCTACTACCGAATCGGCCGTCTCTACCGCGTTGCCTGCGGTGGCCTTGTCTGGGGAGATCCGTATGCGAGCACGTCAGCCCGGCCGTGGGCTCCGACTTGTACGGGATGTTCCGGATGGCTCCTCGCCGCAAGGCGAGCCGCCGTCTACCGCCGTCTCCGACGAGGCGCGGGAACGGCTGTACGAGTCGATGCACCGCCAGCGGGCTTCGGCGGCGTTGGCCACAACCCTGCTCAGCCTCATGAACCACGGCTTCCATCCCACCGCGGCCCGTGCGTTCCCCGGCGTTCTCGTCATCCGTCTCGAAGACGTTGAACCTGTGTCACCGGTTACCCCAGGAACCGGTGTGCACGCCCCCTCGTCCCCGTCTGCCGCCCCTGGATCCCCTTCCCGGGCTGGCGGCGGGGACGAGGGTTCTTGAAAAGTTCGCGTGCGCCAACTGGGCGGTGCGCACGCGTCCAACCCCGGCCCGCCCGTTCGCGGCTCCTCCTGTGTGCGGCGGGCCGGGCTCCAACTTCGCGAATCGAGAAGCAATGGCAGATGAGCCCGACGCGGTGCACACATCCAACCTCACAGAACTGGTCGCCGGCCTGCTTCAGGGCGATGTGGCTTTGTTGGCGTGGGAAGACGTCGGTGGCCCTGGCGCCAACCTCGACGAATGGACGCTTGAAGTCAGGGAAACCTGCCTCCGGGCGGGGGTGACACCGTGCTTTATCCGGCTTGAAAAGCCACGAATGACGCTTGTACTCAACGAGCAGAAAAAGGCGCCCTCTGTGGAGACGATCCGCGCCCTGATTTCATGGCGCGAAGCCGAGCGAGCGGCGCGCTCGAACGAGGGGCCGCCAGCGGAACAGACGCCGTCGTGACTCGCGCCGGACGGCACCACTTGGAGCAGGGGCCCGGCAATCGCAGTATCCCGGCGGAGCCGGATCATCCCCTGCACAGTTTCACCTCGACAACCCAGCTGCATCGTCGCTTGCTGGATGCCCGAGGCCGACGAGCCGGTCCCTGTGTAGCGGTCGCAGCCGTTGGCTTGGCACTCATGATCCTTGTGTCCATCGTGACGCAGCTCTGACCTGAAGGAAGTACCCATGATCGCTGCCGCGCGCGAAGAGCGAACTGGCCGGGCCTTGATGAACCCGACGGACTTCGCCCTGATCACCACGAAGATCAGCCACGACTACGGCGTCTCCGTGTACGACGCGAGTATCGCCTTGGACCAGGCGATCGCCTTCGTGATGACGGTGGCCGCACTGGACGGGCCGGGCAAGCCGAAGTTCTGGCCCAGCATCCCCGTTGACAACGCCTGGAGGGTTTGGCTGGCGCATCAGCCGCAGTATGGGCACGTTGCGGGCATCGCCGGTGCACACGTGGATCGGTACGCGATGGTCGACCCGGCACGGCCGGACAGCGTGATCCGCAGTGCGGAAGCCGTTGCCGGCCAGGGGTGGGTTTTGCATCGCGAAGCGTGGTACGACCAGGGCGGGGCCCGCTCCATCGGCTTCGTGACGAGTCGCCTGATGACTCCGGCGCAGTCCGCGCCGGGAACGGTAGGTCCCCACTAGAGAAGGAGCGGTCCTTTGATACGTCATGCGAGGGTGGCGGCACTCGCGCTGATTGTTCCGGTTCTCGTGTCCGCGTGCAGCGCCTCGGGCGACAACACGGACAACCCCGCATCCGGGAACGGCTTGGAGAGAACCTCGATCAAAGTCTCGATCTTGACCACCATCGACAGCGCTCCACTGTGGCTTGCCCAGGATGGCGGCTATTTCAAGGCCGAGGGTCTGGAGGTGGAGCCCGTCGTGGTCGCGAGCGGCCAGGCGGCGCTGACCAACGTGATCTCCGGCAACACCGACATCGCAATTTCGAGTTACATGCCGTTCTTCGTCGCGAAGGCGACGGGTACAGCCGACATCCAGCTCGTCTGCGCCGCAACCTCGGTCAGTGACAAATCTTTCGCGATCGTCGCAACGCCGAATTCGCCGGTGAAGACGATCTTCGACCTGGCGGGTAAGCGGATCGCGATGACAGCCAAGAACACGGCAACCGACCTGCTAGCGAAGAGCCTGATGCAAGATCACAACGTCGACTCCACCCACGTGAACTGGGTCCCAGTCGCGTTCCCGAATGTCGCTGCCGCGCTGACCCAGAATCAGGTCGACGCAGCTTTGTTGCCTGAGCCTTTCATCACGCAGTTCGCCAAGACCGCGGGCGCGATCCCAGTTATCGACGTCAACACCGGTGCCACCAAGGATTTTCCGATGTCGGGCTATGGCGCGACCCGGAAGTGGGTGCAGGCGAACCCGAAGACGCTCACCGCCTTCCAGCGCGCGATGAAGAAGGCCACCAGTGACGCGATCAACAACCGCGCCAAGATCGAGCCGCTGCTGGTCAAATACGCCAAGATCGACGAAGACACGGCCAAGCTGCTCACCCTGCCCGCGTTCGGCAGCGAGCTGGACCCTCGACCCATCCAGCGCGTGCCTGACTTGATGTTGCAACTGGGCGCGCTCACGACGCCCGTTAACGCGGCGTCGATGATCGCTCCGCAGCCTCCAGCGTGAACTTTCAGTACCGTCTAGATTTGTAGCTATACAGCAGAAGGTCGGGCACATGCCGCCCCAAGACAATGCCCCTGCGGATTGCCTAACAGCAATCATCTCCCGAAGAGGAAGCATAACTGTGTAGCGAAACCTCCGGCCTGTACCATGCCGGAGCGACACCCCATAGTGTAGTTGGCAGCACGACAGGTTTTGGTCCGGTCAGGCTAGGTTCGAGCCCTAGTGGGGTGGCGAGAAAAGTTAGCGCGTCAGGAGTTGAAATGAGCAAACCCGTGGACCGTAAAGCTGCGTTCGACCTCATCCCGCACGAGGACTTCGCCGCGCTCGTTCGTGACCTGGTGCGAAGAACGGGCGAGGATAAAGGCGAGGCCACGCGTTTGATGGATCAGGCGATCGCCTTCGTGGCGACGGCCGCGGACATCTGGCACGGGGGCCGGTACGGCGATCTCCAGCACAAGCTGGTTCCGACGAAGCGTATCGAGGCCGCGTGGCTGGTCCTGATCCAACACACGGTCTTCATGCGCGCCTTGGCTGGGTCGCTGGGCGTGTTCGTCGACCGGATTCCGTACCCCGAGGCGCTCCAGAGTGACGTCGAAGTGACGATGGCCGCCATCGATGCCGCCAACTACGCACTCCACCCGACCGTTTGGGACACCGATGACCCGGCAGAAGCTCGTGCAGGCATCCTTGGCGTCTGACCAACCGGCCGACGCACCCGACGCGGGCCACCTCCGGTTCCGCACGCACGCGACGCCTGGGCAGCGATCGGCCTACGCCTCCGGTCTTTCGACCTACCAGATCAGTGATCTGTGGGGAAACCTCGGTACTTCATGGGTTCGCCGGCGACTCATCGCCTCCGGTGTGACGCTGAGGCCGGTTGGTTCCAACCAGCGGCCGAGCGCTGCGACGGTCGAGCATTACCGGAGGGTGGCGCGGGACGAGCTGGCAGCGGAGGAGCAAAACTTCAGGGCGTCGATGGCGAGCAGGGTGGAAAAGGGCAGGATCGCCGTGCCGTTCCTGCCGAGAACACAAGAAGAGCCCCCGTCGCTCAACCCGGGGTCGTGTAGCCGGGGAGCGACGGGGGCTCAGGGTGGACCGGCCGAGGGGGGCGAGCCGGTCCGCTTGGAGGCGGATAGGGGATGCTAAGAAGCAAAGGGGGAACGTTGACACAACCGAGCGGCGAACGCGGGACCCCACGGGACCCGGAGGCGATGAAGGAGGCCCACCTCCATGGGGTTCCCGTTGCCGGTATCGCCCAGAATGCCGGACTTTCCTACTCGTGGACGCGTAGGAAAATGCTGAAGACTGGTGTCCGCATCAGAAAGCGAAAACCGCGAGATCTCCCCATCCCAGAGGAAAAGATCGTGGCGCTTTATCGCGACGAGGGGAAGAGTATCCAGGCAATCGCCGAAAGCCATCCAGACCTTTACTACAAGCGAGTCCGTAACGTGCTCCTCGCCAACAACGTGACACTGCGGCCATCAACTAGGGCAGTCAAGCCTCAACCTGGGTCGTCGAAATGAAAAAGCGATTCAACGACGACGAAATACTTGCCATTGCTCGCGACCGCGACGAGAACCGCCTTACGGATGGCCAATTGGCAAACAAGTACGGTTGCTGTAAAGCCACCATTCACAAATGGGTTCTTCCGCTCAGCAACTATACACCGAGAAAAGGGCGCCCGTTTGCGCTATCCCCAACCCAGGTGGACGAGATGGCAGAGTTGTACAACAGTGGATACAGCATTGCGCAGTGCGCCAGGAAGTTCCACGTCGGCAACGAAACCGCGCGCAAACGTCTGGTGGAGCACCCCGACGTGACGATGCGTGGGTTCGACGGCAAACCCCGACGCGCCTGACCAACGTGGAGCCCGCCAGTGCCGCTCAGACGGCTACTGGCGGGCTTTCTGCCGTGTTCCGGACCGCGTACACGAGGGCGGCACCAACGGCCGCGGTGACGAGCTGCCACCAGCTCGTCGGCCCGGCGTCGGTGACGAGGTTGGCCGCGGCGGTGAGGCCCGCCATGATGGCGGCGACCACGAACTTGGTCACCGCCGCCCCGGGTACGTTCGGGGCGGCGAACACGGTGAGCGCGGAGGCGATCGCGATCAGGACGTTGATCCACTCCAGCGGAGAGATCACCTGGTCTCCGGTGAGCGCAGCGAGGACCGCGGAGGCTCCGGCCGCGAGGACGGCGGCGGCGGCTTTGGCGTAGGTCATGGCGGCGATCACCGGAAGGAGAGGCTGCCGGAGCGTTCGGGGTGCCCGGCGCCGTAGGAGTAGATGATGCTGCCCTGCGTCGCGCCGTTGACGACGTCGATCTTCCAGGGGCGGAGCCGGTCGACGCGGAAGTCCTTCTCGTAGGACCACTTGTAGTCGAAGTTCGTGCCGTCCGGTAGTCCGTCGCCGGCCTGCCAGATGCCGTGCACGACGAGGTAATCCATCGGACAGTTGACACGAATCGTGCGGGCACCTGCGGGAATGTCGAACGACAGGCTTCGGTGGTCGCCAGGATCGAGCTTCATGATGGTCTCCTCGTCATCGGTGAGGCTCAGCGAGCTGCCGGCGGTGCTCGCGGTGCTGAGGAGCAGGGCGGGCAGGTCGGCGGTGTAGGACAGGTCGACGCGGCCGGTGGTGCCGGGCAGGGTTCCGGCTGAGGTGAACTGGTGCAGGTCGACACGGCCCCGGTACGTGCGGATTGAGCGGCGGATGCCGTCGTTGACGCCGTACTCGGCACACCAGGTGACATCCCAGTCGTAGGGCCAGGTGTCCGGGGTGAGGCTGGCCAGCCACGAGCCGGAGGCGTAGAGGGCGACCTTCGGGTAGCTCTGGTGGACGCGTTCCAGGAAGGCCCGCGCGAAAGCGGGACGGGCAGCGACCGGCATACCCGCGGTCTCCAGATCGAGGGCGGGCGCCAGCTGCCCGCCGAAGCGCTTGTAGAGGCCGATGAAGACGTCGGCTTGGCGGACCGGGTCGCCGGGCTGGGCGAAGTGGTAGCCGCCGTAGGGGATGCCCGCGGACTTGCATCCGGCCACGTAGTCGTCGGCAGGCACTGCCGCCGCGCCTTCGCCGTCGCTGTATTTGATGTAGGCGGCATCCACGACCGCACGCAGGGTGGACCAGCTGGTGACGGGGTTGTACCGCTTGTAGAGGTCGACGACGAGCGCCATGTTTTCACTTTCCGATCTGGCTGCAATCCCTGGGGGCGTACGCCTTTTCCATGTAGGCCCGAAAATCCGCGATCTGCTTCTTCCGATCCGGGGTTTCGTTTTGGGGCTGTTTCTCCGCGAGACTCAGGACGTAGTTCCAGAGGTCGCGGCTGGTCTGTCGGGTCGCGTTGCCGCTGTTGCAGCTGTCGATCTGGTAGTTGCGGTTCGCGTTGGCGAGTGAGTTGGCGTTGTTCGCCTGGCCGGCGACGATGATCACGACGACGGTGAGGATGAAGTCAAGGAGGAGTGAGACGGCGAGGGCCCAGATGTAGTGTCGGTTCCGCTTGCCGTAGGTGCGCAGCGCCCGCATTTCGTCGCCGAGGTGCTCCATGGACTCGTTGAGGCGCAGTGCGGCGGCGAGGGTTGCCTGCCGGTGAATGGGGTCCGTCATTTCTTTTCTGTCCTGTAGGCTGACTGGAGCATCGAACTCATTTCCTGAACGACGACGTCCAGCTCTTCGAGGATGAGATCCGCTCGCGCCGTGAGGCGTGCGACTTCGGCATCCTGAGACGCGGTCCTGGACGGCGAGGCATGCCGCTGGGTGTTCCGCCGAATCCATTTCATGGCTGGTCTCCCAGGAACATGCGCAGTCGCTGGGTCATCTCGCCCATGACTTCATGAAGTTCGTCGAGCAGCTTTGCGGCTCTCGCGGTCAGAGCCTCAACTTCCTCGGGACGATATTCACGGCCGACGCTTTTCGCGTCGTCGCTTTTCGGGGGTGGTGTTGGTTCCTTCATTCGCTCGGATAATCTCCTGAAGGATCGGGATCATGGCCTGTAGTTGCTGGAGCTGTTGAAGCACAGGAAGAAGCGCGCGCGTGGTGGCGATAAAGTCTCCGACCACGGGGAGTAGCTTTTCCTGGAGGACGGACGCCATCGCATCTCTTTGAGCGTCCGCGACTTCTTTCTCTTTCAGGATTCGGTCCCGTTCCTGGATGAGCTTGTCCACCGACGGCTTCGTCCAAAATGCACCGACAAGGAGGCCGACGACGACAAGGCCAAGCACGCCGTAGTTGACCCATGTCGTGACGTCGTTGATGCTGGCGGCATCGGCGAGGGCGATCATATCGCCGAGATGTACTGGAGGGTGATCAGCGAGTAGACGCCGAGTGATTGCTGGACCAGCGTGCCGGTCCCGCTGGTGTAGACGCTCCAGTACAGATAGTCGCCCTGGTACAGCGGTATCCGCGGGTTGACCGCGTCAAGTGTGGTGCCCTCGGGCGCGCCGCTGTTCTTCGCAGTTGCAGCAGCGATCGAGGGGCTCACAGACGCGGGGTCTTGGTGGACGTGGATCGCGAGAGAGTCGCTCGCGCCGGCGTTCTTGACGGTGGCGTGGTAGTGGATGGAGTAGTAGCCATCCGCCTGGATGACGAAGCGCGGGGGGACACTGAACTCGTCCACCCATCCCAGGTCGTCGAGGACGCCGGGCCGGGCTTGTACGCTGTCGGCGTTCAGCGCCCAGTGGGTGACGAAATTGTCCCCTGTGGACAGTGGCACGTCCTGGGTCATTCGAGCTTGGGCGTACGCGGGCCCGGGTCCTGGGGTCCGCTTCATCTCGGCGAGCTGTTTACGCAGCTCGTTGATCTGGTCTGCGAGGCTGCCGACGCCGGGGAGGGTCACAGAACCTCCAGCGTCGTTTCGAGGTCCAGGTTGATCGTGGCTTCGGTGTTGTCGCTGAATCCGATGACCCGGCGTCGGTACATCCCGTCGCGAATCCACGGGTGCCCGCTGACCCCCAGCAGTACCGCATCCCCGAGGCCGACCATGCCGATCACGGGGCTCGGAGACCACGCCTCGTCGGTGCTGTCAACGCGAATGGAGCACTTCCACGTCTCGGTCGGGGCGGAGAATTTCTTCAGGTCCGCCGAGGCGTACCCCCTCAGCGTGCCCAGCTCGGTGGCGGTGGTGTGGTCGCCGTCAACGAAGTCCGTGGCAGGGAAGCCCGAGCTGATCAGGGTGAGGTCGGTGGCGTAGCCGACCATCAGGGCGCGCTCTGACCCGCTGCCACGTACCCACACGGTCGTGCAGGGCGAGGCGGAGCCGTTGACGTCCACATCGATGGCGCCGAGTGCGCCGCCGTAGTCCCAGACGGACGTCGAGGACTGGTAGCCCAGCTTCCCCGTGGAGTTGCGGGCCACGAGCATGTCCCATTCCACATGAGTCCCGGCGGAGTCGAGATGGGGCGAGAAGTCCATCTCCGGGCCGTTGTCGCTCTTGGCCAGGTCGGTGAGCCGGTCCCACACGGTGGCCAGGTCGTAGCCGAGGTAGTTGCGGACGTGGGCACTGGATGTCGCCGGGGTGGGAATGTCGATCGGCAGGAAGTACCCGGAGCCCGCAACCGCGTTGGCAACAACCTTGAGTGCAATGTCTCCGAGGGTCTGCCCTTGGACGCTGAGGTCGTTGTCGACGTGCACGATGTTGGTGGCCGGGCCGGTGTACTTCCGCAGCACCCGCCGGTCGAGTAGGCCTTGGATGCCAGTGCCGGACACGCTCAGGTTGCGGGTGTTCTCGTCGTACTGGTAGGTGAAAACCGGTCCGCCTTGGACGATCTGGTCGTCGTAGAGCACCAGCCACGAGTACTTCCCGGCCGCGGTCAGCGAGTGCAGGTCCACGGAGACGTTGGCTCGGTCGTCGGGCAGGACGTTGATGGTCCAAGATCCCTTGTCGGTGATCTTCCTGCTCCAGCTCGGGAGATCCCTGGGTTGCACGTCGGCGACGATCAGCCCGGTGACGGTCTCGGCGATCATCGTCCGCCAGGTGCCCACCTACACCGCCGGCGGCTGAGCGATCGACGGAAACACCAGGCAGGAGATGACGTTGTGGCCGACGTCGTTGCCGCTGAACCCGAAGCCGGAATACTGGCTGTCGTTGGCGCGCATGCCGCAGGAGAGGACGACATCTGTCCCGGCAGTGAACGGCCCGTAATGCATTGGCGGAACGCAGGGAACGTGGTCGGTGTCGCCGGTGGCGCCGTAGCTGTCGAACCGAGTCCAGTTGACATCCGTACCGTTCGGACTGCCGATGTTGATGCGGAGATCGGCCGCGCTGCGGGCCGACAGTGTGAGCTTGGCCCGTGCGGTCGGGTAGACGAAGTACGGCACCCCCGGGTACGGGATCGTGACGCGGCAGATTTCGCGCTGGGCGCCGTAGCCGGAGGTGAAGATGTAGCCACTGGAGGGGGCGGCGGCGTAGTACCGCAGGCAGTTGATCGCCCCGCGCCAGCCGGTACCCGAGCCGTAATAGACCTGATGCTGGAAGCCTGGGGCATGAACCCAACGCTGTTCCCCGACATACGAGCCGGCTTCGGCGAAGGCTGTGCTGGTGGTCTTGGCGTCGTCGCCGTACAGCGCGCGCAGTCCACCGCGGGCAACCAGGCCTGGACCGCGCAGGTCGGTGATCATGGCGGTGGTGATGGTGCTGGTGTTCTTGTTGACCAGTACCGCGGCAAGGGGATGCCACCCGTTGGTCGGGTCCGGGGTCGGCTGGACCGGGGTGCCGCTCGACGGGTCGCCCTGCCAGATTTCGACGGTGAACTTTCGCTCGCCGGCCGCGGACGCGATCGCGGTGTTGAAGTCGTCGTAGACCCTCGCGACGATCAAATCGATGCGGTTGGTGGTGGAGCTGGCCGGAGTGAGACTCAGGGTGGCCTGACTATCCAGGGCACACATGTACGCACCCTGCCCGGGTGAGTTGATGACCGCGTTGCCCATTTCGACGGTGACGCCAAAGCTCCCACTGGCGGGCTTGACCTTCATGGCCATATGGCCGACGCTTCCGGAGTCGCCGGAGGCCATGATGCCGCTGCGGTAGTCGATGTAGCTGAGGTTCGGTCGCGGCATCAGGACCGAGTCAAGCGCCAGGCGGGCATCGGCGAGGCCGACGCGGCTTTGCACGGCCCACGGGTCGTAGGCGGACTGGACGACGGAGCCGAGGGATACCACGGACCTATCCCTCCTCGGGGAATGTGCTGATGATCGGGCGGAGCTGGCTGGCGCGCAGGACGGCATCCGTCATCGGGGTGGTGCCGTTGAGAAGCCAATCCCCGATGTGGAGCTGGTAGTAGCCGAACCAGCGGACCACGTCGCCGTCGAGGCGGGCGCCGGTGTCGGAACCGTAGGCGTGGTTGATCCGGTCGATGAACCATTGCGCCTGCGCGGTGTCGGTGTAGCGGACACAGTCGCGGGTGTCGACAACCTGGTAGTAGGTCGGCGGGTCGGGCTGGTCGGAGTACGTGCCCACTCAGGTCTCCTTGTGGGGATTGGGTCTCAGAACCAGCTGGTGCGGTAGGAGACTTGGACGTAGCCACCGGCGTTGCTGGAGCCGGAGTGGGCGAGGGAGACGGTGAGTTCCCCGGGCACTCCTCCCCTGGCGGGTGGGATGAAGAACTCGTCGAAGTGCGTCGGGTACATGGCGGCCCGCACGGAATACTCGCCGTTGTAGAGCACGCTCGGCGCTGAGGGATCAACGACGATGGAGGCGCCCGCGGCGAGAGAGTCGTTGTACTGCATGGAGAAGCCGGTGTTCGTGGTGAGCACCGGCACGTTCAGTGGGCCGTAGAAGGCGTAGACGGGGCTGGCGGGTGCGGTGCCGGCGTTGCTCAAGGTGATGAAGCCGGAGCCGCTGAACGTGCCGAACTGGAGCCCGTCGTCCGGTGCGCCGGAGCCGAAATACAGGCCGGGTTCGGTGTCGGGCGCCACGACGGCCGTGTAGTCCAGGCCGTCTCCGGAGTCCTGCGGAAGGCCGACGGTCTGGATTTGGAGGTCGTTGCCGTACTTGCGGGGGTCGGGCGCGACCAGTTGGATCGAGAATTCGATCCCCGGTTCGGAGACGACATCCAGTGGGGTGCATAGGATCGCGTCGTCGAGGAAGACATCCAGGCTCATCGGCCCCAGCTCGGAGTAGCAGGTGAGCTTCCCCGGGGCTGTCGGGTCGGACAGGACGCCGAGCAGATTCGTCTCGGCTTGCCGCAGCGTGGTGTAGTTCTCGGCGTACATCCGGCCCGTGAGAGTGACGATGCGTTCCTTTTTCCATCCGGGACTGCGGTAGGCGCCGTGCCGGTTCAGCCGGGGAGTGAGGTTCGCGTTCGTCGCCGGGGTGCCCCAGAATCCTTCCTCTTTGGTCAGAATCCATTGCACGCCTTGGGCGTCACGGATGTCGGGGCTGTAGTGGAAGGTGATGTCTTCGAGGGTCCACACGTGGGCGCCCTGCATTGGGCCCTCCTTACAGCCGAGTCCCGATGGCGAGGCGACGATCGATGACGCTGGCGATGTGCTCGGGAGAGGCGTCGGTCCTTGCGTTGACGGTGATGCTGCGGTTCCCCCCGCGATCGAGGCCGGCGAGGGTGCGGATGTCCTGCCACTGCTGCGGGGTCAAGACCGCTTCGGGCTGGCCGGTGTGGTTGCCGCTGACGCTCATCCCCGGGGGCAGCCACCCGCCATCGTCGTACCAGTGGGGGCTGCGGGAAAGCCAGGTGCTGTAGGCGTTCGCCGGAGTCCCGTACCGGTCCTTGATGTACCCGAGGCCCCAGAGGATCTGGGTGGCGGGGTTGGTGCGCCAGTCCGGGGCGACGCTGCCGTACTTCTCGGCCGGGAGCGCCTGGGCGATGCCGTAGGCGCCGGAACTCTTGTTGAGCGCCTTGTAGTCCCAGCCGGATTCCCCGTTCCACAGGGAGATCAGCGGGGCCATCTGGTCCTGGCCCCAGCCGAACCGCGCGAGCGCGCCGCGGGCGAAGTTCTGCGCGGCCTCGACCGCCGGACCGCCCGCGACGGTATTCACGGCCACCTTGTCCACCGCAACCTTGGACAGCTGATCGGCGGCGTAGTTGACTTCACCGCCACCGAGCTGGGCCATGATGTTGCCCGGGTAGCGACCCAGGACGTCACGCACCATGGCCCGGGTGTCGGTGAACGCCGACGCCACCAGCGCGGCCGGGTCGAACGTGCCGCCACCGGAGACGAAGGTTCCGCCGGCGATGGGCAGGCTCGACTGGGTGGTGAACTGCCAGTCATCCGCGCCGTGGGCGTCGGGCCCGAACCGGACTTTGTCACCGGTGCTCTCGGCGTTAACGCCGCCGAGAGTCCCGGCCGTGTGTACGGGGCTGGCGCCGAGCGAGAACGCGCTGGACAGACCAGGCACGAAGCCCGACCACGGCTCGCTGGCGGCCGTGCCGAGCCGCTTGTACGGGAAGTCCCCCCGCAAGACGTTCGTCAGCGCCGACATGAAGCCCGAGCAGTCGTAGCCTTGCGGGCCGACACCTCCCCAGATGTAGGGCTTGCCCCGCTGGGCGGCGGCGAACACCTGGGCGCGGGCGACGAGGGCGTTGAGGGCGCTGCCGGTGTCGGCCACGAGTCCGCCCTGGGCGTAGCCAGCGGCCTGGAGTGCTTCGGCCTTGCGTCCCCGCAGGGCTTCCAGGAACGGCAGGATCCGCTTGGTCAGGTCGGCATCGAGGACGTACTCGCCGTTGGACAGTCGCGCCAGGATGCTGTCGGAGGTGCCCGTCCCCGGGCCCTTCACCGGGCCACCCTCGCTGAACGGGATGGCCACGGGCGCGAGGTGGTGGTTGAGGCCGAAGGAGGCGTCAAGGTAGTTCCACGCGGCGATCAGACCGCTGTTCAGCGGGCCGGTGAGGATGTCGCGGGTCGGCGCCTGGGCGTACCCGCGCATGGCCGACCAGCTGGTGTTCACCCAGTCCGCGGTGGACTGGAACGCTTGCCCGGTCTGGCCGAGCCCGGCGCGCAGGATCGTCAGCTGTCCGGTGATCTGGGCGACCGATGTGGCGGTCGCGGCGACCATCGCAGCGGTGGTGGTCGTGACGGTGGTGTTGGTGACCCCGTACTGGGTCTGGAGCGGGGTCAGGGCGGCGGCGAGCGCATCCACGGCCGGGATGACGGCCTTGTCGATTTCGTCGACCTGCGGGGCGAGGGCGGTCGTGGTGTACGCGATGGTTGCAGCCTGGAGGGCGCCCAGGGCGGCGGTGAGCGCGCCGGCCGCGTCCGCCGCACTGGTCAGGGAGTCCGCGGAAGCCGAGGCGTCCGGCGTGGAGCTGGAGGACGGTGCGGTGGTCACTGATCCCGGAGCGGCCACCGCGCCGCCAGCAAACGCTAGCAGTGCCCCGCGGGCCAGCGGGGCGAGGGCGTAGCCCATCCGCTTCGCCGTCTCCATGAGGATTGCCAGAGACCGTGCGGACTTGTTGATGGGGATGAATGCCTCGTCACCGACGGGGCGATCACCGATGACACGCATCGTGTTCGGCGGAACGACTGCGGCGACGCTGGCAGACATCGGATTGAGCTGGTTGAACCCGCCGGCGGCGTAGAACTCGATGATCCGGCCGATGGCGTTGACCATCCGCAGATTGGTGCCGAGGATGCGGGTGTCGCCATCGACGCCGGTGTAGCCGATCTTCCCCGATCCCGTGATGAACGGATGCAGCTCGATGGAGTTGTTACGAGCCTTGAAGGCGTCCAGGTCAGCCTGAGCCTTGGCGTAGATGACGGCGAGTTCCAGCGTAATCGGCGTGCCGTCGTTGTGCGCCACGAAGTCATCGGCCTGCTTTTGGCCAATGTCGGTGTTGGAGAAGACCTTGAAGGTGCCGTCGGGCAGCCGGACGATGTGGTATCCGAGCTGGATCAGCGCTTCTTCGGCGACGCCGGTGAGGGCATCCACGTGCACCGGTACTTCAGGCGGAAGCTGCTTCAGCGAGGAGAGCACGTCGGAAACCTGGCTGGAGGCGGTCTTGTCCCCGGACAGCAGAATCGTCGTGGCAATGTCGGGCGGGACGAGGTTGTAGAAATCGAGCAGCCGGTTGATCTGCTTTTCGGTGAGCCCGTTCTGCTTGAGCGCTTCCTTGACTTTGTCTAGATAGGGGGCCATCGCGTCAACGGCGGCCTGGTACGCCTCCGGCACACTCTTGCCCATGTCGCGCGCCTGGTCGAACGCGGCCTTTCCGGTGGCCGCCATGTCGGCGGAGAGGTCACGCACGACACGGCGGAGGTCAGAGCCGGACTGGCTCGCAGTGTCGATCTCTCCGCTCGCGGCGACGAAGCCCTGGCTGAAGTCAACGACGTTGCCCTTGGCGTCCTTGAAGCCTTCAATCAGCGTCCGAATATCCGTGTTGATCTTGTCGGCTGCGTCGCTGGCGTCGGGCGCGTGCCCCTTGAGCTGGTCCAGGAAATCGATGACGGCCTTGCCCTGCTCGCCGACGTCCTTGGACGCGTCGGCGACACCAGCGAGCTTCTCCTTGAACCCGTCTGCGGCTGTCTTGGCAGCCGTCATCGAGTCGGCAACCTTGTCGGAGCTTGCGCCGGTTTCACCAAGGGCGGCGGCGAGGTTCTTGTTGTCCTGCACCGCACCCGCGAAAGTTCCCCCGGCGCCGTTGAGGATGTCCAGGAGCTGCTGTGCGGAGAAGCCGGTGTCGTCAAGGGCTACGGATTCGCCGTTCGCCGCGGTCCGGACGTGGTCGAGACCGGCGACGAGTCCGCCGATGGCGCTCGTGGCCGAGCTGTGCCTGTCCACGACGTCTTGGAGCTGCTTCCGGATGCGTCCCATCGCATCGTCGTTGCCGAGGTACGCGTCGGTGAGGTCGTGGACCGAGATGCCGAGTTTCCGTGCATCCTCAAGCAAGTCGCGGTTGCCGTCATGGAGTTTGAAGTTCTGGAGCGCAGTGGCGGCCTTCTTACGCACGCTGGCGTCGATGACGCCGTTGGATTCGCGCAGCGCCGCGGCAAGGTCGCGCTCCCGGTCCGCCTGTGCGGCGGCATCCTGGCTCGCGTCCTCGTGGGCCTGCGCGAGGAGCCCGAGACCAACCACGGCGCCGGTGATGGCGATGCCCCATGGGCCACCGAGGACGCCGAGCAATCCGTTCGGCCCGATGAGGGCGCTGCGCACACGGGTGCCGATCACGTTGGCGACGCCGCCGGCTGCCGAGGCGACGTTCGTCAGCCCGGTGCGCATGGCCTCCACGGGGCCGGCGAACCCAGTCCGGAAAGCGTTCCCCACCCCCGCCGTGACGTTGGCCAGGTCGGAGAACGCGCCGCGCAGCCGGGTGACGAACCCGCCGGTCCGGTCGAGGCTGCCGGAGACGGTCTGCTGGACGCTGTCGAAGTCACGCAGCCGCGAAGTGGTTTCCTGGTAGGCGTCCCGGGCGTTGATCAGCGGCTTGAGCACCGAGTTGGAGAGGGTGTTGCCAACGGCGTCGAGGGCTCGGTTGCTCTCGATCACGGCGCGCATGAAGCCGGTCTGGATGGCGTTCCCGAGGCCGTCGAGGGCTCGATTGCCGTCGATGCAGGCGCGGATGAATCCGGTTTCCAGGGCGTCGCGAACCCGGGTCGCGCCGCGCCCCATCGCGTCGAGTGCCTGATTGCCGTCGATGCTGGCCCGGACGACACCGACCTCAACGGCGTCGCGCACTCGCCCTGCCGTGCGCGTCAGCGAGTCGAAGCCCGCCAGGGTGCGGTTGATGCCGACAGCCAGCCCATCGAGCGGGTCTCCGCCACCGCGCAGCGAGCCGAAACTCCCGACGAGGTCCCCCAGCGCACGTCGGCCCGCTTCTGCACCGTTGGCGATATTGATGCCGATCGACCGGCCCAGACGTGCGGCGGTCGCGGTGGCCGTCTCGAACGAGTCGCCCAGCACGATCGACGCGTGGGCGAGCTTGCCGGTGATGGTTTCGACGGTCGAGCCGATGGCGGGCAGAAGCTGCGTTCGGAAGGCTTGGCCGGCCCGGCTTGCGGCGGTGTCGAGGCTGCCGAGGGCGCTGCGGGTGCCGGTGTTCAATCGCGTGGCGGCGTCGTTGGCCGCGTCGAGAGCTTTCCCCACGAGGCCCATCCGGGAATGCGCGTCGATCCATTCGCGCGTCCGCCGGGCACCCTCGGTGTAGTCCTTGGCGATGTCCTCAGCGGCCTGGCGCATCCGCGCGACCGGGTGAGCGATGGCGTCTGCGGCATCGGCGAACCGTCCGGTTCCGTCGGCGACTTCCTGCAGTCGCTCGCGGGCGTTGCGCAGCGGCCGGGTGAGAAGCCCGAAGCCCTGGGCACCCTTTCGGAACGCCCCGACAGTGCCGATCACGGACCGTCCGAGGTAGATGAACGCGGACGCGACGAGCCCCACGATCGTGATGACGTTTGTCATGATCGGGTGCGCACTGACGAACCCGTCCATCAGCCGGGCGATGCTGTCGATTGCCTTGATCAGGCCGGAGCCAACCAGCGGGCCGAGCGCGTTGGCGAGATCCCAGACGGCGACCGTGACGTCCTTGAGCGCGGTGAAGATTTCCTTCAGGCGGTCGCCCATGTCGTGGAAGAACCGCGTGAGTTCGCCGGAGTCGCGCTTCCCCTGAATGAATGCGTCGAACGCCGCCGCTCCTTGGGCCGCGATATGCGCGAAGTTGGTGAGCATGGGGCCGGCGGCGACGGTGATGCTGCGCAGGGCATCGGCGAGCGAGAAGGCCGTGGTGCCCATCGTGTCGATGAGCTTGTTGTTGTTCCGCGCGATCGTGGCGAAATCCTTGCGCCACGGGCCGCTGGTCACCATTTCGGCGCCCTTGATGGCGAGATCGCCGATGACGTCCGCGGTCGAGGTGAGCGCGGTCTTCACATCGGGCCCGAGCGTGATCAGCTGGGCCAGCGCGGTCTGCATCTTCGGGAGCAGGGTGGCCTGAACCGCGTCGCCGATGTCGTGCAGAGCGGGCTTCACGTCGCGCTGGAGGAACAGTGCGAACTCTCGACCTTCGGGCGTCAGCTTGGACAGGACAAGGTGGAGCTTGTCCATGGCGGCCGTGCCGTCCTCGCCCGCTTTCTGGGTGGCCTCGGCGAGGTTGCGCTGCGCGTCGGCAACCGCCTTCGTGGCCGCCTGGTTGGCCCAAGCGGCATGTTCCTGCGCCTGGCCGACGGCCTGAGCCGATGCGGCTACCTGCTCCTGGCTGCGGGCGACCTCGCGGGCGCCGTCGACCCGCAGTTGCGTCAGCTGGCGTTCGGCGTCTTGGACCCGCACGGTCGCGGCGTCGGCGGCCTTGTGGGCGGCAATGACCGCCTTGTCGCCCTCCACGCCGGTCTTCGCGGCGTGGTCGGACTGCTTCTGAAGATCGGCGTAGCGGGCACGGACTTCGTCGACCGACTGAGCGGCCTGGCGGGCGGCAAGGTCCGCCTCGCGATACTCCAAGGTGGATGGACCGACGCCGGCGTCCTTGAGTACCTGGAGCCGGGCCTGCGCCTTCTCCAGCGCCAGCGAGGCGGACTCTTCGTCGAGGGCGGCTCCCTTCAGGGAGATCTTGAGATCTTCGATGCGCTGGAGCGCTTCTTCGCGTGCCTGGTTGAGCGCCAGCTGGGAGTCGCGCGCGTCGGCCTGCGCCGCGGCAAGCGAGCGCTCCCCGTCTTCTACTCGGCGGGTGGCGGTCTCGCGGGTAACCGACAGCTGTTCCTCGGCTCGCGCGAGACTCTGCCGCGCGGCCTGAACCTGCTCAGCACCGGAGATCGCGGTGTGATCGGCGGACGCCTGAGCCGAGGCCAGGGAGCTTTGGGCGGAGGCGATAGCGTTGGTCTGGGTGATGCGCTGCCGGGCGTTGCGGGTGGCCCGCCCGATGGCTTCGTCGTCGACCGCCTGGTAGGCCTTGACCGCGTCGGAAACCCCGTTGAACGCGGCGAAGAGCGCGGTGAACCCTTGCCCTGCGGCGCTGGCAGCCGGGCCGATCGCAGCAATCGCGGCGGCGGCGGCCGGCGCGGCGAAGCCCGTGGCGGCGATGCCCGCGGTGAGCAGGGCCATGATCCCGATCGCGCGGGATGCCTCACTGGACTCGACTTGGACGTTGACCTTCTTGCCGTCCAGCCGGTCGGCTTCCTGGTTGACCTCCGCCAGGTCGGCCGTTGCCTTGGCGGTGTTCGCCTCGACGTCGACCTCGACCTTTTCGCGCCGCGCCTGGATGGCCGCCAGGTCGGCGTCGAGCTTCGCCCGGTTGAGGTCGAGGTCGACACCGATCTTGGGGGTCTCGGCGTCCAGGGCCGCGAGCCGTGCACGGACGTTCGACTCGTCGAGGTCGAGCTTCGCGAGGATCGCGACGTTCTTGGCGCTGGCCTCGCGGATCTTGGCATCGAGCTGCCGGGAGTCGAGGTCGACTTTCGCGGTGACTTTGAGATCACGGGTTGCTCGGGACAGTTCGCTGGCGACGACGGAGGTGTCGACCCGGGGCTTGCCCAGGTCGATCGTGGTGCCCTTGGCGGCGCGCCGCGCGGCGTCTTCGACCGCGGCACTGAGCTGGTTGGGGTCCAGCCGGGCCGGGATCTCAATGGGACGGAGCTTGGCAACCCAGGTGTTGATCGCCTTCTGGGTGTTGTCGAAACTCGGCAACACTTGCAGGAAGGCGGTTCCGACGTCATATCCTCCGCGGACGGCCACGGGCTACCTCCCCCCGGTCATGTGTTGGACGAGTCCTTCGAGGCGTTCGCGCTTGCGTCGGACCTTGAGTCGCTGGCTGGCGGTCTCGGGCCGTGGTGCGCGGTTGGGGAACTGCACTGCGGCCTTGCGCTTGGAGTTGACCGCGATGAGGGTTTCGTTGATGGCGTTGAGAACGTCGAAGACGTTGTCGAGCCGAAGGACGACTTCGTCGTAGCGGACGAGCGGAACCTTGGCTTCCCGCTGAGGTTCCTCGTCGAGCAGACGCACGGCCAGTTCGGCGTATTCGTCGTCGTCGTCCACGGCGGCGCGGTAGAGCGAGTGCCGCGGGAGGCGCTCCAGAATCCGCTCCAGCTGCCCCCATGGGCGACGACGACGGAATACGTCGAGCAGGTCCCAGCCTCGTTCGAACAGGTCGTACTCGATCTCCGGGCCGAACCGGTCGATCAGTTCTATGCGGCCGACGAGTTGGCGCGCGAGCTGCCACGCTTGCGCGTGGTGGTACGTCGCACTGGCGGCGCGGACGATTTTCCCGCGTCCAGCTCCTGTGGGGCATCCGGGTCTTCGGGTGCGAAACCGAAGGCACGCAGGACATCCAGGAGAAGTTCATCCAGGACGTAGCCCGGGGCGTCGGCGGACAATTCCGCGACGCGTTCCCCGCATTCCTTGCCCAGCAGGGCGACGAGGAGGGCGTCCATGTCGCCGGACTGTTGGGCTTCGGCAATCGCCTTGCCCTGGCGACGGGTGGGGTACTGGATGATGTAGCACTCATCGTCAGTCAGGGGCAGCTCGACGCACCGGTCGTTTCGGCTGCCCGATTCTGCGACGTAGGCGTCCCAGCCCTTCAGCTTCCGCATTGTTCGTTCCTTGGGTGGGGTGTGGGGGCTTACTGGTCGGAGGGAGCGTCGTCTTCGCGGACGCTCTCGTCCGGAGCCTCGGTCTCATCGGCGGTTTCGTCGGCGGTGTCGTTGTCGCTCTGATCGGCGTCGCCGACGGGGCGGTAACCGCGGCCGTAGATGAGGTCGTTGTATTCGCCGGGAGAGGTGACAGTGACGGTGCGCCCCTTGGGTGACACCAGGGTTTCTCGGTACTCGCTCATGGAACTCCTTCAAGCTGGGGGTGAGGGGGTTGGGGCGCCGGGTTCCCACCCAAGACCGGCCGGCGCCCCAACCAGATCAGGAGACGGTGACGCTCGGGCTGGTGCCGCCGGTGAGGCCGGAGCCGTTCGCGGTCATCGCCGGGACGTTGACGCCCGCGTAGGCGCCGCTGAAGGTCACCGCGTACGGGCCACCCGCCGAGCCGGTTACGGACACGTCGCCCGGAGCGATGTTCGACAGTGCCTCCAGAGCGGTCTGCACCGTGGAACCCGTGGCGTTGTAGGCGATCGTGCCAGTGGTCTGGCCGTCGAAGGTCAACGTGAACGTGCCGCCCGTCGGGGCGCCGGTGACGGTGACGTTCTGGACCTCGTTGGCGAAGCCCATGTCAGCCAGCAGGCTGGCGATTCCAGGGCCGCCCCACATTTCGCGCATGGCGTATCCAAGATCGTCATCGACGAAAGCGGTGAAAGTCAACGGATACCGAAGCTCGTCGCCCTTAGTCCAAGGCTGCTCGGCGTAGTCGGAAATCGCCGCGCGGGGGCAGAATCGGGCGAAGTAAATGGTGTCCTCGCCCGCGCCGTCGCTGGCGACGGCGAGCAGTCGCCAGTATCGAGTGGACGGCACCCGGGACCGGTTGAACGCAACCTCGTGCGTGGTCGAATCCGGCGTGATCGCCGTCAGGTCCACGTTGTGAAACATTTCCAGCGACAGGAGCTTCGTCTCCTGGGCCAGAACAACCAGGCCGGTGACATCCGAGGAGATGTCGCGTCGGGTCGGCTCACTGGAGCCGTGGGATCGGACGTCGTCGCTGGAGACGTCGCGAGTCCAGTTGATGCCGTCCGATTCGGTGTGGTGGCCCAGGGATCGCCACGCGGTCGGCAGGGTGATGAGGTCGCCGCCGGAGCCGGTCGTGATGGCGGTGATCGGGTCGGCGGACTCGGGAGCAGCGAAAATCGCCGCGTCCTGCGCCTTGCGGATCAGCTTCTGCTGACGTGCAGCGAGCGTTCCGATAGACATGAAAGCCCCTTTCGGTTGGGCTGAAAGAGACAGCCCCGAGTGGGGCTGGAATTGGCTGATTTACCGAGCGCGGCGAAGTGCCAGGCCGTACGTCGCGACGTACCGCTGGGTGTTGCGGTCGTCGTAGGCGACAAAGGTCGGTGCCGTCTCGGTCCAGGCTTGGTCGATGCTGGCGTGCCCGATTCCCGTTGCGGGAGAGGCGAGGATGATCTGCCTGCATGTCTCAGCCAAGTCCGCCGCTTGCCGGCGGGTCGAACCGAAGACGTCGACCTGGATGCGCGGGGTGTCGGTGATCACGTCATCGAATCCGCCGGTGCGGCGGATCACGATGAGCGGAGGTGTGATCACTTCGGGTGTGGCGAGAACTGTGGGCCCCGCGGGCTCCAGCAGTTCCATGGCGAGATCTTCGATGTCCGGGAACGCGCCGAGCAGCTCCACCACATCACCTGACCTGGTGCTTCGGGTCCGCGGCGCGGATGCGGTCCAGGAGCTTCGTCATCGGCCGTGGCGGGTTCTTGATGTGGGTGTTGCCGTGCTCCAGTGCGGAGGCGTAGCTCACCCGCGCGGTGATCTGAACCCCAGCTCGCGGCAGGCCTTTCACTTCGGCGGTGATGGCGTGCACGGTGATGTTGCTGGCGTAGGCGCCGGTGTCGTGTGGCGCGGACGCGCGGAGTTCGGTTGCCCAGTACTCGCCGATTTCCAGCATGTGCTGCCGGACCTTGCGTCCGGTGGCGAGGCGGGTGAACCCCGCCCGGTTTGGTACGTACTTGCCCATGGTTCACCCCCGGGCACGGTTGAGGTGGACAAGGACGCCGGCATTCCAGGAGCCGGGGTATGGGGAGTCCCAGCGAGCGGGCAAGCCGGTGACTTCCCATGTGGTGCCGTCGGCCAGCTCGATGACGTCCTGGGGCTCGACACCGATCCAGTGGGGCGCGTACAGGTCAGCATCCGCGTTGACCGTGGTGGAGCGGTTGTCCACTTCGGTCGAGTCGCGCGGGGCGAACATGCACTGCCCGACATGGAATTTCGCGATGAGATGGCGGTCGCCGTACTTGTCGAGCCGGTACCGGGAGACCGTGACGGTCTGCGGATTCACAGCCACGGCTGATCCTTGTCGTAGCCGACGGGGAACGGTTCCAGCCCGTACTGGTCATCCATGTAGAGAGTGGAGTCGTAGTCCTCGCCGCGGGTAGTCCGCATCGTCCACAACCCGCTGGAGGTCTGCCGGTAGCGGCGGCAGATCTCCACCTCGGCCGGCGTCAGGTAGACCCCGACGTCGGCCGATTTGATGGTGCGCGAGAAGGGGCCCGTGGTTTGGCTGATCTCCCCATCGGGGTTGCGAAAGGTCCGTTGGGCCGCGCCGAGAGTGACCCGGATCAGCGATGGCGGGGCAACGATCTCCCCCCCAATGCCGACCCAGTCCCGGCGCGTCTCTTCCCGCACCAGGGCGGAGGCGTCGTCCAGAGCTGCCTGCGCCCGGACGCGTTCAGCGCCAAACAGCTCGCCCGGCTCCAGGCCCAGGCGCGCTTCGAGATCGTTCAGCGTTGCGAGCGCAGGCAGCAGCATCGAACTCTCCCTACTAGAGAGTGAACTTGATGGCCCGGACGAACTGACCCAGCGCGTCACCGCCGGTCTGGGTAGCGACCGCGACGGCCGGCGAGGTCCCGCCGGTAAGGCCGGAGCCGCTGGCGGTCAGCTGCGCGGCGTCGATCCCGGAGAGGTCGTTCTTGAACGTCACGGTGTACGGGCCGCCCGCGCTGCCGCTGACCGCAACGTTGCCGCTGCCGATGGTGGACAGCGACGCCAGCGCGCTCTGCACCGCGGTGGCGGAGGCGTTGTAGGCGATACCGGAGGTGGTCTGCCCCGAGTAGGTCAGCGTGTACGTGCCACCAGTGGGAGAACCGGTGATCTGCACGGTCTGCACTTCATTCGTGGCGCCGTCGGCGACGTGGTTGGTACCCGCATAAAGATCAATCAGCGATCGATCCTGGACCGCCCGAAAGTCGTAGTCGCGAATCCACCGCATCGCGAGTCCCGCATAGCTCTGCGAGGATCCGTAGGAGGCGCCATCGGGCACCATCGGCGCCTTCATGGAAAGCACATACGCGGTCTTGTGGAAGCAGAACCCCACATCGGGCGGGAGCGCGTTGGACACGTAGATCGGACCGAATCCCGCGACGCGGCCGATGGCGGCGTCGCGCAGCGCCGAGTCCGAGCCGGACTTGTCGGCCATGCTCAGGTGCTCGGACTTGAGGAACACGCCTTCCAGGTCCGCGCCCACGACGCAGGTCCGTTCCGCCATGGGGACGTTCGCCTTGTTGAGCGCCACCCGGGCATCCACCAGGGTCTTGTACGGGTCGGCGGTGTCGACGTCGAGAGTGGTGGCGTAGGTGGCGCTGACCATCTCGTTGGCGAGCTTGTTTTCCAGGCCCTCGGCAACGGCGCGAACCTGCGGCGCGAGGATTTGCTGGCCGAAGTTGGTGATGTCGAGGGCGAGTTCCTCGTCGGTGATCGGGACGGCGTTGTAGATCGCCTCGTCCAGCGTGACGTCCACCTTGTGTTCGGTCAGCTCATCCATGGTGATGATGCCGTTGCCCTCGGACGCGGTGGGGCGCGCTCCGCGGAGAGGCCGGGTCCGCGCCTGGGTGCGGGCCGGGACGCGGATGGAGATGGTGTCGCCGCCGGCTCCGGCGAAATCACCGCCCGCGTCCCGCCACACGAGGGCGGGGAGGATGATTTCACGCTCCAGGAGACCGAGCGCCGCGGCGGCGATCTTGGTCCCCTTGAGGTAGTTGTTTGCCACGAGAGACCTCCTTTGAAAGGTCGTCAGGACCGCCAGCGGCCTTCGCGGCTAGCCGTGCGGTGGAGATTCAGTGGCGGCCGATCAGGTCCGCGAGCTTCCGCGGGTCCTTTTCTTCGGGCTCTTCACCCGGATCGCCGCCGCCGGAGAGGTTTTCCTTCGGCTTCCCCGGCAGTGTCTTCTTGGTGTCCTGAGTGGACGGTGCGAGCAGGGAGAACAGCTCGTCTGCGTCGGCTTCCAGTTCCTCGTCGGACTCGCCGTGCAGCCGCTTTGCGACGGCCTTGATCTGGGCGAGGGAGGCGCCTTCGGGTGCGCGTTCGATGGCGGTTTGGAGCTTCCGGGCGTTCGTCTCGGCCTTTGCGGCACGAGACTTGGCCTCCTCGGCGGTTTCCTGGAGTCGCTGAGTTTCGGTCTTGTCCTTGTCCTCGAACTCCTTCAGGCGGGCCTTGAGGTCGTTCATTTCCTTGCGCGCGGCGTTGCGCTCGCGCTTCATGGCCTCAAGTGCCTTCTTGCCGGGGTCGCCGAGCTTGTCGGCGTCGCCCAGGTCTTCGTCCGGCGTCTCCTCCGGCTTGGTGTCGGGCTTGTCGTCCGGCTCCACGTCGGGCTTGTCGTCGGGCTTGCCGTCGTCGGCCATGGGTTTCCTTCCCATTGCGGGATAGCCGCGCGTCCATTGCGGACGGCGGCTCGTCGGTTAGGGGGTCAGCTGGTTTGCAGAGGGATGCCGGTTCGCCGGCTTCCCTCGTAAGCGCGGCGGAACGCGTTCAGCGCGTCGGGTTCGTTCTGGATCGTCTTCCAGAGGCGCTGGAATTCACGCCCGCGGCCGGGCCATTCGGCGGTGCGGGACAGCTGCGGTTCAACGGTGCAGTGGCAGTTGTCGTGGTACTTCTCGCCGGGCTGGCGGCTGGGGGCGCCGGCGGTGGCGTAGAGCGCGGAGGCGCGGGAGAGGTAGACCGGTCCGCGGCTGGCGAGCATCGCGCAGAACGCGCACGGGTTGGCTGCGGTGACCCGGAACCACTTGATGTGGCGGTTCTCGGTGTCCCCGGCGGCGATGAGGGCGTCCCGGCCGCCGTTCTGGACGTGCCGTGTTGCGGCGCCGGTGACAGCCGTGACGGCGGCTTGCTGGGCTTGCTCGGGTGTGCGGCCGATGCGGGTGTCGTGCTTGATCTTCGCGGGGCCGGTGGCGATGAGGGATGCCCGGATGGTGTCTTCGTTGGCGGGGATGCTGCGGAGGATCGCCGGCTGATCAAGGGTGCGGGGGCCGATCTCGGCGGCGCGGAACCGCTGGTAGTAGTCCAGGGAGATCACGGCCGACTGGGTGCGGTAGCCGGCGATGAGCGCGAGGACGGCGTCGACCCACCCGGCCGCGGTGCGGTCCAGGCGCAGCGGGTCGAGCAGAGGCCAGTACCGAAGAAGCTCATCCAGGAACAGCGCCTGCATGGCAAGCTGGTGGGTCCGGTGCGCCTCGGTGAGCTGCGCCCCGGCGAGGGTGGCAGCCACTACAGCTTCGCCGGAACCGTGGGCGGCGGGGCGTCGACGGGCTTGGCCTTGGCCATGAGGTTCGCGGCCATCGCGGCGACCGGGTCTGCCTCCTTGGCCATCTGCTCCCACTCGTCCACGTCGCTCTTCTCCACGCCGGGGATGCGGCCCCAGAGGGCCTTCGGGGGGATGTTGAGCATCTGCGCGGCCTTGCCGAGGGCATCGACGGCTTGGGCGATGGAGCGGATCTCCATGTCCTGCCAGGTGACCCGGCCGAAGACGTCGTCGGCGTAGTCCTGGTGGCCTTCGAGCTGGGCGGCGAGCCGCAACGCCTGGACGTGGCTGCGGCCGAAGGACTTCTGGCGTTCGGTGACCTTCTGTGTCAGGGATGCACGAGCGGCGGCCAGGGCTTCCGCGCTCAGGTTGACCAGCTGGCCGGTCAGGGCGTGCGTGGGGGTCTGGCTGACCGCGGCGAGCGCCTCGATGTCGGCGCGCCAACTGTCGATGAACCCGTTCAGTGGAGTTTCGTCGAGGACGCCGAATTTCGTGTCGGGGTCCTCGGCAACCAGGAGATCTTCCTGGCGTAGTTCGAGCTTCTTGCGGTTGGCGGCCTCTTCGTCGTCGGGCTGGGCCATGCCCGCGACCGTGCGGATCTTCCAGGAGGAGAAGTGCTGGGTGATCAGCCGGTCGAACGCGGTCTTGTTGATCCGGGAGGCCGCGGAGATCAGCGGCTCCACTTCGCCGTCGCAGCGGCCGTCGAGGTCGAGCATGTTGGCGTAGCGCACCCACGGGCAGACGCCGGCGTCGTGGGTTTCGACGCTGATCCACTCGGGCTTCGCCCCGACCCCATCGATGGAGACGTAGTGGACGTCGGTTTCGTCGTAGAACTTCACCAGGGCCCCGCCCTTGGGGGCCTTCTCCACCTGGATCGCGTACATCGGCCAGTCGTCTTCGGCGGGATCGGCGTAGACCGCGAACGCCCGCCGTGGGGAAACCCCGCGCAGAACGGACCGCTTCCCTTCGTGGTCGGTACCGGGGAGCACCTTGACGAAGCTGTAGCCATAGGCCAGCGCCGCACGATGGACGGGAATTTGGCGTTGCCCCATACCGTTGGCGTGCCAGGTCCGCCATGGCGGGGACATCTCGGTATCCAGTGCCTCGCCATCCAGGGGTGAGCGGTAGCCATCCACGTACATGCACTGACTCGCGCTGGACACGACCAGTCCCAGCCAGGGAACTTTCGACATTTCTGCGAGCCGCTTCAGCTCCGGTGTGGCGCGGCGCGGAAGCTTGATGTCCTCGGCCTTCCAGCGGTACCAGGCGTCGATGCGGTCGAGGCGGTCCTTTTCGGTCTGCCACTTCGGGTACAGGCTGTCCCGGACCAGCTCGACAACGGCCTGGCGCTGCATCATCTGACTACCAGACCTTCCCGCTTCGGAGTCTCTTCTTGTCGGGGTTGTTCAGGACGAGCCTGCGCAGCATCCGGGCCCCGACCATGCAGACGGCGAGGTCGATCTTCCGCTTGGATTCCCGGTGTCCCTTCCACAACGAGACCCCGTACTTGTTGGGGTAGCGCTTGGCGTTGCGGGCGTGGGCGCGGAGCCGGCCGTCTCCGTCGTGGAGCAGGGTGTGTTCGCCGATTTCGAGGGCGCACCGCTCCGCGGCGGCGGTGAACTGAGCAGTCCTGGCGGGGCTGGTCATATCCCACATGATCGAGTGCCCGCGGTGGGCGCCGCCTTCGGCCCAAAGCTGAAGTTTGTGGGCGAAGCGACGGTGCCAGTCGTCAAAAAGACCGTCCCAGTAGCGTTCCTGGGTTTCGTCATCCAAGACGTGGCTCGGATCGCCCCAGAACGCGACAACCCGGTAGGTGCTGAACGCCGACTCCACGACCGCATCCACGGCGTGGCGGGGGGTGATCCAGCCGGCGCCGCGTAGGCCGGGCGGGCGTTGCCACATCCCTAGGACAGACACCAGCCCGTCGGAGAGCCGGCAGGCAACGACCCCGGTCGCATCGTCGCTTTTGGACATGTCGGCGAACAGAACGACCTCGTCCTTGGGACCGAGGGGTGGAACATCGTTGCCTGCTAGGCAGAGGTCGAAGTCGCGCGGGTCGATCCAAGAGTCCTCGCTGGCGACAACCTGGTTGTACCAGAACCTTCGGGAGCGGCTGGGCGGATTGCGGCGGTCCATAATCGCCGCAACGATCCGTCCGGTGTCGAGCCAGTACGCATCGCCGCGGACCGCCTCGATGACCGCAGGCGCCGCCTCGGCGTTCAGCGGCGCCTCCGGAGGCGCTTCGAGTGAGTCATACATGATGCCGGCATCGATGCCGAGCGCGCTGGCCTCTTCCCAGGCTTCCCGGGTTTGCTGAGCCGTGGAATCCTCGGCGGGCTCATAGGCGTTGGTGATCCCGACGATGCGGGCCGAGCCGTCGGCCGACTTGGTGGCGTTGCGGTCGATGACACTCGCCATCTCATGGCCTTCGTTGTTCGCCAACCAATGGTGGGTCTCGTTCTTCACGACGAAGGTCGGCCGGCCCCCTTCGAGAGCCCGCGGCGAGGACGTCACGGCTTCAATTCGCGCGCGGCCGTGATCGGCATAGATGATCTCCTTGCCGAGGTCGATGCTGTAATGCTTGAGCGCGCGTTTGGTGAAGATTTGCGGAAAGAGCGTAAAGGTATTCCTGGTTTGGTCTTTTGACACCGCAGCTACTTGGACCCACGCCTCAGGATGCGGTTTCGCGACCGGTTCACCGTTGTCATCGAAATGGGAGAAGCGGCACGGTCCGACGAATTCTACGGCACACCAGGTCGAGATGAGGGGATCTGTCCTTGCCCCATCCTTTGAGGCGCTGCACCACCCCCTCGCGGTACAAGAATCGACCGGTGTCGTCGATCGCGTACCACCAGAGCGTCAATCGGGCTTGTTCGTCGGTGTAGCGCCAGGGTCGGCCGTCGCCGTGCTGGAGCCAGTCTGCGGTCCAGCCGAGAACCTGCCATCCCAGCGTGAGCTGCGGGAGGATGAACTTGCCATCCTCGTCGCGTTTCCAGCTCGGACCTAGAGTGACCGGGACGTAGACGGGCTCTGCGAGCGCGGTCATGGGACCTCCGCGCTATTCGAGGAATCTGGCTTCGGTGGCGCCGTTGTGGCCGTGGATGGCCATGGCGTCTTCCAGGGACGGCCAGACGGCGACGCTGGAGTGCTCGCCGAACCAGCAGAGGGTGACCTGGCCGTTGGACCACTGGACGCCTTCGGCGACCACACCGGTGCCACTGAGGCCGGTGACGTCCTCGTGCCGGACGAGGTGGAAGGACTTCACGGCAGGACCGGCCAGGTCCAGTACCGAGGGCCGGAGCCGCATTGGACGGAGGTAACCCAATGCAGGTCGTTGCCATCGAGGTGAACCTGTCCGTTGACCGCAGACTCGGGCCGATCACCCCAGACGCGCACGATGACCATCGGGTAGACGTCACCCTCTTCGGCACGGTTGCCGGTGTGAATCAAGGCGCCGAGATTCTGGCTGGCCAGGGTGACTCCGGCGGCGTTGAGCTTCGTCGCGCCTGCCCGACGAGCGTTGATCGCATCCGCATCGGCCTGGGTCAGGGTGTAGTGGACGGTACGTCCGATGGTGGGAACGGGCCCGATCATCCGGTGATCCGCTTCTTGTAGTCGTTGATGGCGGTGACGCCGAGGTTGTTGGCAGGGGTGTCGCGTCGCTGGAGTTCCATGCGCAGCCGGCGGCGCGCGCCTTCGGTGGAGAGCAGCTCCGAAGCCGCGGACATGATTTGGCCGAACATGTTGGCGCTCATGTATTCCCGACTGACGCAGCGGGACATGGCTTCGGCGACGAACCGGGCGGTAGCCCAGTCCGAGGGCTGAAAGAATGCGTGCTGTCCGGATTCGCCGAGGCTGACGAACCAGTCCCGGGCGATCGGGTGCCAGCACTCGTCGGGCTCGGGGATGGGGACGGGATCGGGACTGCCGACTCCGGTCTGGCGGTCGGCGAGTTCGGCCTTGGACCGGTGGCCCATGACTTCTTCGCTGCGCTTCGGGATTGGCCCTCGACTACCCACGAAGACCACCCGCCTCGACGAGCACATCCTTGGCGGCCATCAGGTACATCGTCGCCGCGACGAGGAGACCGACGTTGTCCTGGAACAGGCCAAGGCACCGATTGCACTGAGGGCAGAGCAGGCCGCGGATCTCACCCGTGTCGTGGTCGTGGTCAACCACCAGCTGGCTCTCCTTGGAGCAGATCGCACACCGCCGCCCCTGGCGCTCGGCAAGCTCGTCGAGCTGTTCCAGGGTCAACCCATACGTTTGGCGGTAGTAGCGGCTGCGCGCGCCGGGCTTCCGGCAGGAACCGCCGTACTTCTCGCGTTCGTACGCAAGAACGCACGGCTTGCAGTAACTCTGCAATCCGCTGGCCATGCGCGTGGAACGGTAGAACTCCGTTGTTGGCTTATCGGTCTCACATCGAGGACAGAGCTTGCTGTCACCTCGTTGGCCCATTGCGGTGCCTTTCGTCGAGCAGCGATTGCCGCTGCTAGTACACGATCACGTGGTTCTCCGCGCGGAGAACCGGAGTCAGCTCTTCGGCGGTGATGCGGATCCACACCTGGTAGGTCCCGGCGTCGCGCTGACCCGCCGGCGAGCCGGGGCCGACGGTGAAGATGACGCGGACGGCGCGGCGGGCGGTACCGAGCACTTCCCAGTCCGCGGCGTGCCAGTCCTCGTCCGCCGGGTCGGTGCCGGTGGGTGTGATGGCAACCTCCACCGGCCACTGGGACGGATCCAGTGCCTCACCGGAGTGGAAGGCTGTAACGGGGAGGGCCAGGTCCTCCAGGGACAGGCGCGACACGGCAACGTCCGTCATCGCCTCACGCTCCCGAGGTTCCAGTTGCGGCGGTTGATTCCGGCGATCCATTGCGCGGCAACAGAGCCGGCCACCATCGTTGCGGTGGTGACTGCGCGCCCGCTCGCGTGCCAGCTGCTCGTGGCGGTGAGGTCGAGATCGGCGAGGACGACGCGGACTGCGATGGACTCCCAGGTGCCCTCGGCGGTGAAGGTCGCCGCGACGAAGTAGGTAGCGGTCGCGGGCGTATGAAGGGTGGCCTCGGCGTCGAGGTCCGCCGCCGTCGTCGTCTGCCGAAACGCCTGAGCGCCGAGTACGGACATCCCGGCGAGGCCGATGACCGGGAAGCGGATGGCCGTGGGCGACGATCCGAACACCGCGGTTGCGGAGAAGTCGCCGGAGGCAATCGTTGCGCGGCCCAGGTTGGCTGTGACCACACCCGAGCCGGTGAGGTCGCCGGCGGCGTGGTGGATCGCGAGAGCGGTTGCGGTAACCGAGGCATCCGCCGTGAGGTCCAGCACGGCGCGAGCCGCGATGGTGCCGGTGGTGCCGAATGAGGCGGTGGCGGCGAGCTGGCAGTTGAGGAACCCTTCCCGGCCACTGGCAGAGGTCAGCGACGCGGTGGCGGTGAAAGCGGCCGACGCCGGGGCCGTGAGCTTCGCGGAAGTGCTGACCGTGCCGGCTCCGGCGAAGGTGGCTGACGCCGCCCGTACCGGAAGGGCTGTCGCCGACGTGGCACCGGTTCCCACGAGATTGAGCGCGCCGGGCGCGGTCCTGACGGCCTCCGCGGGGAATGTACCGGCGGCATGCCAGGAAGCATCGGCGTCGACCTGCTGGGCCGACGCGAGGAGCAGGGTGAGCGTCATCGGACTAAATGATCAGCATTCGGAACATGGTTGTCGGCAAACCGTAGGTCAGCTGATAGAGCCATCGGATGGTTGTGGTGCCGTCGGTGTAGCTTGCGATGCAGAGCTTCCCGGAGTTGTTGTTGATCGACGATGAACCCAAGTTCGTCGAGGTGAATGCTTCCATCACATTGGTGACGCAATTGAACCGGAAAAGCGTGTACGGTGCACCTGTCGAAATCGGCTGACTGAAATAGATGTACTCACGTTCGATGACGGAGGACCAGCCGTTACTCGGCGAGAAGCTTTGGATATTGGTTGCCGTGCCACCGCCACGCCCATAAGCGGTTTGAATGTTGTTCCACGAATTTGCTGCAATGTCGTAGATTGCAAGGTTCGCCGAACCGGCACCGGCGAAGCTGTAGATGTATCGACAGTTCTTGATGTTCGTCTCGTCCGCCCACGATCCGGAGCCGGTGTCGGAGGTGACGCCGACGAATGACAGACAGCCGCCAGAACCCGCGGTCGTTGTTCGCGCGACCGCGGGTGAGAGCGTAGACCACGTGTTTCCGGAGATGCTGTAGCGGTAGAGCGCAACCGCGTTGTTCCCCGCGGCGTAGAGAAAGTCGTCGTTGGGCTCGATGACGTAGGTGCTGGTGGCATCCGGCGTGGTCGTCCACGCGGCGACGGTGAGCGCGGTGGCGGTGTTCGCGGTGATCGTGCGGACCTGTCCCGCGCCTGCCCCTCCGGTGATGCGAACCTGGGAGTTCACGAACTGCGAAGCCGACCAGTTTCGGGTGGAGTCCGTGAGCGTGGTGGAGGTCGCGGCGGTCGCGGTGCTGGTGACAACCGCGTTTCCCAGCGCCGGGGTGGCGCAGAAGAGCAGGTTGTTGGTTGCGCCCATGCCAGTGACGGAGAGGGCGCCCGACCACGTGTTGGTCGCCAGGTCGTAGTAGCGCATTCCGGCGGTGCCGGAGCTGTTGAGGCACCACCAGCGTCCTGAGAGGATCAGGTAGACGCTCGTGTTGTCGGGGGTGACGCTCCACGCCGACGTAACGGTGACGACGGAGTTCGCGCCGTAGGTGTTGCGCAGGATGGTGCGTTCCTGACCCGCGCCGGTTCCGGCGGTGATGCGTATCGTGTATCCGGCAAGGCTTTGCGCGAGGTTCGCCGTCGTCGTCACGGTGGTGCTGGTTCCCGCGCTGGCAGTGCCAGTGGGCCCGCCGGGGTGGTAGACGACGGCGCACGCCCAGGTGGTCCAACTCGTCAGTGGGGAGGCCGGCAGGGCAGAGACCGCGTCCTGGCGCGGGTCGTACAGAAAGACGCTGCTGGTTCCGTTGACGTAAACCTGGAGCTGGTCGAACTGGGTTGATGCGGCGCCGAGTGCATCGAGTTGCCCCGCTGACAGCGTGCAGCACATCTCCCACTGCTTGCGGTGGAGCAGGGGGCGAAGGTTTACGGTGGTGGCCATGTCGCATTCCCCCTCACTGAACCGCTATTCCCCGATACAGGTCCGAGGCTGGGCCGTTGATGGTTGCCATCCCAACCAGGTCCGCGGGAATGGTGACGGTGCTTGACGATCCAAGGCTCGCTAGGCGGGCAACTGTGGTGACTGTGGTCACGGCAGGAATTGCGAGCGACGTATTTCCGATGGTGTCCAGCGAGACTCGGGTACGGCCCGCGCTGTCCGGTACCTGCCCGCCTGGTCCGCCACGAAGGATCTGGAGCGTTTCACAGAGTTCTTCCAGGACTGTCAGTAGCGCGCCCCCGTCGATGGTGACGGGCATGGGGGCGGCGGCGGATACGTCGGTCGCGGTGCCGTCAGCGCCGAAGGTGTTCTTCACTCGCTGGTAGAGGACTCCGCCGATCTCGTCGGCGGCGACGGATGAGCCGGTGGCAGGGAGGGTGACGTTGTCGACCATGGCGCCCTCCTAGACGGACAGGATGGTGTCGATGCCGTAGGTGATGGACCCGGAGACCGTGGCGGTGACCAGCACCGTGCGGGGGACCGGCTCGGCGGCGGTGGCGCCGCTGGCGGCCGTGAGGTGCGGGCAGATCCGGTACACAGTGACTCCCGTCGTGGTGACGGCGCTGCCAGTGATCAGGGGGTAGGTGTAGCTGCTCACGGTGCTACCGGTGATGGTGAGGGTCACCGAGCCGCCGGAGACCGCGGAGACGTTGAGGACGATCGTGAGGCTGCGCGCGTTGTAGGTCGTGACCGACTTGCCGGTCTGCGTCGTGGTGGTCCCGGCGGCGACGAGGGCGGTGGACACGTTGTTCCGCATCCGGTCGATCGCGTCGTTGTTCAGTCCGTTGTGAACCATTGGCACCATCGAGAGCATCGGCCGGGCCGTGCCGATGGTCCCGCCGTCCACGGTGCCGCTGGTGTACCCGGAGATGGCGACAGAGGGGGTTCCGTTCAGGGAAACGGTGGTGGTGTTCGGCGCGGCGGGCTGGGTGTGAAACAAGACAATGCCCGTCGACGTGCCGGACCCGCGGACTCGGAAGTACCGGGTCGGGAGCACGCCGGTGAAGCCGCCGCCGGAGAAGGTAGTGGAGGACACCTGACCGCTGGCCGACGAGGTGACCTCGGCGACGTACTGAAGGGTGACGCCGAACCAGTTCGTTCCGTCGTTGCTGCCCTCAAAGTAGATTGTCCCCGCGTTGCTGACGATTTGCACAGTCACCGTCCGGAAGTTCCCGGCGTCGGTGCTCGCGTAGTTCCCGGCGCCGGAGGCGGTCCACGGCACGGAGAGGTAGGCGCCGGCGAAGAGGGCGGCGTTTTGCCCGGCGGAGGTACCGTCTGATCCTTTGAGGACGTTGGCGGTGTTGGTGTTGTCCGTGTGGGTGGTGGGCAGGCCGCTGGTGGTGGTGACGGGCGTCATCACGCCGTCGGGGCCGAACGTGTTCTTCACGTTCTGCACCTGGACGCCGCCGCCGAGATCGTCCGTGGAGACGATGGCACCGGAGGCGGGGAGCGTGATGTTGTCGACCATCAGCTGAGGCCGACCGTCAGCGCGCTCACCGCGAAGCTGAGCGTGTCCCCGGCGCCGGTGGTCTTGGAGGCCGCGAGCGAGCCGAACCAGGCGCGGCGGGGCGTGCCGGAGCTGTCGTAGATCTCAGCGCCGACCACGGTGGCCGCGGGCATGTTCGTGAAGTTGATGAGACCGGTGTTGGACGCGGTGCCGGCTGAGGCCGCGGAGAAGGTCACCGACTGTCGGGCGTAGCCGCCTCCGGTGACCTCGGTGCCCGCGGAGGTGGCGGAGCCATTGGCGGTCACGAGAGCCAGCTTCACCGGCGCAGTGGGGGCGGTGAACGGGGCGGTGCCCAGGCTGGCGTCGAGGAGCCGGTTGGCCTCCGCCTCAACGAGATTGGACATCAGATGCCTTTCGTCTGGAGGTAGGCACGGAGTTCGGCGCCGGTGAGGCCGCCCGCGTCGACGAGCTGGTCCGTGCACGACGGACAGCCGGCGATCTTGTGGCAGTCGAGGTGCCAGGTGACTTCGACGTCGCCGGGCAGGGCGATGACGTGGCGCGGGTCGGTGTCGGCCTGGCCGCAGCCGATGCAGGTGCGCAGCAGATCCACACATCCCCCTTTCGAATGACAAAAGCGCGGTCGGCTACGGACCGTGAAATGGGTGAGGTATCCGGCCGGTGGCCGATCCACAATCGAGTGAGTGGCCACCGGCGGAGACGGGACCGGCGGCTCAGCTAAGAAGACTCAGCGTGAGGCAGATATTGAGAGCCAGGTTCAGCATCGGTCACCCCCTCACGCCTTATCTCCAGGAGCGTGCCCGGGGGCGGCACCAGTGGCCATTTCGTGCAAGACGTTGCACATTCCCTTGGGGTCGACCACGTACTTCTCCAGGTGGTGAACGCACCTTTCGAAGTCGCCAGGGGAATTCCAGCGGATCTTCAGGGCGCCTTTGCCGAAAGCCCAGTACCGCTTGAGCTGTGCAGCGTCACCCGGATGCGTGTCAGCCACGGAACCTCCCTTGGGGCGGTACGCTCCGCGAATGCGACAAGGCACCGCGCGATGCGAAAACTGGGTGATCGACGAAATGGGGCTGGAGCACCTGGACGGCGTGCGTTGGCACGAGGCGCCCTTACCTCGGCGTTGGCACCGGTGCCGGCCGCAGACCCGGGCCGTCAGCGGGGGGCACCGGATCTACCGATGCGCCTGTGGCGGCTTCAGCTACGACGCAAAGACCTGGGTGACGAAGAATGACCGACGGAAAGGCCGGCTTATCCGTGTGTAGCCCGTGGACAGACCTCACGAGGTCGCCGGACGGCAGATATATGTGCGGTATCTGCTTCGACTGGTTCGAGCTGGATCAGCTGTACGTGGACGAGAATGGACAGAAGTGGGACATGTGTCGGCCATGTGGACGACGCGAAGATCAACAGCGCCGTGACGTGACCGCGGGGTAATGAAGAACAAAGGCCCACGTCAGGCATTCGCCGTCGAACATGGGTACGCTCCCGTCTGCGAAGCCCACACCTTCTGTCGAACGGAGAAATGTGACACCCATCGACGACGAACCCGCGGAAGCCAACCTGGTCATCTGCGAAGCCAACGGGTTGCCGTACGGGACGGTCCGGCGCTCACCCGTGGCCGCTTTCGCACACGCGATCCTGTGCTGGCAGGAAACCGCCACGCCGTGGCAGTGCGTCGATCTGTACTCCGCCTTGGAGATGCTCACCGACGAGGCCGTCCGAGACTGGCCCATCGTGGACATCCCTGCATCAGACAGCGTGTGGGAACGTATTGCCCCGGGGACGCCGGAGGCCCAGAGACCCGCATGAGGGAAGCGGAAGAGCTGCTCGCCCTGATCGGACAGCTACCCCAGATGCTCGACGCCGCACCCGCGGACGTGGACGTCGACCAGTTGCGACGGCGGGAACGAGAAGAAGTGCACCGGTGCCTGCGATGCGGTGGCCTCGCCATCGTCGCCCTGGTCGCCAGTACCACCATCGGCGCCCGCTGGGTCGATCTGTGCAGCGACTGCTACCGCTGGCTCCGCCAGTACTACGACCAACCACATGCTCCTGGAGATCCCGCATGACCGACACGCCCGAGATCAACATCATCCGCGTGGGTGACAGTGAGAACCGCGGTGGCCTCTACAACATGCTCATCCCCGGCGGCTTCGAGCGCGCGGCGGCGCTACTGCCGCTGATCGACATCGACCCGGAGACCGGTCCCGCCTTCCGACTGCGCGACGCCTGGCTGGAAATCGCCCCCCTCGTCGCCTCCGGCATCGTGGTCCACGTCTACACCCGCATCGGCGGCAACAACCGCCCCGACTACGAGAACGAGATCGAGCAGCTGCGAGGAAAGCCCACCTACCTGCGTGATGCCGATGACTCGTTCGATAGCACGTACGCATCGTTCTACTTCGGGTTGCCGACCGAGCACGCCGCCGCATGGCGGGACGTCGCGCAAGATCCGATCGACACCGGGAAGCGGTGGCGCACCTTCCTGGCGGCCCTGAAGGGATGACATGAACGAGCTGGATGCCGCCGTGGCCGCAACCCTCGAACTGGTGAAGGTCGGTGTGGTTGTCGTGCGCGGCCCGGCCGCCGTCGTGGACGCGCTCGCCGCGAACTGGGCGCGCGACCGTCGCAACGATTTCGACATCGAGGTGTCGGCGGATCTGGTCCCGTGGCGCAGACGCGGCGGCGTGGACCTGCACAGCCTGACGCCCGTGTTTCTCCAGGCGCTCCGCGGCTGGGCTTGGCCCCTCCCGGAGACCTTCGCCGGCCGGGTCGCCGAGTATCGAGAGCAGGCAGCCCGAAGGAAAGTGCTGATCCGGCTCCGCAACCCCGATCAGGCGGCCCAGGTCCGGCCCTGGACGGCGGGCTTGCCGGGCAGCGTGGTCCTGGTAACCAGCCGCCGCCTCCTGGGCGGGCTCGTCACGGAGGGAGCCGCGTTCCTGGACCTGAACTTGCCGGAAGGCCACCCTGACCGCCTGACCTGCGGAAAGTATCCTTTCCACACGGGCGGGAGGGTCAAGCGAAGTTGACGGCCGAGGGGATTTGATGGCCAGCAATCGAACAGCCGGCGAGCTGATCCGGGAGGCCATCGAGAACGGACCGATCGGCCTCTCCCAGAAGACCGTCGCGCGCCGGGCTGGCATTTCGGAGAAGCACCTCAGCCAGATCATCCGAGGCGGGGTCCGGATGTCCGCCCGCGTCGCCGTCCGGCTCGAAGGCCCCCTGGGTGTACCCGCGATGGACTTGTTGGTCGCGCAGGCCCTGGCCGACGTCGCCGTGGCGAGGGCGAAGCTAACCAGCACCCCGCCGCCCGAAGGCGCAACCCTCGTCCTATGCACACCCCTGCCGGACGGACGCTGGCACGCGAGCTACGAACACGGCGCCAACGAAACCCACGTGCTGCTGCCAAGAGGCGTCAAGCCAGCGAAAACGTGGACCGCCGACTTCCAAGCCGAAGCCGAAGCCGGCTGGTGATGTAGGGAAGCCAAAAGCCGGCGCCACCAACGACGCCCCCGGGGAACTTCCTCGGGGGCGTCGTCGCGTCGAGCCCGAGTTAGGGCACCCTACGTAAACGCGATACCTGGGGGCAAGGTCAACAGCTATGCCGAACGGTCTGTGTTTTGGCTGGTGGGGAGGGGTCCCCCACCCTGTTTGTGCTGGTCGGCGGGGTGGTGCTTGATCACTGTCGTGTGTGGACGGTGTGATCAACTGGTGTCGGGTGGGGTGATCACTGACCGGGGTGGTTGTCGCGTGTGGACTCCGCTGTGTCTTCTGCGGGTCCCGGGGTGGCCGCCTGGTGTGTTGACCCTCGGGTAGCGGGTGATCTTGTTAGCGGGCTGCTGAGGCGGTCGAGCGGGTGCGCTTCGGGGGGCCGGTGGCGGAGTGCGCGGAGCCGGGCTCGGGCCGCGATGGCTTCGGTGGTGGTCTTGGCTCGATGGCACTCGGTGTGGGCTGGGCGCAGGTTGCTGAACCGGTGATCATCACCAGGGATGACGTGATCCACTTCGGTGGCTCCGGTGTGGCCACACAGGTGGCACCGTCCTCTGTGGACGCGGAGGACGGTGGGCACGATGCGGGTGGACCAGTCGGCCGGTAAGCGGCTTCGACGGTTACTGCTCTCCCAAGCCATAGGCCTTTGACCTGCGGTTTCTGAGTACGTTGGTAACGGCCTGATAACAGTGGCAACTGGGATGCAACGTGTTGCCACGCTGCGGCGACTACACCAACGAACAACAACTCAACACCGCAAGCCGAGGCCGAACGGCCCGCCCGGAGCCAGCCCCATCACGCGGGCCCGCTCCACCAGGACCAGGACCCCCCGACTTGCCGAGCGGAGCGGTTGTTTGCGCTCCACACCCGCGCATCGGGGTCCGATTCCCCGGAGCAGCGGAGGAGCAAACTACAGAGAAGGTTGCTGAGCGCTAGCGCGTGAGAAGTAGTGCGAGTGCGTGAGGGCTTGAGTCCAGGGGCCACCCTGGAAATTCCGTCCCATTGCGCGCATGAAAGCCAGTGAGCGCTATCGATAAAAGGCCAACGGTGGGTGCAGAGCCCCCAACCCGTGAGGGTGACTTACTCAGCAGCGACGCGGCCCGGGAGGGACGCGGCAAGCGTGACGCGGTGAGCCCGTTAGATCACGTGATAGCTATCGCCGGAAGATACAGGCCATGCGGGTTTCCTGCGTGGTGGCGACGCACGGGGCAGGCAAAGCCCCGGTGTAGGGAACGAACGGCGAACCGGTTAAGGGCATCCGGGAATGCAAAAATGCCCTCGCCGGTGCCGGTGCCGCGTTGTGACAGAACGCGCGCGGCAGGCACCCCGGCGCACGGGTCCTACGAACCCGGTTCGATGCAAGATCACTGGCCATTCTGGCGAGACGTTGACCAGGGCGCGCACGGTGTGCGCGCGTCCGTTTCGCGGGCCATTCGCCGAACTGTCAGGTGTAGGGACAAGTGTGTCCGGTTCGCAATGCTCACGGTGGAGTGCGGGTCAAGCGTGACTAGGTGCTAACGCTCACGGTCACGCGGTACCCGCACTCACGCCGTGTCCGTTGTGGACAAATGAGAGGAGAAAGACATGTCCGGTTACCCCTGCACCCGGAGTGTCCGCGTCGAGTTTCCCGACGACGTCTTCGTGGACGGAATCGACGGACTGAACACCGGTCACGCGCTCTGGCGCGCCCGGTGCAACTGGGATGGCGCCGTCATCACCGACCTGGGGCCGTTCGACTCGGCGGCGCACCCGTTCAAGTCGGTGAACTGAACGCAACGCTCTCAGTGGGTGACGGCTTGCCCGTCCCCCGCCGTGTCCGTTGTGGACAAATCGAAGGGAAGAATTCTCATGGCACTGGAGAACAATGGGTTCGTGACCATCGCGGGTATCGACCCATCGGCGGAGAATGGAAGCGACATCTTTCCGGCACACGTCGTGGACCACGGCACCCCGCACCCCGGCTTCGACCGTGCGACGGCCGAACGCGTCGTCGAATGGACCAACCGCGCCAACGACAACGCGACGTGCGGCGAGCGGGCAGCGTGGGACGGTGACACGGTCGTCCTCACGGCGTTCGACGACTGCGCGCCCGGTGAGGATCTGGGCGTCACCAGGCACGCGCCGGACGAGCACGGGCGGTACTGGATCGGGTCCAACGGATGGGTCTGGGAGTGGGTCAACCCGAAGTGGACGAACGCAGACGACGACGCGCGCTGGTGGGAGAGCACCGGATGTGACGGCCTCTTTCTCCTGTTCAACACCTCCGCCCACCTCAACGACGGCGTGCCCGAAGTCCAGCCCGGGGAGGTTCAGGCGCACATCGCGGAATGCGAGGCATGCGCCGGGAACGGCCTCACGGTGTCCGTGGACGCCGACGACGTGACGGCCACGCTCGAAGGGCTGAGCTAGCCGCTTTGGTCGCGCGCATCGGGGGTGCGCGCGGGCCATGGCTGCTAGGCGCAGACAAGCCGAACGGAAAGGTATGCAATGGAAACCCTTGCCATCGCGGGTATCGAGTTCACGGACGCGCAGGTGTCCACCATGGTCGAACTGTGGGAGAACCTGATCTCCGTGGACCGGGTCGTGGGGTCGACGCGCGGCTACTACGGGACCGACATTCACCTCGCGTCCGAAGTGACGACGGACTACCCCAACGGGAACGCCTATCGGATGCCGAACGCGCGGGAGATTCGCGCGCTCGTCCTCGCGGACGGCGAAGCCACGAAGTACCCGGCGGAGTCCGGGGACGACTCGAACCCGTGGGGCCACACCGACGGCATGGAACCCGTCACGCTCACCCTGATTTCCTGCGGGGACTACCACGGGTCATTCGAGGACGCCGCGAACAACCGCGCGTTGGACGGCATGCCGGGCGTGAACGTGAGCTACCCCAACACCGGCGGCATGGGGTCCATCGAATCCGAGTCCACGGTGGAACTGGGTTCGGTGTCCGCGCTGGTGCACGGACTGGACAACCCGACGGCCGACGACGTGGTCAACAACCTGCGCGCCATCGCGGACACCATGGCGGGACTCGAAATGGGCGAACCGCTGCTGGACCAGGAAAAGTACGACGCGTACGTACTGGAGCAGGCCCGGGAGTGGTGGGACAACGGGTTGGGCCGCGACGTCACCCACGAAATCGAGGCGATGAACCCGGCGGGCAGCTTCGAAGAGTTGCCCGAGCTAACGGGCGGTCGCGACGTGGACGACGCCATCCGTGAGGCGTACTTCGGTTACGACGGCACGGACTGGCAGCCCACGGGCCCGAACACCGCAACCGGTGTGTACAACACCGCGCACGAAGACGCCGTGAAGCACGTGGCCCGGGAGCTGTTCGGCTGGGCGGCATCCGAATGATGGGCTTCGGCGTTAACGACTTCGGCGTGTCAGTCGACGGCGAATCTCTGTACCTCCTCGAGGAGGCCACCGGGGCCATGACCGTGACTGCCACGGCACACGGGTACACGGCGGAGAACGGCTACACGGCGGACACCACGCCCGGATTCTGCTGCGCGGCATGCAAAGAGCCGCTGCGTGCCGTCGCCGTCGAGGGATACGACGAACCCGACTACCTCGACCGGGACGACAAGCCCGAATGCCCGAGGAATCCGGATGTTGTCGACGCGGATGCCATCTACGGCCCGCACACCCCGGAACCGCACCCGCTGATCTGGCTTCGAAACGCCAGCATCGAACTCGACGCGGACGCGGACGCGGTCACGGTGACGATCGAGACAAACGACCCGGGGAACGCCATCCGGGTGAGGATCGCAAACGTGGTCGACGACCGGGAGAACGAGCCCGCCGGCCACTTGGTTACGACCCTGCTGCCAGCCCGTGCGTGACATCGGCGCGGCATGGTCCATTGCGGACCATGCCGACGCCGTGACCGCACGGGTCAACTAGGAAGGGAAGTCAATGCCAGCCACAATCAAGTTTCGCGGTAAGCCTGAAGAGGTTTACAACCTTGACGACACGTTCGCTTACGCCGAAGTCAAAGTGCCGGTGCCCGCTGCGCATCACTGTGACATGCGCAAGTTTCGGGCGCACCGAACCATCGGGGCGTACGCGAACAGTGACCTGTTCCCTGCCGTTCTTAAGGGCGTGCTCGCCAAGATGGGGGTACGCGTGGGCGGGCGCCTCCGCCTGGACCAGCTCCCGAACGGCGTCACCGTAGACACAAGCAAGTTTCTCGCAACGGTAACCATCACGGTTGCGGATGACGCGACGTGGCGTTGAGCGTGTGCCATCGGTGGTGAACGTCCCGTGTGGACGTTCTCTCGCCGTGACCGCATGGTCAACGGAAAGGGAGTTTCTACATGTCACTATTCAATGGGCCTGCCGAACACGCCTCGAACCGGCCGGAGACGTGGGTTGTCGCTCGCGTCGGGCGTCAATGGGCGCTCCAGACGGCGGGAGGGACAACGCTGGGCCGGGCCGAGACGCGGGGCGCCGCCGAATCCCTCCGCACGGAGGGGTTCATTGCGAACCTCTACGCCAAAGAGACGCGCTGGTACGCCGGAGAACCGGTGCCGGGATGGCAGCCGTACCGCGAACGTCCCAAGGTGGACACGGGGAAACCCGCATAACCCGTGCGCCATCGGTCGCGACCGTCTACCCGGACGGGCGCGTGCCGTGACCGCACGGTCAACACGAAGGGAGGGCAGTCATGCCCGGAATGTACGTACGGCGTCTTGCGGAGTCCGGTGTGTGCACCGATTCCCGCACGGCCGAAGAGATGGCAGCGATGTTGCGGGACGGCTTGCCGCAACCGTGGTCGGAACAGGTCTACCGGATCGACGCCCGCACCGTAGGCGTCCGGCGCGCGGACGGCGGCGAGGACAACCCCGCCGACGTCTTCCGCTGGGAGGACCCGGCGGACGACCCGTACGCCGTGATCTTCGGCAAGGTGGACGGCGCCCGAAAGGTGCACATGGCGTACGCCGAAAGCAGAAAGCTCCTGTGCCGCAAGGCCACACATGCGGACGTGGTGCTGTGCGGGCCGGGCGGCATGTACCCCGCACCGGCGGCGGAAGGACAGGAGGGCACCATTGCCGCGCTCCTCATGGCGGACGTGTCGCCGTCGAACCTGTGCCGTTCGTGCTTCTACCCTCGAACCGTCCTCGTCTACGCCGCCGCATATCGAAAGAAGGATGAGAGCGCCGAAGAGTCCGCGTGACCTCGTTCCCGGCCGATCCACAGGGTCGGCCGGGTTCGTGGCTACACGGCCAACAAGGAAGGGACAAGCAGTGAAGACCATCCCCCGGAACCACAGACGCAAAATTGCCGACATCAAGGAGCGTGCGACGCGGTGCGTTGTGAAGAGCCTCCGCAACGACTTCGCGGCCGTCGAGTGCCCCCCGTCGGCCGCGTGGGCCGATCTTGAGCGGTACGACTTCGCCAGGCTCGTCGAGTGCGACGACAAGTGGAACGTCAGCGTGCACGGCAACCTGTGGTACGAGCTGCGCGAGGCGTGAGCGCGACGATGGACCAGCGACGCATGCGGGCGCGGGTGTTGATGTCGTGGTGGGACTTAGGCGACCGCGTGGTTATCACCCGTGCAGGCATCGAGTCTGGCGCCGTGGTTGCGGAGAAACCGGGCTACCTCGGGGACGCTCCCCTGTGGCTCACCGGCGACGATGGCAAGCGCATCGAGGTCACGACGGAAAAGCTTGTCACGGAAGAGTTTCGGATCAGAATGGAGCGGCCCATGGGCAGGAAGCGCGCCGAGCCTCCGACGCGAGACGAGATCTACGAGCGGCTCCAGGTGGTCGAAATCACGACGTCGGACGCGGGAGCCGCGACCATCGCCGTGTTGGACCCGGCCACAGAATGGTGCGGATACCTCGTCCAGAAAGACCGGGGTCCGGCTGACGTCATCGTGTGCAACCTCCGCGGTCAGTACGGGCGGCCGATTCACGGACCTTTCGGGCCGCTCGAACTCCTAAAGTCGTCGCTCGTTTTCCAGGTGTACACGCGGGCCACGGTTGGCGCGTCGTGCTCGCACCGGAAACGGTCGCAGGCGAGGAATTGTCGGTGCGGCGACTACACGGCGTGCTGCGACAAGGACTTGGATGAGCACGTCGCGGCGGCGGCACTGCTCGACGACGGGAAGGACCACGGGTAACTCCCGAGCGCCGCATTTAGCCACGGAAATATCCACGTGATCACGCTCGCGCCCACTGTTCCCGCGGTGGGCGCGGGCGCGGCTACGTGGCCGAATCCAACAACGAAAGGAACCGGATGTGAACACCAACAACTGGGCGCGCTACGTGCTGGGGGTCGCGGAGCTGACGCTCTGGGCTTCCGACGTGCTGGCCGACGAGGCGATCGCGACGGACATCGAGGTGACTCGGAGTGCCGCCACGGTGGCGCTGGGTTGCCCCGAGTTCGAGCCGTTGCACCCGTGGGCCGCACGGGTGCTGGAGTCCGACGCGCAGGCCGCAAGCGGTCCCTCGAACCGGCTGGCCGCCGACCTGGTCATCTCGCAGAAGGTGCTGTTGCTCCGGCAGAGACCCTTGTTCACCGAGCCGAACCCGGGGGTGTTGCCCGGGGGTGACGTGGGCGGAGACGTTCAGACCGGCGACTCGCACATGCGGCGATTCGCCGCGCAGCTCGACGGCTGCCACTGGGCCGTGGTGGACGTCTACACCTACCTGGGCACGGCGGACGTCATGGGGAACGGAGGGCCGGTGTTGTGGCGGCAGGACGAGTACACGATCTGCACCGACCCGAGCCGTCCGGGCGACACGGAGGTGATGGCGTCGTCGTCCACGTTCGACACGGGTACGCCCGCACCCTGCGAGGACGACGCCTACGACTACTGCGCGGACCTGCCACTGGCGGCGGTGATGTGGTCCGCCGCGCTGGAGGAGTGCTGGACCCCGCGCGGCCGGCAGGCCACGATCGAGTCGGACACCGACGCGGCCGGCTAGCGGCCTCCGTCGGATTCGACGATTTCGAAAGTAGGGGTCAGAGGGATGACGGGTACCGAGGGGTCAGAAATCCAGACCGAGCCGGCGACGCTGGAGGATCTCGACCGCGCGGTAGCCGAAGTGGAGAAAGCCCAGACCGCCGTCGATGAAGCACGCGCGGAGTTGCAGCGCGCAAAAGACAAGCATCAGGAAGCGCTCAAGGCTGCGGCGAAGGCGCGCAAGAATCGCGCAGATGTTCTACGTCGTTTGGGGCCATCCTATGGGGCGAGGGAGCTGGGCCGCCGCGCGGACATGAAACATCAGCAGGTCAGCCGCGTCATGTCGAACCCTGACGCCACCTGATAGGGCGACCCGTCGCGGTTGCCGATTATTCCCACAGAGTCCCCCGATCGGGCAGCATGACCAGCGGATACTACCCTCGGTCATGATCGATTTACCCCGAATGGAGCAACGCTATTGGTAGATTTTGCCACGGATACGGGACTAACGTTCCCGGACGTTGCAACGTGGTGCGCGAGATCGGACGGTGACGAATGACAACGTTCAACAAGCACGAGCAGGACTACCGCACGGGCAAGATTGCGAAACTCGTCCGGGGCCACATGAGAAGCCAGGGCATGTCGCAGGAGCGACTCGCCCGCCAGATCGGCGTGAACGTGGCAGCCCTCCGCAGTCGTTTGATCTACCGGACGGGCGCGGTGCCGGACTGGCAGATGCTGGCCAGCGTGTCGGTCGCCCTCGGGTTCGATCCGCGGTGGCTGCCGGGCCTGCTCGACGGGACCTACGGCTTCGACGACGACCCACACGATCTGCCGGACACGCCTCCGCAGCGGGTGGCACACAGCACGCACGGGCCGATCACGACGCCGGAGACGCGGGAAGCAGCCCGGGATCGGGAACTCCGAGTGGCCAAGGTCAAGATCCGACAAATGGAGCAGCGGATCACGGATCTGGAATCGTTTGTCCATGCTCGGCTCGGCGAACAACGTCGAGCTGGCTGAGGAAGGGAGGCCGCCAATGAGCGGCGGAGGATCGATAATGGCCGCCATGTTCGCCGGCGGCCTGGTGGCGGCCGGGGTGGTCGCCTGGCACGCCGCCACCCAGCCGGACCTCACCGACGTGTCCGGTACGGCGGTGGCATCCTGCGACCTGCTGATGACCCGGCCGTTGCCGCAGGTGTACACGCTGGATGGCGAGCACCTGGACGGCAACCCGCACGTGGAAGAGCCGCTGGGGACCGGCCCGTGCCGGGCGGGGTTCATCATCACCGGCGTGGAGCGTCAGCCGCACTACCGGGTGACTATGGGGAGGATGTCGGCCGTCGTTGACGACATCACCGCGGCCGGCTCGGTGGAGCTGGTTGAGCCCTGAGCGCTGAGGGAGCGCATTCAACGTCCGGTTCCGGCGGCCGGAACCCCAGCTCGAATAGGGGTCCGGCTGCTCCTGGTCCAACTCCCGACTCGGGTTCAGCCGAACCACCGAAGTCGACGGCCAACAGTTCGGTCCCGAGAAGGTAGATAGCAATTCGCACGAGCCGCCTTAGCTCAGGTCGGTAGAGCGCGCCCCTTATGAAGGCATGGTCGCGGGTTCGAATCCCGCAGGCGGTACAAGCACGTCCCCAATGGAGGAGCACCACCCGATAATGGAATGCCGTTTAGGCAGCGTCGTTGTCCACGCGCGCGGTGAGCAGCTGCCAGCGCAGATCCGCGACACCGTCACGGGTGATCCCCATGCGGTCGCCGTGCATGTGGTACCCGACGTGGCCAGCTTTGGCCAGATCGGCCAGGAGTTTAGCGCGCACGTTGAGGAGGTCTGCGGCACGACGTAGAGAAAGGCAGTCGCACATACAAGACCCTTCAACGTCACGAAAGTTCTTGATCCATGGCAACAGAAACCATCGTCCGCAAGACGTGCGACTGGTGCAAGACGCGTCACGGACGTAGCCGGGACGCTGCCGTCTTCGACGAGCAGTTCGGCCTCTTCGGCAAGCAGTGCAAGATCGACCTATGTGGCGACTGCTACACCGAGTTCGACAATAGCTTCCGTCCATGGTTTGACGCGGCACAGCATCTCGGGAAGCAGCCCAAGCTGGAGATCCCGCCAGACATGAACCCGTTCCCCAACGTGGGCGTCTTCACAGACCGCGGGTTCCAGCGACCGGACCCGCGCGTAGATGTCGTCTGGTGGCGGACACCCGCAGGCGCGAATACGGCGACCAAGGCCGAGTACAAGGCGGCCCGCGAAACGATCTGGAAGTGGGCAGAAAACGAGAGGGTGGACGGCAAGCCGCGCTTCGGGAAGATCTCGAAAACTCACACTGGCGTACTGCCCGACAAAATCGGGTTTGCGTGGACGCGGGAGGTCTGGGTCCCCATGCAGGCGCTGGCTGAGGAGACCGTCGAAGAAGAACAGGCGTTGATCCCGCCGATCGGCACACCGCCCGCTGCGGCGAAGCCTCGGCGACGGCGGGTAACAGCCGGAAAGGCGAGGTGAACGGGATCATGCCCAAAGCCAAGAAGGCGCCCGAGGAGCCGGCAACCGACAAGGAGAAGTACCTGGACGACCCCTTGTATCGGATGTGCAGAGAGGGCCACACCTGGCGGCGAAGTGGGTGGCAGCAGATCTACAACCACCCTCGCGCCAACGTTCAACGCACGGCGCAGTGTATGAACAAGGTTGGGAAGCGCCAGTGCAAGTTCCAGAAGGTTGAGCTGGCGTTCCGGCACCCGGACGGCGCCGTAACGATCCTGAAGCCCGCGCAGAAGTACGGCGATAAGGACTACCTGGTCAAAGGTATCCGGATCTATCCGCGCGATGTGCGAGCGCACGAGATCAACGCGGTATTCGTGGCCGAGGAAGCGAAGCAGGAAGCGGCACGCAGCCGCGCACGGGTCGGCGGGTCGTCGCCGAGCGCCCGCGTTCCCCGGAAGGCGCCCGCGGCGCAACGCCGACGCAAGAGCACCTGACCAGGTTTTGCGCAGGGGGTACCGCGCAAAACGTTACCACCGTGCGCACCCCCTGCGCACCATTCGCGTTCGCGGCTATCGTCGCCGCGCGCGCTGGCGCATATCAACGCATTTCATTGTTCGGGGGCGCAAACACGAGAGGTTTTCACGTGCCCAAATTACGAGTGGTTTCCTGTGCACTGCCGCCGAGTCTCCGGCCGAGTGAGCCACGCCGTCGCTGGTTGCAAGCCATCGCCGACGGTGAGATGAAAGCCTTTTTGGTGAAGACGGTGCGCCGGGGCCACGAGTTCGTGACGTGGATGCCGCAGGGCGACAGCTGGGCCGTCACCTGGTTGATACGAGACGAGGTCGCCGGACTGTGGGAGACGGCCGTGGACATCGCACCTCTGGGGGAGCTGCACCGGATGTACCTCACCGACCGCGGTGAGGTCGTACTCAAGGAGATGGAGCGGGTTCTGGCCGCTCGGGGAAGGGGAAAGTAATGGCGGATTCGCTGAAGCCGACGGGATGGTCGAATGGCCTCCTGGGCAGTGGGCTGGTACTGCTGTTCATCGGCGTCGTGGTGGGCCTGGTCCCGCACTCGGACAACACGTCGGCTCCGTGCGGGAGTGTGTTGTTCGGAGGTTCGGTCCCGGAGGACCGGGTTCTGGCGTGCGAGTGGGCGGTGCGGGGGCCAACGTGGTGGCTCTGGCTCCTGGTTGTGGTCGGGGCGCTTGCCGTGCTGTGCGGGCTCATCACACGGCGCCGGCCGGCACGCGCGTCGTCGTAAAAGGGGGCAAGGACCGGGGCTCGGCACCCCTGGAGTGCCGGGCCCCGGCAGCCGAAAGGATAGTCAGACGGGCATGGAACTGCACCGAAGCCGGTATGGGATCGGCCGTGACTCGCGGCAGGACGGGCGATGGTACGTCTGGGCCGGAACTCGACTGCTCGGGTTCGCGGACCTCAACACGGAGAAATCCACCCCGAAGTGGCGGGTGTGGGCGCAAGCCACGCCCCGGATCAAGGCCTGCGAGATTCCCGGCGGTGCACGGAGTGTGGACGAGGCGATTCGGATTCTGGGCACCGGAAAGGGGTAGCTGTCATGGCGCAAGGAAATCCGGCGGAGTTCGTTCGGGCCCAACTGGCGCTGGGGGGCGTCCAGGCGCAGGTGTCGGCCCGGACGGTGGCATACCAACGACTGAGCCACCATCCCGACTGGTCGGTTTCGGTGTACTGCGCCGCCGAAGCCAAGGACCCGGCCGTGCGGCTGTTGCGGGCTCTCGGGCTGCACCGCTACCACGATGAACCGATCAACGAAACTCAGGTCTGGATACAGATGCTGTTATCCGCCGAGGCTTGGCACGCGATCCAGCCGTGACTACCGCTTGCGACGCTGCGACCGCAGCCTTCGGCGTTCGGAGACGAACTGGCGCAGGTCGTCGACGCGGTACCTCGGTCCATCCGGTGTCGCAATGACGCGCAGGCCTTGTTCGCGCCACGCGTAGATCGTGCGCCGGGCAACCCGCATCTCGGCAGCTGCGAGATCCGCGGTCAAAAGATCGGTGTCAACGTAGGTACTCCGCGATGGGACCACCCATGGTTGTCCCATCGCGGCCATCGCGGCATCGAGGTCGGCGCAGACATCGGGGTCTACCCGCAGCAGATGGTGGCGGTAGATCTGCGCTACTCGCCGGGCGCGTTCAAGTACGGTGTCGGCCGGCCAGGGCCAGGTCCTGCTCATGCCCACGCCTCCGGGGGCACCGGTGGTGGGAACACATCCACGACGATCCCGCGGGGGAAGAGCCTTTGGAACGCAGCAACGGCATCCCGGGGGGTCGCGGCATGCAGCTCGAAGTACCTGGCGGTCATCCCGCGATTGGTGGACAGGAACTTGACAACGTAGAGATCGGTCGTCGGGTCGCTGGCTATCCTGCTCATTCGTTCGCCTCGACGATTTCGTAGGTTGAATCGAACACGTCCGGCTTGCAGGGGTAGAACTCACCCTTCACGCCGCGGATCACCCAGTCTCCCGGGGACACCTTCATCGGCCCCTCCAGGGTATTGATCCTCACCTCGTAGTCCATGCCGCGCCACACCGCAGCGATATACCCCGGACCGACACAGGAACGCACCCACTGCACAATCAGGTCAGGATTCCCCTCGGTCCACCTCATGGCCTGGACCTCGACTGGTCGCTTGCGGAAGAGCGCAGGCCGCTCCAGTGGCCCCGCATCTCGTGTTGTGGTCACCCCGGCAGGCATGCACTCGTCTCGGAGGCGGCCGTGGAGGACGCGAACGGCGTGTACGGCTTGCTGCGGTACGACTCCGTTCCCGATCAGCTTCAGCTGCTCGTTTCGGCTGATGCCCGGAACGTCGGTGACGCGGCCAGGGATGCCCATCATCCATTCGGCGAGGGCTGGGTTGAGCACACGTCCCCCGCGGGCGCCGATCACGGTTGGCGCCGGCGGCGGGACGCCGATGATTCGTTCCCATCGGCGGATCGCTTCGGCGTAGACACCCCAATCCTGGCCGCCGTCTCGTTGAGCGGACGAGAATTCGTCGCGGCCACTCCCGTGCCCGACTTCCAGTCCCGGGTGGTCGGAGTGGGGAGGAGCGTCACGGCAACCATGGGCAACATCGGATCGCCTGAGCTGCCGCGCATGTTCGGCCCCCCCTTGTAGCCGTCGGTCGCTCGCGGTGTCGGGAGCATTGTCAGGAGGCATCCGGAATCTCCTTGTGCGTCAGAAGGTTTGTCGCTGTCTGGAGGTTCATCCCGCCTTCGCGTCCCTGCCTTCCCGGGCCGGTTGCACAGTTGGCGTGAGGGGTCGGCAAGAGTCCACTCGACTTCATCGGCGAGGGTTGGGCCATGCCCCCCCCCGCTTCCTCTTCTCCGGATGCTGCGAGCCGCCGTTGGTTGCTAGCTGCGCTGTCGGCGTCTTCAGCAACGACGAAGAGGCGCTTCCGAAGGTGGGGGGCTCCGACTTCGGAAGCGGCCACAATCCCCCACGTGAGGCGATACCCCAGGTCGGCAAGGTCTGCGGAGACAGTGTCGAAGCCACGCCGAAGATGTCCGGGGACGTTCTCCAGCACGACGATTCTGGGTCGTAGTGAGCCAATGGCGGTTTTGATCCAAGGCCAGAGGTGGCGGGGGTCTGCGGTACCAAGGCGCTTCCCTGCGTCGGAGAAGGGCTGGCAGGGGTAGCCAGCGGTCAAGATGTCCACGGGCTCGACGGTGGCCCAGTTGACGGTGCGGATGTCGCCGAGATTCGGAATGTCGGGGTGGTGGTGGTTCATCACGGCGATGGGGCCGGGTTCGATGTCGGACCACCACGCCAGCGTGGCATCGAACACCTTCTGCACGGCGAGATCCAGTCCACCATAGCCAGTGCAAAGCGACCCGATGGTGACCGTCATCCGTTCGGGAACTTCCGTTCGCTCAGCTCCGTCGGGCGCTTCATGGGGCGCATCCACTCCGGCACTGGGACACCGGGCGCAGCCTGGACATGCTCGATTGCTTCCAGTGCGCGCCCGCAGACGCAGTTTCCGGCGCCGGAGTGGATGTCGCGGGCGTAGACGTGCGGGTCGTTGTACTGCCCGGGAAAGGGGCCTTGTGCACCTTCCCAGCCAGGCATGATCTCGGGAGATCGACTCATGCGACGTTCAGTCCCTTCTCTTCGCGGTCGACAAGGATCAAGCAGAGGCGTTCGTATTCGGTCCAGCTGTAGGTCCTGTTGCAGTCGCGGCACTCAATCAGTTCGCTGCCGTCCTCGCGGACAAGGTCCATGGCGTCGCATCGGGGGCAGGGAACCGGTAGGTGGTGCACGAGCTTGGTTTGCCCGAGGAAGAGCCGCGCTTTGTAGCTGAGTGACAGGAAGTTGAGTGCTCCGTCCAGGCCGTCGCGGGGGGCGACGTAGCGGTGGCCGTACTCCCAGATGATGTGCTTCTCGTCGCGGAGGGCCAAGAAGGCGCTCAAGGAGTTGCCGATTAGCCGGCATGCGCGGGTGAGGCGCCAGCCCGGCCGGGTACCTCCGTGGGGATGCCAGTCGACGTTAAGCACCCGGGCGAGGCTGCCCGCCCAGGCGTCGGCCTCCTCGACCATGCTGCGTTGCAGGGCTTCGATGTGCAGTCGAATGGGGACGGGGAGATCCTTGGTCATCCGGACGGGTTCGCCGCCGACGGTGGAGCCCCCTCCCAGGATCGCGTTGAGCTGGACGTAGTCCTGCGGAAGGGCCTGGACCGCCTGTTCAACGTGCCTGGCGCAGGTGTCGCAGAATCCGTACTCGGCGGGGATGGCGCGGCCGACGATGACGCCATCGACCTCTTCGCGGTTGGCGCAGAAGCGCCCGCGGCGACAGCGGTGGTCCATTTCGTCCTCCGTGAGGTAGGCTCCGAAATGGTTCAACGCTTGGCTGCTGCGAATCCCGTAGACGAACCCCCCGGCCCCCTTCCCCGGGGGGTTCGTCGTGTCACTTGGTCCGGGATGCCACGATCTGACCGAGGATGGCGAGCGCCTCGGGTTGAGTGAAGCCTTCTCCCAGTAGTGCAACGTACAGCTCGCGTAGCTCGTGCGCGGCCATTCGGATTTCGGCTCGGGGTTCCACGTTGTTCATCGCTCTTCGTCTTCCCGTTGCTGTTCACTGCGCACGAAGCAGAATCCCATCGCACCGGCACCGAGGGCGGCCCAGAACACTTGGCCGCACATTGTCCAGATGAACAGGCCGATCATGAACAGGGTGAAGCCTAGGCCGGCGTAGAAGCCAGTACGGGTCATGAGTTGATATACCTCTCTGCGCGTTCGCGGAGCCAGTGGCCCTCCGGGAACCGGTGGAACCGGTGGCCGCATGCGTCGCATACCCAGAACAGAACGCCGTCGTAGGCACCCCGAATCTCCATGCCGATCACTTCGTCGTAGTCACAGAGTGGGCAATTCTGGTCCGTGTGTCGTCTTCTCCATATCCGGCGTCGATCAGCAGTTGCACGACGTCCGCCAGCAGCATCCGGACGGGAGGCATTCGTCGGCCGCTGAACTGGTAGGGGTAGCGGTCGGGACGCAGCGGGTAGCGGCCCGAGCTGGCCAGCTGGCTGAGGTCGGCGAGGGTGAGCCACGCCCACCAGTCGCCGGGCTGGGACTTTCCCTGCCGTCGCTGAACGAAGACGCCGAATGCTGCGCCGGCCGCCAAGGTCATGCCCCGAGTCTGGTTCAGGATGCCGTCGACCTGCGTGTCGGTCAGGGCGGCAACGTGCTTGCACTGCCAGACGATGTCACCTGTACCGCGGATGTCGCCGCGGTCGGCGCTGACGTGCTCGCCGGCGCGGAAGCCGGTGACCACGGCGCGTTCGGCGTCGGGCCACCAGGTCCGCAGGTACTTCGCCAGACCGAGTTCGGCGCGGATGCCTTTCTCGCGCGCAGCTCTTCCGCGCGCCTGTGCTGTGTCGGTCACGTCTTCTCGCTTTCCTCCCTGGCAGCGCTCAGGATCTCGGCGATCTCGCGGGCCCAGGTCCCGCGAGCGGTGTTGGCTTCCACGAGGGCGGAGTGGATGTCGCGAAGCGCGGTTGCGGCGTTGAAGGTGGCGGCGTGCATGGCGGCGAGGATGTTCACCATGTCCTTGGCGTGCCGCTCCAGGGCGATCAAGCTGGGCGGGGACTCGTCCCTCACGGACGGTTCCTTTCGGTCTTTCGTGGCCATATCAGGCCGCGGTGGTAGTTGCAGATGTGCCGGTCGACGGCGTCGATGCATCGCCGCCACGGGTGGGTGTCGGGTCGGTAGCGGATGCGGTCGGTGAACCGGTCGAAGTGGTGGGTTCCGCTGCTGCGTGGGCAGACGTCGCAGCGCCAGCGGTAGGCCGCGCCCCGGTTGCCCCACGTGTGGGACCGGGGCACGTACCAGATCCGGATGAAAGCCATCAGAAGGGTTGGTTGTCGCGTGTCCACTGATCGTCGGCGGACTGCGCCGAGCGGGTGGCCTTCTGCACTTTGCAGGTGGCGTACCGCATGGACGGGCCAACCTCGTCCACCCGAAGCTCAACAACGGTGCGCTTCTCGCCCTCAGACGTCGTGTAGGCGCGTTGGACGAGGTTTCCAAGCACCAGGACGCGGTCACCCTTGGCGAGGCCGTCAGCGACGTTCTCGGCGGCCATGTTCCAGACGCTGCATCGAAGGAAGAGGGCTTCGCCGTCCTCCCACTTGCCGGTCTGCCGGTCGAACGTTCGCGGGGTGGACGCCACGGTGAAGTTGGCGACGGCGGAACCGGATGGGGTGAAGCGGATTTCGGGGTCTGCGGTCAGGTTGCCGACGACGGTGATCTTCGTTTCACCTGCCATTACAGGAACTCCGTCTCGGGACACTCAGCCCAGGCGATCGACTTCTGATCGTACTGGGTGCGCAGCAGTTCCAATTCCTGCCGAAGCCGGTCCCGGCCGGCGTCCGGTACGGCGGCGATGCAGGCGTTCTGATACGGCGAGTCGGGCGCTGAGTACCAGTCGCCGAGGATCTCCGTGGGGATGAGTCGCATGATGGCGCGGAACTCGTGGATGTAGGACGCCCACTTCAGCTGCGACAGACGATCGTCGGAGTTGCCGATCGAGATGTAGACGACACTCACTTCGCCTCGCCCTTCCGGGCCCGCTGGTCGCGTCCCTCGTGCACGAGCTTCTCCACCAGGCCCTCGTCCTCGGCGATGGATCGGACGAGGTCGCGGGCATTCTTGGTGGCCGCGAAGCCCGCGGAGATCCCAAGGAGGACGGCGGTGATCAGCCGGACGATGTCCGTGGCGTGCTTGATGTTCTTCATGATTCCTGTTCTCCGCGGCTGAACAGCCGCCGGCGGTCGGGCCCGGCGAGGACGGCGCGGGTGGCCATCTCGGACAGGCGGGATGTGACGCGGTCGCCGAGGGACATCTTGAGGTTGGCGACCGGGACGTTGCTGGTGATCAGAGTGGTGAGCTGGTGTTCGTAGCGGAAGTTGATCAACCGATAGTTGATCTCTTCGGTCCACTCGGTGGCCTTGGCGGCTCCGAGGTCGTCGACGACGAGGACCGGGATCTTGGCGAGCTTCTCGAATTCGGCTTCGGGGTCGACGCTGGGCCGGGGGCGTAGCCGGGCGTAGGCGTCGGCCGCGGTGGTGAAGCTCCAGCCGCAGGCGGCGCCGGAGAGCGCCAGGGCGGCGATAGCGCCGTACGCCTGGAAGGTCTTGCCGGTGCCGGTTGGGCCGAGCAGCAGCAGGGACGGCCCGGTACGGATCACCGGCATGTGGGGCTGGCGGACGTTCGCCAACACGTCGGCAACCCAGGCCGTGACGGCAGGGGCGGTAGGCATGGCGCGCCGGTACCGCTCCGGCAGTCGCTTGGCGAGCCGCTCGGCACCGTCGCGGATGTTCTCCGCCATGACGACCGGATCGGCGCCGAGAGTGTCCGGCAGCGTCGGAATCGCCGCTGTCATCACAGTTCTCCGTAGTAGTCGTTGGGATCGTTCGGGTTGCGGAACCCGAGGTGGCCTTGCGTAGGCGCGGGATCGTCGTCCCAGCACCCCTGACTCAGCCACGTTGACGGGTGTTTCGTGAAACGGGGGTTCTCACCGCGCCGTTCATCGGCGTAGCGCTTCGCTCCGGCTGTGATCGTGGTCGGGTCAGCCCCCTCCCGGACTGCCTTCTTCCACTTCTCATAGGCGGCCTTCTTTCCGACGCGGCGCGGGTAGACGGCGTAGAACTCTTCGAAGCCCGCGTCCGGGGAGCCAGACAGAGTCTCCTTCTTCATTGGTTCGGGTCGGGTCGGGTCGGGTCGGGGGGCAGAAGAGTTTTTAGTACGTTCTAGATCCGGATTGAATCCGTTTTTAATACGGATCGAGGCTCGTAGCGTGAGTCCTGCCTGCTCAGGGGTCCTTTGCCCTTTTCTGCTGTTGCAACTGCGGCATGCCACGACCAGGTTTTCGGTTGTGTTGGGCCCGTCCGGGTCGACATGGTCATATGTGCCGCCTGCTCCGGAGCGTCGATCTGCCCAGTTGACAACCGTCCCGCAGTAGCGGCAGCTGTCCCCGTCGCGGGCGCGGACTGCATCGAGCAGGGCCGTGTCTCGGTGCATCGCCGCGCGGCGGATATCCTTTGCGCGCTTGGCCTTGACTTGCTCGGCCGTTGGGTTGTAGTCGGTCCAGTCGTGGAATTGGAAGCCTCCGCGGGTTCGCTGCCATAGCGCGCGGTCCACGAGTTCCCGGATAGCTGTCTCGGGATCGCCGCAGAGCCGGGCGGGCAAGTTGGCCGGCACGAACCCGTTGGTGAGGTTGCGTGCGGACCAACTTCCGGCCCGGGTCCAGAGCGCCACGGCGCTATCCGAGAGGTCGAAAACCTTGCGGTGGTCGTAGAACCCGTCGTCGATCTTGAACCACACCACCGGACGTACCCTCGATCTTCGATCTACTTAAGGCGGCTGCATGACCGTCGTTGCCCCCTCAGGCGGCCTCGCGCCACTCGGGGAGGCGCTTGGTCCGTCGCCCCTTGTTGACCATGCCGACGAGGACCTCGGCCATGGCATCGGCGATGTTGGCGCTGCGCAGCCTTCGCAGCTGGCGGGCGTCTCCGATGACACCCAGCGGTCCACCGTCGTGCGTGGACAGGTCTGTAGCCAGCTTGCGCAGATCCAGTTCCTCACCGTACCGAAGAACTACCAGGCCGAGGCCCTTGATCAGCTCGGCGCGGACGCCGTGTTCGTTCATCCCGAAAGCGACGGTGAGGACGTTGACCACGGTGTCGCAGGCGTCGAGGTTGCCGCCTTCATAGATCTTCGCCCCGTCGTAGACCCACTCCAGGGCTCCGACGGCGCTGAAGTGCCCGCGGCTGACGGCGCCGGTAACCTTCCAGCCGTTGCGTTCGAGGATCTGATTGAGTGCGACCGCTTTCGGGTCGCCCTCGATGACGCGCACGGTGAACTTGCTGGTCGGCCGGACCGTCTTCGTGTTGTTGTACAACCTGAACAGCTTCGCCTCTTCCGCCAGGGTCAGGCCCTCGAAGAGTTTGCAGTCGGCCTCGTATTCGCCGTGGCCGGCTTCCTTGAGGGCGGCCACGCGGGTCTGGCCGTCCACGACGTGGAAGGTGCCGTCGGCGCGGTGGCTGACGATGAGTGTGCCGAGGGCGGCGAAGTCCAGCTCTGCCGCGATGGCACGTGCTCGCTTGGGGTCGATGGCTCGCTGGACGCGGCGGTCCACCGTCAGGTGATCCACCCGGATGGTCTTGATTGTGGGTTCTTTCATGGCTGCGTATCTCCTTCCTGGGTGATCCGCAAGTACCTGCGGATCTTGGACAGTGCGTGAATTCCCTTCGTCAACGCACGGTCGAAGTTCTTGCGGTCCTCCTCGGATAGGTCGGGGTCGGCGCTGGTGATGGTCTTGAGCGCGAGGTCGATTCCGTTCATGTCCGTCGCGATGGCTTGCAATGCATCGCGCGAGATGACGCCACTGTCGTTCCTCGACGCATGAATCCGGTCGCGCCGAGCACCGGGGGCTCCGTCCTTTTCGCGTGGTGCGGCCCCCCGAGGGCGCATCCCGCTGGCGACCTTCCGGACGAACTCCTCTTGCTCTTCTGGAGGCAGGCGGACGACGCGATCGGCGGTGGCGAGCGGAACCTTGCCCTCCTCCACGAGCGCAGCCACTTCTGGAGTGCCGCGCTGAAGCACGCTGCGAGCCCGCTGCACCGCGGTCCGGGAAACCTTGAGCAGATCCGCCGCCTCCTTCTGCGACGGCGGCGGGTGCTCAAATGCCTCAGCTGAGGCATTTGAATCCCGCTCACGTTCACCTGGGGCCCGGATCGCGATCTTCCCCGCGATGACGGCGCGCTGAACGTCAGTGAGGTGCCGCCGGTGCAAGTTGAGGCTGATCACGTACACCCACGGGTCGCCGTTGTGGGTGGCGAAGCGTGGTTCCACGCCCGCGTCACGACAGGCCATGAGCCGGTGGCGGCCGTCGAGGATCTCTCCGGACGGCGTGAGCATGATCGTCTCCAGAAGCCCGTTCGTCCGGATGTCCTCCACCAGCTCGGCAAAGTCCTCTTCGGACATCAGCGGAAACAGCTCGGCCGCCGGATGAACCTTCGCTACGTCAGGCCGCCACGCGAGGGCTGTCATGCGATGTCCTTTCCGTTGACGCCAGCGGTGAAGTCGACGGGCTCCCAGCTGCCGTCATCGCGCAGCCAGACGTAGTGACGGCCGAAGTGCTTCCAGAGCAAGGCGGGCATGTCGGCGGGGTCGCGCGCTTGCCGAACGCTCCACCCGTTGGCGTAGGACTTCAGCGGGTGGGCATGGATGTAGCCGTGACAGCCGGTGGTGCCGGAGCCACAGACGTGCAGCAGGTTCGAGACTCGCCACGTTCCACCCTGCGACCTGTTCTTCCGGTGCTGGATGTTCGTCGCCTTGCCTCGCCCACACACCTCGCACATGCCGTCGCTGCGGGCGGCGACAATGCGGCGCGCTTGGGTGATGTTCATACGCAGTCCGCTTCATCGCAGCCGGCGGCGTCGTCGGCGCGATGCATCGCCGACGACTCGGCCCCCGCCAGATCCATCAGGCGCATCCGGAGGTTGTGCAGGTCGCCGTTGGCCTTCAAGAGATGGCCAGCCTGCGACAGCCCGCGCTGTTCGAGGTCTTCGTTCCGCGCTTCAAGCCTGCGGATTTGAACCTTGAGACGAGCAACCTCATAGAGCAGCTTGCCCACCTGGATATCGGCCGGCTGGTCATCCGCATCGTGGTGATGCAGGTGAATCGCATTGTGCTCGAACACGATTTGCTCGGCAGTGTCGCGCTCGTGCGCCGTGAAGATCGGCTCGTCGTCGAACTTGCCGGGGTTTTCCGCATACGCGTGGATGCCATAGTGCGTGCCAACACGCCAGCGGCGGGTATCCGCTGTCATCGTATGTCCTTTGTGGAGTCTGGCCTAGATTCCTGCTCGGCCTTCGGCGTGCATCTTGTCGACTTCGCGGGCCGAGGCAACGAACGTTCTGCCGTTCGCTACCTGCTCCCGAAGCTGGAGCAGCTGAGCCTTGTGCGCTTCGGCTTCCGCTGCGGTGACCAGGCGCTCCAGGTAGAGCGCGGCGATCCGGTCGTCGGCTTCGGCGATGGTTTCGGCTGTCGCGTGGGAAACGCGCTCTCCGTCAGCTTTCGCGCGAAGAATCGCTTGCGCACGCGCGGACTTGTGTGCAGCCTCCGCTTTCGCTGCTGCGACAAGGATCCCGCGATACTCGGCGGCCTTCTGCTGATACTGGCGGCTGACGTTCCCCAAGTGCTCCAGGGGTTCCGTCACTCCAGTTCCGCCTCCGTGAGGATGATGAGGCCCCGTGCGACGTTGGCATCACGTCGAATGAAGCCGCCTCGTTCCAGCGTGTTGAGTTGGTGGATCACCGAGGATTTGGAGCGGAGCTTCACGCCGTCAGCGATTTCGGCGACGGTCGGCGGGTAGCCGTTTTCCTTGATGTAGGTACGGATGAAGTGCAGGATGGTCCGCTGCGTGTAGCTGAGGATCACGACGTGGACTCGCGATCCGGCATCCCGTCCGCTCGGAGAGAAGCGAGGAAGCCGTTGAGCATGGTTCCCGGCGCATCGCGGATGTCCTGCTCGGTCCGGCGAGCGAACTCGTGCATGACGTCCAAGAGCGGCCATCCCCGCTCCGCGGCGAGATCCTTGATCTCGGAACGGAGGCGGTCCGCGGCGGAATCGGGTTCCCGCTCGGCAACGCGGTTGCGGACTTCCTCCTGCGAAGCGACACCCTTGCGGGTGTCCGCGGCGAGCGCGGCGACGATCGCGCGCCCCCAGGCCGCGGTTTCGGCGTTCTGCAGCTCGCTGAAGCGGGTGTAGGGGGTTCGCCCGGGAACGGGTTCGTAGGCCATCCCGACGCCCGGTGTCGGATCGTCGGGATTTCGGTAGGCGGCAGCCACAACGACGAGGTACATCTGGTCGCCGATGCGCTCGATCGCGTAGGGCGCACTGGTGTTGACCGGGCGCAGGCTGCCTTCGGGGTACTTGGCCCGGAACTCGGCGATGCGGCTGGCGACGTCGTTGTAGTCGCCCAGGTCGACGGCCATCACGCATCACCGTCCAGCAGCCGCGGGCCGGCGATCTCGTGCCACCGCTCGGCGACGACGGCCTGGTAGCCGGGCTCTCCGCGGAAGGAGATGTAGGGGTTGCCGTAGCGAGCTTCAATGCCGGGGATGACCTCGGCGGTAGCGAAGTCGATTGCGGCGCCGTGACGCTTGACCGAATCGAAAATCTTGTCGAGGAACGCGGGTCGGATGCGCTGCTCGATCTCCTCGGGGCAGTGCTCGGCCACCCAGTCGAGCAAAGCGCGCTCGTTGGTCACGGTGGGAGTGGTGCGACCACGCGTCTTCGTGAACTTGCCGAGGCGTACCCCGTCGGGAAGGGTCGCCGCCTTCGAATCACCTTCGTCCATCGCGGACAGAAGCTGTTCGTTGATGTCCATTTCGAGGTCGCGGATGCGCTCCTTGAGCGCCTTCAGGACGGCGAGAGTTACAGCCTGGTCCCGGATATCGACTGCCTGATCGGTCGTGTCTGATCCCTGCCTGCGGGTCGTCGGTGGATGACGTTCGGTCTGCTAGAGCGGCAATTCCATCTTGCCGGTGCGGAACTCGCGTCGCGTGTCGAGCAGCTCTCGGCCGCGCTCCCACTGGTCGGTGGCCTCAGGGAGTGCCTCGACTGCAGTGATGCTGACCTCCGCGGTAGTCGTGCCGTCCCTCGCGAGGGTCGTGGTCCGGACGCATCGGATACTGGCGATGATGAGCTGTTCGCGGGGCGGCTTGGCAACCAGTTCGTCGAAAATGTCCTCCAGGCCGCTGTCGGCCGGGAGACGCCCTGTGATCTTGATGGGCATGTGCGCTCCTCGGGGGTGGGGATGAGGTGGGGGCGCGTGCGTCGGGATCACCCGCCCCCACCCCGGTCTGTGTCAGCCGGCCGAGGCCAGGGTGCTGATCGCGAAGGCGTGGCTTGCGGGGATCTCGACGCCGTGGACCTTGAACGACTCTTCGAACTCGCGGTCGGTGGCGTCGTAGCCAGCCTTGACCAGCAGCGCCCACGCTTCGATGGGGTCGAGCTGGGTCCAGATGAGCATGAACACGTCCTCGACGAGGATGGTGGTGCTGGCCCGAACAAACATGCTGGTCGGCTTGAGCTGGAGGGGTGTCCCGAAGTGGAGGGCCCAAGCGATCACGTCGTCGAGGTGCAGAAAGTGCATCCGCACGCCGGTTTCGCCCTCCCGGCGCACCTCGGTGTTGTGCGGCCGGGGAAGCTCGGCGTAGTCGCGGATGACGTCGCGGAACGCCTGCGCCCGCCTGTCGATCTGATCGTGGAACATGATGGTCATCTCCGGGAAGGCCCTTCTGAGCTGCTGCGTCTGTCCTCTGTGGCGAGCGGGTGATCCAAGAACCAGGTATGCGCCTCGTAGAGCGCGCAGGCATAGCCGGGAGTGCGGTGCCGGTAGTTCTGCTGGATCGCGGTCCGGTGGGGAACGGGGAGGCGATACCAGCACCTGTTACACGCGAACCGATGCTTCGGAACCGGAGCACCGCACCCACCCGGGCATTCGTGGGTGCGGCTCATGCGACTACCGATCGGCGGTCGGCGTGTCCTCCTCGGGCGCGTCGCCGGGCTCGGTGAACTGTGGTGTCGGGTCCGGGGCAGGCTGCGGGGTCTCCTCCGGCGCGTCGTTCGGCTCCGGCGGCTGCTCCTCGTCGGGCGCGGCGGCAACCGGCCACGCCTGCCGACGCAACTGTGTGACAATCTTGCGGTTCTTCGCGAGGACTCCGTTGAACGTCGGGGTGTCGCGGTTCTTCAGCAAGATCCCGCTGAGGTCATCCGGGACGGTGATGCCGGCGACGTCGAACGGAGCTTCGGTGATGGGCATGTACTTCCTCTCTAGCTGAGCCACACGATCGCGATGCTGGCCATCAGGACAACCAGCAGCACGGCGGCGGCGATGAACATCTTCATGGCGGCCTGTCCGATACGGGTGAAAACGGCATCGGCGTACACGGCGCGCGTCTTGTCGATCAGTCGGAGCTGGCCACGGACCACCTCACGGGCCCGGCCGCGAATCTCGGTCACAGCGCCGACCCGGCCTCGTCGGGCAGGTACACCCGCCGACGAACCGGCTTGGCGGCGTGGCGGGGAGTGTAGTTGCCCATCCCGAGGTTCTCGATCGGCCACGGCGGCACACCCCAGTGGTAGCGCTGCCAGATCGCGGCGACGGTCCGCAGCTCGATATCGCCTTTGTGGCGGCGGTGTTGGCCGCCTCGCCTGGGAATGGGATGATGAGTCTGAGTCATCGGGGTTCCTTTGCGGGGGATCGAGCGCGGTCGGGAATGGGTAGCGTCAGCCCGGCCGCGCGCAGGTCAGTGGGCGCGCTTGGCCGCTCGGGCAGCGCGGCCCTGTTCCTTCGTGGCTTCCTCGATGAGCGATGTTTCGTACTCATCGATGGATCGCCGCGTAATCCAGGTCCGGCCTCCGTGCTTTACCCGGGCGAGCTTGCCGTCCTCGATGTAGCGGTACACGGTTGACCGGTCGATCCGGAGATACTCCACCGCCTCGTCGAGGGGTACCGCGTTCCGTCGTAGGAACTCGGGCATGGACATCTGCCGCGTCTCGTCCGCGGTGGCCAACACTCGGGCCCTCCTCTCCGTTCTTGGTCCCTTCCGGTCGACGGTCCGCGCGTGCGCTTGGGCGGGTCGTTGTTTCCGTCGAGCGGGGCCGGTTGGGGCTTCTGTGACCCTTGCACGACGACACGCCGAAGATCAAGAAATCTGACAGATTTTACCAATATTGCGCTATAGCGCCTGGTCACGCGACATCATGCGATCCATGTGCCCGCTAAGTAACCGCCGAAATCCCCCGATCGGGAGGTATCTGCACCTGCGCTTACAGAGAGATGCTGACAACATGACTGCGACACCGTGCCAAACTGTCCGACAGGCGTGACTACGGCGGCAGACACCAGGCGGCAAACCTCGCCGGGCGTGAGCCTCCGGGGAGCAAAGGAAGGTCGAGAGCGATGTCGAACGCGAACCCGACGCAAAGCCAAGAACTGTCTCCCGAGTTGAACCATCTTCGGCAAGTGCGAGCGCTTTTCGAAAAATATGGTGTCGCAAAGAACAGGGTGAAACGCGCCGAAGAAGTCGGCGTGGACCTGCACGTCATCAACCGGATCTTCAAGCCGGGAACGGCAACATACGTCGGGATTCCAAAGTCGGAGAGAATTTCCGCAATCGCCACATTCCTCGGATGCTCGTACAACGAAGTTTTCCTGGCGTTCGCAAAGGACTTATACCCGCAGACGCAGGACTGCGCAGAAGTGGTTGAGCGACTCCTGCGGCTCACGGTCAACATGTCCGACCGCAAGCGACGCGCAATTGTCGAACTTGCCAAGGTGGTGGATGCGGCTACGACAGAGCAACGTGCCGACGTCGTTCGTTACGCCAAACGGACGGTTCCACTCTGGGTGACATCGACCGAAAGTGTCACTTCGGATACGACGGAATAACTGCCATCTGCACCTTTGGTGTGATATTAGTGCATCTGCATCATTTGATGCCGCCGTCTGGGTACCTCACGTAACCCAGATTCCCGTGGCGCCACCCATGGCTGCCCGGTGGTGCTGAGAGGGGATGGACGCGTGACGGCACTGAGGCTCGTCGTGGGAGATGCGAAGCAGAAGCTACCGGTGGAACTTCGGCCAGATGCCGAGGGGGCAATCACCGAGGTCCGGCTGCGACCGTGCGGGAAGTTCATCCTACTGACAGCCGAGGACTTAACGGTGATTAACCAGCTTCAAGGCACCGAGGTGCCTAACGCCGAAAGTCACCCCTAGTCAACGATTTCGCGGGGTCGAGATCCGGGTGGGCATCTCGACCCCGCAAACCGTTCGTATTTACGCCGCCGGCTTCTTGTCGATAGGCGTCGGCATGTTGTCGACCACGGCGAACCGCCCCTGGCCGACGACGTTCATCCAGGCAGACATCTCCTCGACCTCCGCGTCCGTCACGTATTTCGTCGTCGTGCTGAGGTTGGTGTGCCCGAGCATCTTCTGGACTACCTTGATCGGCGCCCCGGTGGCCGCCAGGCGCGTGGCGGCGCAGTGGCGAAGATCGTGGAAGCGCGGGCGGGGCTCGCGGACGCCGGAACGCCGCCACGCGTTGCGCCACTGCCGGCTGATGTAGCTGGGATCGATCGGCTTGTTCCGGCTGTTGCGGACCACGTGATCCGTGCCGTCGTCACCCAGCCGGGTACCCCGCAGTGCCTTCAGCATCGCGACGGCGCGGGGCGTCAGCGACACGAGCCGCTCGACGCCGGTTTTCGTGCTGGCCCGACGCGTGCCTCCGGGTTCCATGACGTCGCGGACGAGGACCGTCGGGATAGGGCTGTTCAGATCGAACCGCCGCCAGGTCAGGCCGCAGATCTCACCCGCGCGAAGCCCGCAGTCGTAGGCGAGAACGAACGCCACCACCGTCCAGTCCGGGGCGTGCTGGCACACCTTGTCGAAGGTGTCGGGCCCGATCACCTCGGGGTGAATGAGCCGCCGAACCTTCACGGATTGCCCCTCCGTTTCATCCTTCGGGCAGTACCCCTTCTTGACGGCCCAGCGGAAGACCTGTCCGAGGTAGAGCAGCCGGTTCGCCCGGGTCGCGGGGGCGCGGCCGGCGTCCTTCTCTTTCAGGTCCCACTCCCGGTAGGTGTCCCACTTCAACTCCGGCATCGGCGTGTCGCCGAATCGGCGCATCAGGACGTTGAGGTAGGAGCGCCGGGACCGGCAGGACTGCGCGGTGCCGTCCTGGAGGGGCAGCCACTCCTCGACCACCTGCCGGAAGGTCTTGACGTCGGGCTTGTGGGTCTGGCGCTGGACGGGGATGCCCTGGGCGATCAGGGCGCCGTCGAGGCGGGCTTTGTACTCCTCGCGCGCGAGGAGGGCGGAGGACTCATCCGGCCAGGTACCGCGGGAGCCGGGCTCGGGGTTCTTGACCCAGAGCTTCTCCTTTTTGACAGGGTGCCAGTAGTAGATGCGCCACCGGCCGCTGGACAGCTGCTCCGGCGCCGCCTCCTCGTTCTTCGGGGCGGACTTCCGGCGGGTCTTGGTTGTCATCGCGTGGGCTGCCTCTCGCTTGCGCACGCGCGGCGTCCCATCGGTGACGGTAACCGGCCGACCGAAGCTGATCAACTCCGTGGGAAATGTATTCCCACGACCACCGTGCCCAGAGCTCCCATGATCACGATTACGGGCCTCTGACCTGCGGCGATCCTTGATCATCTTCGTTGGTCGTCCCGGTGTGCCGTGAAGGCCTCCTTACCGGCTCTTATGGCCGGGAAGGAGGCCTTCACGGACTTTCGGCGACGGGTGGCGGTCAGGAGGTGACGCGGGCTTCGGCCGCGTCCCAGTCCGCTGCGCCGGACGGCTCGTAGTGGTGGACGGTCTGGGTCTCGCGCACCAACGCCCGCATCGTCGCCAGGTCCGGCAGGTCCTCGCCCAGCGCGCGGGCCTGGACCAGCACGTTTCCCAGCGCCGCCGCCTCGACCGGCCCTGCCAGGACCGGGACTCCGCACGCGTCCGCCGTCGACTGGCACAGCAGCGCGTTGCGGGCGCCGCCGCCGACGATGTGGACCACGTCGACCCGGCGGCCCGCCAGGACTGCCGCCTCGCGGATCGTGCGGCGGTGGGCCAGGGCCAGGCTGTCCACGATGCACCGGACCACCGCGGCCCGGCCCTCGGGCGGGCGCTGGCCTGTCGCCCGGCAGGCCGCCTCGAGACGCGATGGCATGTCGCCCGGGGGCAGGAACACCGGGGCATCGATGTCCACCACCGCGGCCAACGCGGGTGTCTCGGCAGCCGCCGCCAGCAGGCCGGGCAGTTCCGCATCGGGGCACGACCACGCGCGCAGTGTCTCCGACAGCACCCACAGCCCCATCACGTTCCGCAGGAACCGGATGGTGCCGTCGACGCCGCCTTCGTTGGTGAAGTTCGCGGCCAGCGCGGCGTCACCCAGCTCCGGCGCGGGCAGCTCCAGCCCGGCCAGCGACCAGGTGCCCGAGGAGATGTAGGCGAAGTTCGTCCCCGGTGAGGCCGGCACCGCGACCACCGCGGACGCCGTGTCGTGCGAGCCGACCGCCACCACCGGCAGCCCGGACAGCTCCCGCGCCGGGCCCACCACCGTGCCGGGGTCGCGCAGCGGCGGCAGCAGCCGCGGCGGGATGCCGACGCGCGAAGCGAGCGAAGCAGCCCAGGCCTGTTCGCGGACGTCGTACAGCTGCGTGGTCGACGCGTTCGTGCGCTCGGCGCCGATCGACCCCGTGAGCCAGTAGTTCAGCAGGTCCGGGATGAGCAGCATCGTGGCTGCCGCGTCGAGCCGGTCGCCTTCGGACACCAGCTGGTACAGCGTGTTGAACGGCAGCTGCTGCAACCCCGTGACGTCGTACAGCTCGCGCGCGGACACCGTGGCCGCCACCTTGGCGGGCACGCCGTCGGTACGCGGGTCGCGGTAGCAGACGGGGTTGCCGAGCAGCGCGCCACGCTCGTCCAGGAGCCCGTAGTCGACGGCCCACGAGTCGACGCCGACGCCGTCCAGCGGGCCGGCTTCCCGGATCCCGGCGAGGGTCTCGCGGTACAGCCCCAGGATGTCCCAGTACAGCGCCGGCCCCGCGCGGACTCCGCCGTTCGGGAACCGCCGGACCTCCTCGACGGTCAGCGTGCCGGAACCGACCGTCCCGGCCATCACCCGGCCGCTGGACGCGCCGAGGTCGACCGCCGCCACCCGCTTCACGGGTTCACCACGGACAGCTCGAGGCCGAGCAGGTCCGCGACGGCCGTCAGCTCGGCGACGCGGTGCCCGGTGCCCAGCGCCCAGTGGTGCGCGATGCCGCTCGCCGACCACGCGTCCGTCCACTCCCCCGGGTCGCAGCCGAAGTCCACGCGGGACGTCGTGTTGCCGATCCGCAGCAGTGGCCCGGGCACGACGGTGCCTTCGGACGCGATGAGCGTGAACGTCCCGTCGCGGCGCTGGCCGAGCCCGCACAGCGTCACCGGGCCGTGCTTGACGTCGAACTCGACCGACACGCCCCACCCGCGCTTGCCGTGGTAGACGCCCAGGCCGCGCAGCAGCGGCTTGCGGGCGCTGATGCCGAGGTGGGCCGGGCCGTCGTGGCCCATCTCCACCACGCCGTCACGGAAGTTCAGCGCCTGCAGCTCGGTGAACGAGCCGCCCGCGCCGAGCCGGTCCATGACCAGCATGGCCAGCGACGTCCGCAGCTCGTACTCGCCGACGGCGGGAATGCCGCGCGCAGTGAGCAGCGATGCGCCGAGGATGAACCCGGCGCCGACGCGTTCGTGGGTTTCGCCGTCGAGACCCCGATGGTAGTAGGCCAGGGAATCCAGCGAGAAATCCGCAACGAGCCGGTCGAGGGCGACCGAGACCCGGGCACCCCAGGCGAAGTCTTCGTCCACAACGGACTCGTCCACAGTGAACACTTCACGGGCCAGCGCCACCCGGGCGGCGGTCTCGTCGTCGGAGACCTTCTCGACGCGGACCCGCAGGTCGTCGACCTCCAGGATCTCGACGTGCCCGCCGAGCTGGGCCGACACCAGCGTCGGGTCGGTGGAGACGTCCATCATGCCCGGGTAGAGGTGCCCGAGCAGGCCGTGGCGGCCGTGCCGCAGCGCCGCCCGGACGCCGGCCGCCTTGATCCAGCGCTCGATCCGAGTCCAGGCGCGTTCGTCCTCCAGGTAGCCGGACACCGAGCGGAACTCGACGCCGAGACGGCGGAACGCGTTGGCCATCTCGGGCAGCGGGCACGCGCCGCAGTAGGCCAGCCAGGCGCCGGTGTCGAAGGACTCGTGGTCCATCACCTCGGTCGGCTGCAGGTTGAGCAGCAGGACCGGCGCGCCCGAGCGCTGCGCGACCGGCGCCAGCATGCTGGACGTCAGGTACGTGGTGAGGAAGCCGATGATCAGGTCGCACCCGGCCACCCGCAGCTTCTCGGCCGCGGCCGCGCCTTCGACCGCGTCCGAGACGAACCCGGCGTCGACGACCTCGCAGTCCATAGTGGACAACCGCTCGGTGACGCGCCGGGCCGAGGCCCGCAACTGGGGCAGCAGCGACGGGAACTGCGGCCAGTACGCACCGAGCCCGCCGGAGACCAGGCCGACGCGGGTGCGGCGCGGGGTGATGCGGTCGATCATCGGTCCTCCTTCAGCGCAGGAACGCGGCGGCGACCCCGGCGTCCACCGGCACGTGCAGACCGGTGGTGTGGGTCAGCTCGCCGCCGGTCAGCGCGAACACCGCGGCGGCCACGTGCTCGGGCAGCACTTCGCGCTTGAGGATGGTGCGCTGGGCGTAGAACTCGCCGAGCTTCGCCTCCTCGACGCCGTAGACGGCCGCGCGCTGAGCGCCCCAGCCGCCGGCGAAGATGCCGGAGCCCTGGACGACACCGTCGGGGTTGACGCCGTTGACCCGGATGCCGTGCCCGCCGAGTTCGGCCGCCAGCAGCCGGACCTGGTGGGCCTGGTCGGCTTTCGCCGCGCCGTAGGCGACGTTGTTCGGGCCCGCGAACACCGAGTTCTTCGAGGAAATGTAGACAATATCCCCGCCGATGCCCTGGTCGATCATCGCCTTGGCCGCCGCGCGGGCGACCAGGAACGACCCCTTGGCCATGACGTCGTGCTGCAGGTCCCAGTCGCGTTCGGTGGTCTCCAGCAGCGGCTTCGAGATGGACAGCCCGGCGTTGTTGACCACCAGGTCGATGCCGCCGAAGGCGAGCACGGTGGCGTCGATCGCAGCCTGCACGGCGCCGGCGTCGGTGACGTCGGCGGTCACGGCCACGGCCTTGTCCGCGTTCCCGATGCCCGAAGCGACCTCCGCGGCGGCGTCGGCGTTCAGGTCGGCGATCGCGACGCACGCGCCCTCGGCGGCGAGCCGCCGGGCGATGGCCTTGCCGATGCCCGAACCCGCGCCCGTGACCAGGGCGATCCGCCCGGCGAGGGGCTTGGGCTTCGGCATCCGCCGCAGCTTGGCCTCTTCGAGGGCCCAGTACTCGATCCTGAACTTCTCGCTCTCGGGGATCGGTGCGTAGGTCGAGACGGCCTCGGCGCCGCGCATGACGTTGATGGCGTTGACGTAGAACTCGCCCGCCACGCGCGCGGTCTGCTTGTCCTTGCCGAACGAGAACATGCCGACGCCGGGGACGAGCACGATCGCCGGGTCAGCACCGCGCATCGCGGGCGAGTCCGGGCTCGCATGCCGTTCGTAATAGGCGGCATACTCCGCACGGTATTCGGTATGCAATTCCTGCAGACGTTCGAGGATACTGTCGACCGGAGCCGTCGCGGGCAGGTCCACGACCAGGGGGCGGACCTTGGTCCGCAGGAAGTGGTCGGGGCACGACGTCCCCAGCGCGGCGAGCGGCGCGAGCTTCTCGCGAGCCAGGAAGTCGAGCACGACGTCGCTGTCGGTGTAGTGCCCGACGACCCGCTGGTCGGTCGAGGCGAGCCCGCGGATCACCGGCGCCAAAGCCGCCGCCCGCGCGTGCCGCTCGGCTTCCGGGAGGGCCTCGAAGCCGGGAACGACCGGCCCGAACGGCTCCGCAGCACCCCGGGACGCCAGGAACGCTTCGGCCGTGCGGATGATCTCCAGGGAGTTGGCCTGGCACTCCTCGGAAGTCGCGCCCCACGCGGTGATGCCGTGCCCGCCGAGGATCACGCCGATCGCCTGCGGGTTCGCCGCCTTCACCGCGGCGATGTCGAGGCCCAGCTGGAACCCGGGCCGCCGCCAGTCGACCCACGCGACGCGGTCGCCGAAGCACTCCTTGGTCAGCGCCGGGCCATCCGCTGCCGTCGCGAGGGCGATCCCGGAGTCGGGGTGCAGGTGATCGACGTGCGGGGCCTCGACGAGACCGTGCATCGCGGTGTCGATCGAGGGCGCGGCGCCGCCCCGGCCGTGGAGGCAGTAGTCGAACGCGGCGACCATCTCGTCCTCGCGCTCGACGCCCGGGTACACGTTTACCAGGGCACGCAGCCGGTCGAGCCGCAGGACCGCCAGCCCGGCCTCGGTCAGCGTGCCGAGATCGCCGCCGGAGCCCTTGACCCACAGCACCTCCGTCGGCGCGCCGGTGACCGGGTCGGTGACGTCGCCCTTGGCGGAGGTGTTGCCGCCGGCGTAGTTGGTGTTGCGCGGGTCGGCCCCGAGCGCGTTGCTGCGCGCGATGAGCTGCTCCGGCACGGTCATCGTCATGCTCCCCATCCGGCCTGCGTGCCGCCGGCGCGCTCGGCCACGATCTTCTCCTGGTACCCGCCGCGGTGGTAGGCGGCGATCGGGTCCGGGTCGAGCCCGGCTTCCTCACGCAGTTCGGCCAGCAGCGGCCGGACGTCGGTGTTGTAGGCGTCCATCAGCACGGCGTTCGCGCCGAGCACGTCACCCGCCTGCTGGGCCGCCCGCAACGCGGGGCGATCCACCAGCAGCGCCTTCGCGGTCGCTTCCTGGACGTTCATCACCGACCGGATGATCGCCGGGATCTTCGCCTCGATGTTGTGGCACTGGTCGAGCATGAACGCAATACCGTAGGCAGGATCCAAGGCGTCGGCGCGGACGATCTCGTACATGATCCGGAACAGCTGGAACGGGTCCGCCGCCCCGACCATCAGGTCGTCGTCGGCGTAGAACCGCGAGTTGAAGTCGAACGCGCCCAGCTTCCCCGCCCGCAGCAGGAACGCCACGATGAACTCGATGTTCGTCCCCGGCGCGTGGTGGCCGGTGTCGATGCAGACGGTCGCCCGCTCCCCCAGCTCCAGGCAGTGGGCATACGACGTGCCCCAATCCGGGACGTCGGTCGCGTAGAACGCCGGCTCGAACAGCTTGTACTCCAGCAACATCCGCTGATGGCCGCCCAGCCGGTCGTACGCCTCCTTCAACGCGGCGGCCAGCCGGTCCTGCCGGTCCCGGATGTCGTCCTGGCCGGGGTAGTTGATCCCGTCGGAGAACCACAGCTTCAGGTCCCGTGAGCCGGTCGCGTCCATGATGTCGATCGCTTCGAGGAGGTGGTCGGTCGCCTTGCGGCGGATGCCCGGGTCGGGGTTGGTCACCGAACCGAGCTTGTAGTCCTCGTCCTGGAAGACGTTGGTGTTGATGGCGCCGATCTCGACTCCGAGGTCTCGCGCGTACGCGGTCAGGGCGGCGTAGTCGTCGACCTTGTCCCACGGGATGTGCAGCGCCACGCTCGGCGCGACCCCGGTGAGCTTGTGCACCATCGCGGCGTCGGCGATCTTCTCCTCGGGGGTGCGCGGCACGCCCGGTTGCGGGAACACCTTGAACCGGGTGCCCGAGTTCGCGTACGCCCACGACGGCGTCTCGATGCGCTGGGCCCGCAGAGCCGCTTTCACATCCACGGCGATCACTGTCCTTCCGCGACAGGGGTGGGGTCGAGGTGGAAGACCTCTTCCAGGAGCTGGAAGCCTTCGTCGGGCGGGCCGCCGTCGAGGCCGGTGAAGAACTCCGCCATCTCCGCCTGCCAGCGGGTGTTGACCTCGGTCTTCGCCATCGCGGCCTGCGCGGCGGCGAGGTCGTCGGCTTCGACGTAACCGATCAGGAGGCCGTCCTCACGCAGGAAGAGCGAGTAGTTGCGCCAGCCGGTGTCGCGCAGGGCCTGCTGCATTTCGGGCCAGACGGCGCGGTGGCGCTCGGCGTACTCGGCCAGCCGATCGGGCTTGACCTGCAGGCAGAAGCAGTATCGGGGCACAGTCCATCCTTGGTGGAGCCCGGCCGGGCCACCCGTCGCGACCCGGCCGGGAGACTTCAGAAGTTGAACTTGTCGATGTTGTTCGCGTCGAACGTCGTCGGCGGGCCGAGCACGATCTCGCCGTTCTCGCCGATCGTGTACTCGCCGAGCTTGCCCGCCTTGAACTTCTCGCCCGTCTTGCCGGTGATCTGACCGGACTTCAGCGCTACGCCGGCGTAGGCGGCGAGGTAGCCGATGTCGGCCGGGTTCCACAGCGCGAACTGCTTCACCGTGCCGTCCTTGACGAAGGCGCGCATCTGGTTCGGCGTGCCGAGACCGGTCACCGCGACCTTGCCCTTGTAGCTCGACGAGCTGACGTAGCGCGCGGCGGCCGCGATGCCGACCGTGGTCGGCGCGACGATCACCTTGAGGTTCGGGAACGACTGCAGCAGGCCCTGGGCCTCCTGGAACGACTTCTGGTCGTCGTCGTTGCCGTAGGCGACCTTGTCCAGCTTCAGGCTCGCGTACTCCGGCTTGGCCAGTTCCTTCTTGAACACGTCGATCCACGCGTTCTGGTTGGTGGCGTTGGGCGTCGCGGACAGGACGGCGACCTCGCCGGACCCGCCGCTGAGGTCCTTGGCCTGCTTGGCCAGCGCCTCGCCGATGCCCTGCGTGGTGGCCTGGTTGATGAAGACGTCGCGGCAGTCCTTCGCGGCGTCGGAGTCGAAGGCGACGACCTTGATGCCGGCGCTGCGCGCCTGGTTGAGCGACGGGCACACCGCGTTCGGGTCGTTCGCGGCGATGCCGATGACGTCCTGCTGCTGCTGGATCAGCGTGTTGATGTAGCTGACCTGCGACGACGCGCTGGCGTCGTTCGGCCCGACCAGCTTGTACTCGCCCTTCAGCTCGCCCAGGGCCTCCTTGCCGCCGCTGACCTCGATGTCGCTGTAGGGGTTGTTGAGCTGCTTGGGCAGGAACGCCATCTTGACGCCCTCCTTCGCCGCGGCGTTCGGGTTCGCCGCGGCGGTGGACTGCTGGGCGCCGGAGCCGGCGTTGTCGTTCTTGGTCGTGCCGCTGCACGCGGCCAGGACCAGCACCAGCCCGGCCGACACTGCGCCGGTGAGGAACCGTCGGGACATCTTCGTCACCTTTCCGGAGTTACCGCTTGCCGACGGCGTCGCACTGCCGTGCGGGCCGAAGTCACGATGTTGGGGAGCAGGACCGACACGATCAGGAGCACGCCGGTCACGATGTTGAGCGCTTCGTTCGACACGTCCTGCAGGCGCAGCGCGTTCTGCAGCGACGCCAGCAGGACCACCCCGGCGAGCACGCCGGGGAGCGTGCCCTTGCCGCCGAAGATGGACACGCCGCCGAGCAGCACGGCGGCCACGACGGCCAGTTCAAGACCGAACCCGTTGTCGGCGCGGGCGCTGGAGTACCGCAGCGTCCACAGGACCCCGGCGAGACCCGCGACCGCGCCGCTCACGACGTACAGCCAGAACTTGAGCCGCCCGGTGCGGATGCCGGCGAACCGGGCCGCCTGTTCGCCGGCACCGGCCGCGAAGACGCCGCGGCCGATCGGGGTCGCGTGCAGCACGACGCCGAAGATCAGGGCGACGACGATCAGCGGGATCAGCACGTTCGGGATCGGGCCGTCGCCGATCGTGCCGGTGACCCAGCTGGTGTAGGCCCGCGGGAAGTCGGCGACCGCGCCGTCACCCAGCACCACGAACGCCAGGCCGCGGTAGAGGGCCAGGGTGCCGATCGTGACGGCGAGCGAAGGCAGCTTCAGCACGGTGACGAAGAAGCCGTTCAGCGCGCCGAGGACCGCGCCGAGCACGATGCAGAGCGGGATGATCGTCTCGATCGTCATCCCCGCGTCCCACAGCGAGCCCATCACCGCCGACGTCAGGCCGAGCGTGCTCGCCACCGAGAGGTCGATCTCGCCGGTGACGATGATGAACGTCATCGGCAGCGCGACCAGCGCGATCGGGAGCAGGTCGAGCAGCAGGAAGGTGAAGTTCCGGCTGGTGCCGAAGTTCTCGACGGCACCCGAAGCGACGATCAGCACGATCACCGTCACGAGCACGACCGCGGCGTCCCAGCTGAGCAGCCGGCCGAGCCGGTTCCCTCGGTCAGACATGGGCGTCCCTCTTCTTCAGTGCCTTCGCGACCCGGACCGCGACGAGCCGGTCCGCGCCGATCGCCAGCAGGATCAGCGCGCCGACGATCGCCTGCTGCCAGAACTGGTTGATGTCGAGCACGGCCAGGGCGCTGCCGATGACCGTCAGCAGCAACGCGCCGAGGCCCGCGCCCCAGACCGAGCCGCTGCCGCCGAACACCGCGACCCCGCCGACGACGGCCGCGGCGACGACGTTGAGCTCGTAGCCGGTGCCGGCGGCCGCGTCCACGGTGCCGAACCGGGCGGCGAACAGGACACCGGCGAGCCCGGCGAGCGCGCCGCTGACCAGGAACGCGGCGCTGGTGTTGCGGCCGACCCGGATGCCGGCCAGCTGCGCCGCCTGTGGGCTCGACCCCATCGCGTACAGCTCGCGCCCGGCCGGGTAGCTGCGCAGCACGATCCCGGCGAGCACCAGCACCAGCAGCGCGATGAGCACCAGCCACGGCACGCCGAGCAGCGACGCGGTGCCGAAGTCGAGGAACGACGCGGGCAGCTTGTCGGCGTTGATCTGCTGGCCGCCGGCCCAGAAGTAGCTGACGCCGCGGTAGGCGTAGAGCGTGCCGAGCGTGACGACCAGCGCGGGCACCTGGCCGAACCGCACCAGGGCGCCGTTGAGCAGCCCGCAGACCGCGCCGACGCCGAGCCCCACCAGGATGGCGACGATCACCGGCAGGCCCGGGTTGTCCTTCATCAGCGTGCCGACGGCGAAGGCCGACAGGCCGAGCACCGAGCCGACCGACAGGTCGATGTTGCGGGTGATCATCACGATCGCCTGCCCGACGGCGAGCACCGCGAGGATCGCCGTGCCCAGCAGGATGTCGCGGATGCTCTGCCCGGACAGGAACCGGGAGTTCTGCGTCGCGGTGAACGCGACGAGGACGGCCAGCGCGAGCACGATGCCGGATTCGCGGGCCTTGAACACGTTCGCGGTCCACGAGCGTCCGGAGTGGACAGTCGTCTCCCTGGCCACCGGCGCCTCCTTCGTCGCGGTCATGCGGCGGCTCCCTGGCCCATCGCGGCGAACATGACGGCGTCCTCGGTGGCCTCGGCGCGCGGGAGCTCGGCGACGATCCGGCCCTCCCGCATCACCAGCACGCGGTCGGCCATGCCGAGCACTTCGGGCAGTTCCGACGAAACCATCACGATCGCGACGCCTTCGGCGGCCAGCGACGACATCAGCCGGTGCACCTCGGCCTTCGTGCCGACGTCGATGCCGCGCGTCGGCTCGTCCACGATCAGCACCTTCGGCGCCATCGCCAGCCACTTGGCCAGCACGACCTTCTGCTGGTTGCCACCGGAAAGCGTGCCGACGGGGTCGCCGAGGCGGCGGTACTTGGTGCGCAGCCGCTCGGTCCAGCGCCGGGCCTCCTGCCGCTCGCTCGCGCCGGTCAGGAAGCCGAGCTTCGAGAGCGCGCGCGACCGCGGCAGCGTGACGTTGCGTTCGATCGACAGGTCCATGATCAGGCCCTGCTGACGCCGGTCCTCGGGGACCAGCGCCATCCCGGCGGCCATCGCGGCCCGCGACGAGTGCGGCTTGAGCTTCTTGCCGCTGACGCGGACGACCCCGGCGTCCCGTTCGTCGACGCCGAAGACGGCCTGGACGACTTCGGAGCGGCCCGAGCCGACCAGCCCGGCGAACGCGACGATCTCGCCCGCGCGCACCGAGAAGGAGATGTCGCGGAAGACGCCCTCCCGGGCGAGGCCCTCGACCTCCAGCACGGTCGCGCCGGGTTCGACGTCCTGCTTGGGGAACAGCGCGTCGAGGTCACGGCCGACCATGCGTTTCACCATCTCGTCGACGGTGACGTCGTCGAGCGCGTCGGTCGAGACGTGCCTGCCGTCGCGCATGATGGTCACGCGCTGGCAGAGCGCGGTGATCTCCTCGAACCGGTGCGAGATGAACATGATCGCCGCGCCTTCCTGGCGCAGCGTCCTCGCGACGGCGAAGAGCCGCTCGACCTCGATCTGGGTCAGCGCCGCGGTCGGCTCGTCCATCACCAGCACCCGGGCGTCGGCGCTGAGCGCCTTGGCGATCTCGACGATCTGCTGGTCGGCGATGGACAGCCCGCGCGCCGGCCGGGCCGGGTCGATCCGGACGCCGAGGCGGGCGAAGAGGCGCTCGGCCTCGGCGCGGATCGCCGCCCGGTCGATCCGGCCGAGGGTCTTGCGCGGGTGGCGGCCCATCACGATGTTCTCCGCGACGCTCAGGTCGGGGAACAGCGTGGGTTCCTGGTAGATCACCGCGATGCCGGCGGCCTTCGCGTCGGCCGGGGAGCCGAACTCGGCCGGCTCGCCGTCCAGCAGCAACGTGCCGTCGTCGGGCTTGTGCACCCCGGCGAGCATCTTGACGATCGTGGACTTGCCGGCGCCGTTCTCCCCGACCAGCGCGTGCGCCTCCCCGGCGTGCAGCCCGAAGCTCACGCCGGCGACGGCCGCGACCGCGCCGAACGACTTCGTCACGCCGCGCACCTCCAGCAGAGGGGCTGGGCCCGGGTCCTGCCGCGTCATCGCGACCTCCGGATTGAAAGGTTTCACAAATCTGGTGCGGTGAAGCTACTATGCGACGGAAGAAGAAGTCAATGAATCCGTGAAGCCGTGGCCAAATGGCATCTCCACCAGGTTGTTCGCGGTGATGTTACGTTTCAACGAGGGGGTTTCGATGGTGGTCAGGGAGCCCGGTGCCGAGCCGCGCGCGGCGGGCATGAAGGAAGTCGCGGCGGCCGCCGGCGTCTCCCTCGGCACAGTGTCGAACGTGCTCAACCGGCCCGACCGGGTCAGCCCGGCGACGCGCGCGAGGGTCGAGGCCGCGATGGCCGAACTCCGGTTCGTGCGCAACGAGTCCGCGCGGCAGCTGCGGGCCGGGCGCAGCCGGGTGCTGGCCTACGTGATGCTCGACGGCAGCAACCCCTTCTTCACCGACGTCGCCGCCGGCATGGAGGACGCCACCGACGCCGGCGACCTTTCGCTGTTCCTCTGCAACAGTGCGCACCAGCCGTCGCGGGAGGCGGCCTACCTCGGCCGGCTCGAGCAGCAGCGGGTCCAGGGCATCCTCATCACGCCGGTCGACCCGGACGCCCCGCTGCTGCGGGAGATCGCCCGCCGCGGCACCCCGGTGGTCGTCGTCGACCGGACCCCCGGCGGCACCACGCACTGCTCGGTCGCGGTCGACGACGTCTACGGCGGGGAGATCGCCGTGCGGCACCTGGTGGAACAGGGGCACGAGCGGATCGCGTTCATCGGCAACCACACTTCGGTGGGCCAGGTCCGCGACCGGCGGCTCGGCGCGCTGCGAGCGCTGAGCGAGGCCGGGCTGGGCCCGGACCACCTCGTCGACCTCACGACGTCGGCGCTGACCGTGGCCGACGGCCGCGGCGCCGGCGAGCGGCTGGCCGGGCTGCCCGCCGCGGTCCGCCCGACCGCCGCGTTCTGCGCGAACGACCTGGTCGCGCTCGGCCTGCTGCAGAGCTGCGCGAACCTGCGCATGCGCGTCCCGGAAGACCTCGCGATCGTGGGCTACGACGACATCGAGTTCGCCGCGGCGGCCGCGGTCCCGCTGACGTCGGTCCGCCAGCCGCGCCGCCGCCTGGGCCGCACGGCCGCCGAGCTGCTGCTGGCGGAGACCACCGAAACCGGGCACGAGCACCGGCAGGTCGTGTTCACCCCCGAGCTGGTGGTCCGCGCCTCGACCCTGCGCTGAAGTCCCCGTGTAACCCGCGGCGCCCCACAGCTGATTCACAGGGGGAGACGCATGATCTGGGCGGGACACACACGGAGGTCGTCATGGCCGGGCAATGGCGGCTTTCGCGGCGGAGGTTCCTCGCCGCGGGCGGGGCCGCGCTACTCGGCGCCGCTGTCACCGGGTCCGCCGGGCTCGCCGCGGCCGGTCCGGAAGCGGTGCGGCTGACCGATTTCTGGTTGTTCGGCCCGTTCGGGGACGGCGGCACGGACCCCGACTTCGACGAGACCGATCTCGACCCGGTCCGGCTGCCCCACTGCGTGACGCCGTTGTCGTGGACCGGCTGGCAGCCGTCGTCGTGGCAGGAGCAATGGCTCTACCGCAAGCACTTCACGGTGACGCCGGCGATGACGGCGGAACGCGTCCGGGCCCGCTTCGACGGCGTCATGACGAACGCGGCGGTGTACCTCAACGGCCGGCTCGTCGTCACGCACGAAGGCGGTTACCTGCCCTTCGAGGTCGAGCTGCCGGAGGTCGTGGCCGGCGACAACGTGCTCGCCGTGGTGGTCGACGGGCGGTGGGCGCTGGACGTCCCGCCCAACCTGCCGCGCACCGCGGGCCCGTCGGTGATCGACTTCTACCAGCCGGCCGGGATCTACCGCCCGGCGACGATCGGGACCGTGCCGCGCACCCGGCTGTCCGACGTCTTCGCCCGCCCCGGCGACGTCCTCTCCCCCAGCCCATCGCTGCACGTGACCTGCGAGATCGACACCACGGTGGCGCTCGCCGAGCCGCTGTGGGTGACGGCGTCGGTGCGCCAGGCCGGCCGGGAGCTGGCCCGGGGCACCACCGACGTCGCCCCGATGCCGGTCGGCACGAGGACCGTCGAGTTCGACGTGGGCGGGCTCGGCGCGGTCCGCCTGTGGGACGTCGAGGATCCCGCGCTGTGCGACGTCGAGGTCTCCGTCCGGTCCGGCCCGCGGGTGCTCGACCGGCGGGTGGTGCGGACCGGGTTCCGCGAGGCGCGGTTCACCCCGGACGGCTTCTTCCTCAACGGCAGGCGGCTCAAGCTGTTCGGTCTCAACCGCCACCAGTGGTACCCGTTCGCGGGCGGCGCGCTGCCCGACCGCGTCCAGCGGCGCGACGCGGAGATCCTGCGCCGCGAGCTGAACTGCACGATGGTCCGCTGCTCGCACTACCCGCAGTCGAGCGCGTTCCTCGACGCCTGTGACGAGCTGGGCCTGCTGGTGTGGGAGGAGATCCCGGGCTGGGGCCGCGTCGGGGACGACGCCTGGCAGCGGCAGAACCTGAAGGACGTCGCCGGGATGGTCGTCCGCGACCGCAACCACCCGAGCATCGTCGTGTGGGGGACGCGGGTCAACGAGGCCGCCGGGTCGACCGAGCTGTACCTGCGCACCGGGCGGCTGGCGCGGCAGCTGGACCCGTCGCGGCCGACGAGCGGCGCGCTGGCCACCACGACCGGCGCGCGGCTCGCCCTGCCGCCGGGTACGGACGAGCAGGTCCTGGCCTACAACGACTACACCGCCCGCCGCGGCGCGCCGTTCCAGCTGCGCCCGCCGCGGGCCGGGGTGCCGTACCTGGTGACGGAGTCGATCGGCACGCTCGCCGGGGCCCGCGCCTACCGCCGCACCGATGCCCCGGCGACCCAGCACCTGCAGGCCGAGCTGCACGCGAAGGCCCACGACCTGGCCGCCGCCGACGACCGCTACTGCGGCCTGCTCGCGTGGTGCGCGTTCGACTACCCGTCGGGCTGGCAGCGGTCGGTCGGCGGGTCGAAGTTCGCGGGCGTGTCGGACTTCTTCCGCATCCCCAAGCCGGCGGCGGCGTTCTACGCCTCGCAGGGCGACCCGCGGGTCCGGGCGGTCGCCGAGCCGGGGTTCGCCTGGGACTTCACGGCCCAGCCCACGGGTCCGGGACGGGCCGCGACGATCTGGTCGAACTGCGACCGCCTGCTGCTGTTCCTCGACGACCGCCCCGCGGGCGAGGCCCGTAGCCGCCGCGCGGACTTCCCGCACCTGAGGTACCCGCCGTTCGCGGTCGATCTGACGGTCCCGCGCGGGCACCGGCCACAGCTGCGCATCGACGGGTATGTCGGAGACCGGCTGGCGGTGAGCCGCCGGTTCAGCGGCGACCGGAGCCACGACGTGCTCAGTTGCGTAGCCGACGACCCGCGGCTCCGCGCCGACGGCACCGACGCGACGCGGGTGGTGATCGCGGCGACCGACCGTTTCGGGACGCTGCGGGCGGGCACGGCCGGCCGGGTGACGGTGACGCTGACTGGCCAGGCCGAGCTGGTGGGCGACGAGACGCTGGACTTCGGCGCGACCGGCGGCGCGGCCGCCGTGTGGCTGCGGCCGTTGCCGGGGCCGCCCGGGGTGCTGACCTTGACGGCTCGGCACGAGACGCTCGGCTCCGCCACCGCGACGGTGACCACGACGGCCGCGGGCCCGGACACCGTGCCGCGGCTGTGACGACGCTCCTCGACCGGGACCTCCGCGGCCGCGCCGCCCGCCCCAAGAAGCAAGGCTGACCGCCATGAGGGGGCTTCAAAGCCGCCTCACTCCCCCGCCAGCACCTCGGCCAGCACCGCCGCCTGGCTGATCGACGGCGACCCGCTCGCCGTCAGCAACGTCACCGGACCGCCGTCCGCCAGCTCCCGCAGCCGGGCCAGTGCCGCCACCCGGTCCGGTTCCCGCAGCTCCGCGCGGTACCGCTCGGCGAACTCCGCGAAGCGGTCCGGGTCGTGGCCGTACCAGGTGCGCAGCTCGTCGGACGGCGCCAGCCCGCGGTACCAGCCGTCGAGGACGATCGCCGTGCGGGCCGTGCCGCGGGGCCAGAGCCGTTCCACGAGCACGCGGACGCCGTCGGCGGGCCCCGGTGGGTCGGACAGGCGCGCCACCCGGACGACCGTGGGCTGCATGCGCGCATTCTGCGACGCATCCGGAGCCGCCGCCACTCCGGAACGCCGGGCCGGCCCGGCACGCGGAGTCACCTCCCCGGTCGTCGCCGGGGCCCGGGGGCGCACCCGCGGGCCGGGTTTCTTCAGCGCCGAAGAACCGGTGAAGATCTGCGGTAAACGCATGTCACGCATCGCGGAACAACTGAAATCGCGAACAGTCCCGGTGGCGCCGCCACCCTTCCGGAAACATCGGAAATCACCCGTTCGGTGGGTTAGTCGCGCAACGGGAAGGGTAAACGACTTGCTTCGCGCGCCACTGGCGCCAGGGGAGGGAGATTCACCGATGAGTCAAGGAACTCGTCCGGCGGGCAGAACCGCCCACTTCAGCTCGATGGGGTTCGAGCAGCACTACCGGAACATGCGGCTGATGCGCGACGACGACATCGTCATGCCGAGCATCGGCGGAGCAGGCTCCAGTCTCCTCGGCAACGTCATCCTGGAACTCGGCTTGCACTACGTCGACCTGACCAAGGAGACACTGCGTCCCGACGGCTCCTCACGGCCCCCGACCGACGAGATCACGCGCCGCATCCGGGCCGGCCGTTTTGCCGAAGCGCCCGAGCGGCCGACGGCACCCCGGTTCATGAAAACCCATCTTCCCGCCGGCGAGTTCGAAAACCACGCGATCGGGGGCGTGTGGATGCTGGTCCGGGATCCCCGTGACGCTCTTTACTCGTGGTACCAGTACCACCGCGGCTTCGCCCGGCTTCCCTGGGAACAGGTGCCCGGCACCTTCGAGGAATTCCTCGCGAAACCCTTCTTCATCGGTGTGCCCCCCGTTGCCGCCTGGACGTCGTACTACCGCGAATGGGCCGGCCGCGGCCGGGGATGCGCCCACTTCACCACCCTCCGCTTCGAGGATTTGAAGCGCAGACCCGTCACGACGATGCGGGAAGCGCTCGAGCCCCTGGGCCTGAGCTACTCGACCGGCCAGCTCGGACGCGCGACCGAGCGCAGTTCGTTCACCGCCATGCGGCGCCACGAAGACAGCGTCGCCGCCACGGGCGGAAGCGCGCGCGTAATGCGCAGCGGCGCGGTCGACGGCTGGCGGTCCTGGATGACGCCCGAGCTCGAACCGTTCTTCACCGGTTCCGACTTCACCGCGCTGGCGCAGAGTTTCGGTTATGATCTTTGACCCGGCCGACCCGGGCCGCAGGAGAGTGACGGATTTGCCCAGGTTCCTCCCCCGGCTGAGTGCCGCGCGATCGCCGCTCGCCGCCGCGGTGCTCTCCGCCACCAATTTCCTGATGGTGTTCGACGGGCTGGTCGTCACGGTCGCGCTTCCGTCGATCCAGCACAGCCTCGGGTTCAGCACACTGGGATTGCAATGGGTGGCCACCGCCTATTCGCTCCCCCTCGGCGGGTTGCTCCTGCTGGGTGGCCGGTGCGGGGACCGCTTCGGGCGGCGGCGAGCGCTGATCGCGGGCCTGGAGATCTTCTCCGTCGGCCTGGTGCTGGCCGGCCTCGCCCCGACGGCGTGGGCACTGCTGGCCGCACGGGTGCTGCAGGGGGCGGGGGCGGCGCTGGCCATCCCGAACTCCTACGCGCTGATCAGCACGATGCGCTCGACCGAGCGGCGGAACCGGATCTTCGCCGCGGTCGCGGTGGCCGGCAGCGGAGCCGCGGCCGGCGGGGCGGTCATCGGCGGGCTGGTTTCGCAAACGCTGGGCTGGCGCTTCGTCTTCTTCCTCAGCGCGCCGGTCGCGATCGCGGCCATCCTCATCGCGCCGAAGGTGCTCGACGCCGGACGCGACCACGACCGGCCGTCCAAACTGGACGTCGGCGGGGCGCTGCTGTCCACCATCGGGCTGACCGCGCTGGTCTTCGCCATCTCGAGCATCGAACGGTCCGGGGTGTCGTCGCCGATCACGTGGGGTTCGTTCCTGCTCTCCGCGGCGATCCTGGCGGGTTTCGTGCTCCGCGAATTCCGCACGTCCCGCCCGCTGCTGCGACCGGCCCTGCTGCGCGTCCGGACTCTCCGCGCGGCGATCATCGGCATGCCGGGGCAGGTTTTCGCCTACACCGGCACGGTGTTCATCGGCCTGCTGTTCTTCCAGCAGGCCCGGGGCTACACAGCGCTCCAGGCAGGACTGGCTTTCGCCCCCTTGGGCGTCGCGTCGGCGATCGGGTCCCCGATGACCACCCGTCTGCTGAGGCGCTGGCACTGGACGGCCGTGGCCGTGGTTTCGCAGGTCACCTGCGCGGGTGGGCTCCTGCTGCTCGCCATCGCCCCGGCGGACGGCGGCTACGTGGCGCATTTCCTGCCGGGGATGATCTTCCTCGGCTTCGGGATCGCCGGGGCGGCGGTGACGCTGAACGTCGCCGCCGGCAGCGAGGTCCCGGCCGGCGAGAAAGGCGTCGGGTACGGGTTGTTCGAGACGAGCACGCACATCTCCGGCGCTCTCGTCATCGCCATCCTGGCCACGGTGGCCACCGGCTACACCAGAACACTCCCCGACGCGGACACCGCCGGCGCACTGGCCGCCGGATACCAGACGGCCTTCGCCGTCGCCGCCGCGGCGGCCTTCGTCGCCGGCGTCCTGACGGTGCTCGTCGGGCACCGGCGGCACCGCCAGAAAGCCGGACCCCGCCCCGCGGACCCGGAACGAACAGAAACACGAAACTGACGGGATTGCCGGATCCCATCGTAAGACCATTCGACGAATGGCCATTTCAGCGTGCCGCGTTTTCATTGAAACAATTTCATTGGAAATCACACTTTCAGCCTATCGACGGGCGCGAAGTGACGTATTTAACATCACCGTGAGTGGATTTACATCAATCACCATGGGGGGAACGGTGCACAGACAAGAAAATGCGTTGTTCACCGACCACACCGCGCCGTCCGAGGGCGCGGTCGTCTGGCTGACCGGGCTGGCCGGTTCGGGGAAGACGACCGTCGCGGAAATACTCGCCGAGCGCTGGCGCGAACGAGGAGTGCCGCCCATCCTGCTCGACGGCGACGTCATGCGTGAGGTCCTCGACCGGCGCGGCGGGTACGACCCCGGCAGCCGGTTGAAGATGGCGTTCACCTACGGCAAGTTCGCCTGCGCGCTGGCCCGGCAGGGACACCTGGTGATCGTGGCGACGATCTCCCTGTTCCACGCGGTGCAGCGGTGGAACCGCGAACACGCACCACGTTATTGCGAGGTCCTGCTCGACGTCCCGATGCCCGAACTGCACCGGCGCGACAAGAAAGGCCTGTACAGCGGCAGCGATCCGGAATGCGTGGTCGGGCTCGGTCAGCCGGCCCAGTTCCCGGAACACCCGGACGTCGTCGTGGACAACCACGGCGGGGTGTCGCCCCACCGCGCCGCCGACCGCATCATGGAAAAGGCCGACGAGCTGTTTTCCGCCGTCACCCCCGCGAAAATCGGTCTCGCCCGCCGCCAGAAGGAGAAAGTGTGATGACCACCGAACTCAAGCACGGGGATTTCTCCAGCCTCGCCGAAGACTACTCACGGTACCGGGAGGGGTACGCCCCCACGGCCCGTGACGCCCTGCTCGGCCTGACCGGCCGGCCGCCGGACACGCTCGACGTGGTGGACGTCGGAGCGGGGACGGGCATCTGGACCCGCATCCTCGCGGAAGCCTCCCCCCGCTCCTTGGTGGCCGTGGAACCGAACCCGTCCATGCGGGAGCGCGGCATCGAGGATTCGCGGGGCGCGGCCGTGAGATGGGTGGAGGGCAGCGGCGAGTCCACCGGTCTCCCGGCGGCCTCGGCCGACGTGCTGACGATGGCCTCGTCCTTCCACTGGGTGGACTTCGACCGCGGCCTCGACGAGTTCCACCGGGTGCTCCGCCCGGGCGGCTGGTTCGCGGCGCTGTGGAACCCGCGCCGGATCGAGGCGAACCCCCTCCTCGTGGCGATCGAATCGGAGATCACCCGCCTCAAGCCGGACCTGAGCCGGATCACCTCGTCCCGGTCCGGCCTGATCGCCACCCTCACCGACCGGCTGAGCGCGCGCTCCGGCTTCGGCGACGTCGTGTACATCGAAGGCCGGCACACCGTGCGCCAGAGTGTCGACCACTACCTGGGGATCTGGCGGTCCGCCAACGACGTGCAGGTCCAGCTCGGGCCGGCCCTGTTCGACCAGTTCATGGCCCGCACGCGGGAGCTCCTGGCGGGGCACGACCACGTCGACACCACGTACCTGACGACGATGTGGGCCGCGCGGCGGGAATGACCGGGCAGCGACCGCACCCGGCAGCAGCTGCCCCGGGCAGGAACCGGCAAAGGGCCACCCCGGCGACCGCGGAGGGATCGCCGGGGTGGCCCTACCCCCAGCTCGTGCCGCCGGCGAAAGCGACAGCCGAACCGCCGGTCACGCCGGCGGCCGAGCCGGCCGGGGACATCGTCGGGTGTCCCCGGCCCGGCCAGGATCGCCGACCGGCCCTGCACCTCGCTTGCAGTGCGCTTGCACGCCCGGCCACGACCCGATGCACGCGAGCGGACCGGGTGGAGTTCCGCGTCCTCGGCTCCGGCGCGGGCGACCCCCGCCGGTCACCGAAGGACCCGGGGTACGACCCGGGCACCGTCGATGCCCACCGCGTCACCGCGCTGACCCGGCGCCGAGACCGCCTCACCACTCCCGACAACCACGTGGTCAGCAGGTACCGGTCGGCGGCGCCGAGCACTTCGCGCGGGCCAGGATGGTGCTGAAGTTGTCCTGGTAGGCGGCGCTGATCGCCGCGTTCTCCACCTTGATCAGGATTTCGTCGTTGTCACGCAGGGCCGCGCCGGAGACGTTGTGCGAGCCGGTGAAGACGAGGGCCCGGCCGGCTTTGTCGCTGTAGTTGCCCGTGTAGAGCATGTATTTCGAATGCACGGTGATCTCGCGGTCGTTCACCGTCGTGCTGAACCGCTTGAGCGTCACGTTCGCCTTGCCCTTGAGGGCGGCGAGCGCCGCCGTGCCCATGTCGTCGTAGACGATCCGGACCTTGCAGCCCAGCTTCCCGATCCCGATCAGCTCGTCGACGACCGGGGTGCGCGAGTCGGCGATGTTGGCCTGCACGACGTTGAGCGAGCAGCCGGCTTCGTACTTCGTGATGTACTTCAGCACCTGCGCCCACGTGTCGGTGGCGAACTCCTCCGACGTGCCGCCGTCCGAGTCGGCGCGCGGCGAGAGGTAGCTGGTGACCATGCTGGTCAGCGTCTTGTGGTAGCCGGCATTCGCGAAGTAGTTGTTGTCCTTCTTCTGCGCCAGCATCTTCTGCATGTGCCCGGCGTAGAAGCCGTACAGGTCCGGGTCGCCGTAGGTGAGCAGGGCATTGTTGAACATGTTGCCCTGCACGGTGGTCAGGTTGTACGAACCGATGACGACGACGTCCTTCTTGCCCTCGGTTTCGGAGAACATCCACAGCTTGTCGTGGTTGATCGAATGCGGGCTGCCGTCGTGGGCGATGCAGCCGGTGTTGTCCCCGCCGGTGCCGCAGAACACCAGCTGGGTCAGCCCGGCGGACTGGAGGATCGGCATCGCGGTGTTCGCCGGGTCGTCGTCCGCTCCGCCGTCGAGCGCGATCCGCACCTTGACGCCGCGGGCCTGCGCCGCCTTGATCGCTTCGGCGAGCGCGGGCCGGGTCCAGCTGTAGAGGGAGATGAAGATCTCCGCGCCGGCCGGGGTGCCGTTGGCCAGCTGGACCAGCCGCGTTTCGATCGAGTGGTCGCGGTCGCCGTTCTCCGGCGGGTTGTTGAAGATCGCTTCCATGCCGGTCTCGGCGGCGGCCGCGGGCGCGGCGTGCACGACCCCGCCACCGGACAGCGCGAGCAGCGCGCCGGCCGCCACGGTGAGCGCCTTGATCCTGGGGCCCATGTCTTCCTCCCTGTCTCCGGCCGCCAAGCTCGCACCCCGCCGTACAAGATCCGTACAAAGTGGAGGTCACCCTCCACAGTGGATCTTTCAGCACAGCGCGAGTGATCGGTCACGCTGAGAAACATCGCGGGAGAAATTCCCGACGCCCGCACCGGAAGCGCGACGCCGGAAATCCTGTTGCGGAACAACGCATCCTACGAATACCGTCGGATGCTCCCGGCGGGATTCCGAGGAACGCCGGGCACGGCGGCCACCAGGGCCGTCCGACCCGGAAATCCGATTCCCCTTTGCCATGGCGCACGCCGTCCGTCGGGTCTAGAAAAGGAGACCGTCCACCGTTCCCGATCCGAAAGGGATCTCTCGTGTCCGTTTTCATCGCCGTTCTGCTCGCCCTGGGCGCCGGCATGCTCGTCGGCGGCCGGGTCCACACCGCGAAGGAGGCCCGCGCCACCTATTCCGCCTACCGTTCCCGCACCGCCAAGGGCTTCGGGGAATGGATCAAGAGCACCGTCTCGGCCGCCCTCGCGGTCGCCGGCGCCCTCGTGCTCCTCTTCATCCTGCTCAACGCCCTGCAGCAGACCTGATCCCGAACCCGACTCATGGCGGGTTGTTGCGGCCCTGGCCGCAGAGGACGCTTTTCGTGGCTCCCACGGGCGGAGCCGGGAAAGGACTGCCTCCATGAGATCGAGGGCGCTTTCTGCTGCGTTCAGCCTGGCCGTCGGCCTGCTGGGCACAGTCGCCGTCGCCACGCCGGCCTCGGCCGCCGCGGTCTGCGGTGACCAGACCGTCGGCAACGGCGGGTTCGAGAGCGGCACCACGCCGTGGACCCCGAGCAGCGGGGTCATCACCGCCGCCACCAGCGCGGAACCCGCGCACGGCGGCACGATGGTCGCCTGGCTGGGCGGCCACGGCAGCACGCACACCGACACCCTGTCCCAGTCGCTGACGCTCCCCGCCGGCTGCGCCTCGGCGACGCTGTCCTGGTGGTCGCACATCGACACCAAGGAGACGACCACCGGTACCGCCTACGACAAGCTGGTGGTGCAGGCGGGCTCCGACACCCTCGCGAGCTACTCGAACCTCGACAAGAACACCGGGTACGTCCAGCGGACCGTGGACGTCTCGCGCTACCTCGGCCAGACCGTGACGCTGAAGGTCACCGGCACCGAGGACTCGAGCCTGGCGACCAACTTCGTCCTCGACGACTTTTCGCTGACCACGACCGGGACGAGCAACCCGCAGTCGCCGGTCGTCACCTCGCCGGGCGCGCAGTCCGGCGCCGTCGGCCAGGCCGTGGCGCTGCAGATCCAGGCGAGCGACCCGCAGGGCGACGCCCTGACCTACAGCGCGACCGGGCTGCCCGCCGGCCTCGCGATCGGCGCGGCCACGGGCAAGATCACCGGCACGCCGACCACGGCCGGCACGTCTTCGGTGACCGTGACGGCGAAGGACCCCGCCGGCAACAGCGGCAGCGCGACCTTCGCCTGGACGATCTCGCCGGCGCCGTCCGACTCCACGCGCACGCCCGTCAACCCCGCGTACACCGTGAGCCTGACCTCGAACACCGCGGGCGACACCTGGACCGGGCACCAGAGCGTCAGCTTCACCAACGGGTCGGCGACCGCGCTGCCCGAGGTGTACCTGCGGCTTTGGGACAACTACCACGGCTCCTGCCCGACCACGCCGATCACCGTCACCAACGTCACCGGCGGCACGCCGTCCGCGCTGAGCGTGAACTGCACCGCGCTGAAGATCACGCTGCCCGCCCCGCTCGCCCAGGGCCAGTCGGCGACCATCGGGTTCGACCTCAAGATCGTCGTGCCCAGCGGCGCCGACCGCTTCGGCCACGACGGCGCCTTCAACATGATCGGCAACGCGCTCCCCGTGCTCGCGGTCCGCGACGGCGCCGGCTGGCACCTCGACCCGTACACGAACAACGGCGAGTCGTTCTACACGGTGATCAGCGACTTCGACGTCACGCTCGTCCACCCGACGTCGCTGCTCACGCCGGCCACGGGCACGTCGACCGAGACGACCAGCGGGACCACGACCACCACGCACGCCGTGGCGAGCAAGGTGCGGGACTTCGCGTGGGGCGCCGGGCCGTTCGCGAAGATCAGCACGACGTCCGGCAAGGGCGTGCGGGTGAACGTCTACTCGGTCAGCGGGATCTCCACCAGCAGCGCGAACTCGATGCTGTCGCTGGCCGCCGACGCGATCGACGTTCACGCCGGGCGGTTCGGCGACTACCCCTACGGTGAGCTGGACGTGGTGCTGGACAACAACTTCTGGTTCGGCGGCATGGAGTACCCGGGCTTCGTGATGGACCTGGTGTCGAACGTGGCACTGCCGCACGAGATCGCGCACCAGTGGTTCTACGGGATCGTCGGCGACGACGAGTACAACTCGCCGTGGCTGGACGAGAGCTTCACCGACTACGCCACCGACCTCTACCGCGGGATCACCGGCAGCGGCTGCGGCATCACCTGGCAGTCGAGCGCGGAGAAGCTGACCAACTCGATGGCCTACTGGGACGCGCATTCGTCCCGCTACTCCACGGTGGTCTACAACTACGGCAAGTGCACGCTGCACGACCTGCGGCGGCTGATCGGCGACACGGCGATGGCGAACCTGCTGAAGTCCTACGCCCAGTCGCACTGGTACGGCGTGTCGACCACGGCCGAGTTCAAGGCCGCGGCGCAGGCGGCGGCCGGGTCGACCGACCTGACGTCGTTCTGGGCTTCGCACCGCGTGGAGGGCTGAGCAGCCCCCGTTTTCCACGCTACCGGAGGGCACCGACAAAATCGGTTTCGTTCCCCGTCCGCGTCCGCCACTGTGGGGACGTGGACGGGGAACGGCTTTTCTGCGATACCGGCCTGGCCCGGCGCATCGAACACGCGGAAGCGCGGTTCGTCGCCGCCTGCTGCGACGCCGCCCGGATGCGGCTCGGGGACGAGGCCGGCTTCACGCGCCCGCTCGCCGACGGCATCGCGAGTTTCGCCGAGGAAGGCTCACCGTTCAACAAGGTCGCGGGCCTGGGCTTCGCCGGTCTGCCGGACGTCGCCGAGCTGGACGAGATCGAGGCGGCTTTCGCGGTCGTCGGTGCGCCGGTGCAGGTCGAGCTCTCGCAGCTCGCCGACCCGTCGATCGGCGCCTTCCTGACTGCTCGCGGCTACCGGCTGGAGTCCTACGAGAACGTGCTCGGGCGGCGGATCGGCGGCGGTGACTTCCCCGAAGGCGTCCGGGCCTGCCGGGATGACGAGCTGGAGAAGTGGCTGGTCGAGGTCGCCGAAGCGTCGGCCGTCGCGGACACCGGAGGCCTGCCCTCGCACGAGGACTTCCCCCGCGAGCTGCTCGTGAACGCCTTGCGGGACATGGCCGACGTCCGGCGGTACCTCGCGGTGCGGGACGGCGAGTTCGCCGGCGGCGCGAGTTTCCGCGTCACCGGCGGGATCGCCCAGTTCACCGGTGCCGCGACCGTGCCGGCCCACCGCCGCCGCGGGGTCCAGACGGCGTTGCTGCGGGCCCGGCTCGCCGCGGCGGCCGAAGCCCGGTGCGACATCGCCGTGGTCACCACGCAGCCGGGGTCGAAGTCCCAGCAGAACGCGCAACGGCAGGGGTTCGACCTGCTCTACGCCCGGGCGATCCTGGTGAAGGGCACCTCCGCGACGAGCTCTTCCGGCGCCGAGAGCCGCCAGGCCTCGTAGACGAGCTCGGCGAGCTCGTCGGCCTCGATCCGGTCGAGGTACACGACCACCCAGCCGAAACCGCCCGCGGTGAACTGCACCTCGAACACGTCCGGCCGTTCCGCGACCAGCGCCAGCTGTTCGGAGATCGTCTGCTTGAGGCCGACGGTCCGGGTCCGCGGCCAGAAGTAGCCGAACCGCTTGCCGCGCACGCTGAACGACGAGTAGTCGCGCGCCTCCGACCGCTGGACCTCCGCCAGCGCGCCGAGCACGCGTTCGAACTCGTTCACCCGCACAGTCACTCTTCGCTCCCCTGCCCTTCGGCGACCACCGTAGCGCGCCGGTACCGTCGGCGGACATGAGCGAGTCCGGAGACGACCGCGAGGTGGTGGTCAAGCGGGGCCACGCTCCCGGCGCGACGGCGGCCGAAGCGGCGGGCCTGCGCTGGCTGGCCGCGGCGGGCACAGTGCCGGTCCCTGCGGTGCGCGCGTTCGACCGGGACCGGCTGGTCATCGACCGCGTCCCGGCCGGGCGCCCGTCGGCCCCGGCGGCGGAACGCTTCGGCCGCGGGCTGGCCGGCTTGCACGCGGCGGGCGCCCCGGCGTTCGGCGCACCGCCACCGGACGGGCCGGCGGACGCCTGGATCGGCCGGGCCCCGATGGCCAACGTCCCGGCGGCCGACTGGGCGTCCTGGTACGCCTCCGACCGCGTGCTGCCCTACGTCCGGCTGGCGGTGGACGCGGGGACCTTCGGCCTCTCCGAAGCGGCGTTGTTCGAGCGGGCCTGCGGACGGATCCCGGCCTCGGCCGAGCCGCCGGCGCGGCTGCACGGCGACCTCTGGAACGGCAACGTCCTCTGGGACGGGCGCGAGGCGTGGCTGATCGATCCGGCCGCGCACGGCGGGCACCGCGAGACCGACCTGGCGATGCTCCACCTGTTCGGCTGCCCGCACCTCGACCGCGTCCTCGCCGCCTACGAAGGGGCGGCGCCCCTGGCGGACGGCTGGCGCGACCGGATCGGGCTGCACCAGCTGTTCCCGCTACTGGTACACACTGTCCTGTTCGGACAGTCCTACGCCGGACAGGCGCTCGCTGCGGCGCGCACGCTGCTCTAACAGTGCTCCAGCATCGTCTCGAGCGCCGTTTTCTCGGGGACGGTGATCGTCAGGCCGTAGTTGCGCTTCACGACGATCCAGTCGGTGGCGTAGGTGCACCAGTACGAAACGAGCGGCGGTTTCCACTGGTCGGGAGCCTTGTCGCTCTTCTGCTCGTTGAGGTTGTCGGTGACGGCCTTCAGCTGCGGGCGGACGAGGTCGTTCGCGAACTGCTCGCGCCGCTGCCGGGTCCAGCTCTTGGCGCCGCTGATCCAGGCCTGCCCCAGCGGCACGACGTGGTCGATGTCCACATCGGACGCCTTGTGCCAGGTCCGGCCGTCGTAGGGGCTGACCCAGGTGCCGGACTTCGGGGCGCACTGCGCGTCGGTCTTGACGTCCTTGCCGTCGCGCTTGAGGACCTGCTCGCGGGTGTCGCAGTTGGCGTCGACCTTGTCCCAGTGCGGGAACTCGTCCCGGGAGTAGCCGTCCATGGTGCCGCGCACGGCGATCTTGAGCGCCGCCAGCTCGGTCCGCGCTTCGGAAGGTGAGATCGGCGGGGCGGCGGCCGTCCCGGTGGGCTGGGCGCCGGTGGCCAGCTCGTCCGGCACCTTGCAGCCGGTGAGGGAGGCGCCCGCGAGGACGGCCAGCAGAACAAGCACTCGGGTGCGCGGCATCGTGAACCCCTTTCACATCTACCGGGAGGTGCCCAGCGGACGCCCCGGGGAAACGGTGCAGATGGCTCAGTTGACGCGAACCGAACGGGTCAGGAGCCGTGGAAGACCTGCGCGACGAAGACCGCGGCGATCACCCCGACGGTGACGAGCAGACCGAGGACGACGAGCAGCCCCCACGGCACCTGCCGGATCGGCCGCGGCCGCGGGAACACGGCGGAGACAGGTCCGGGCGCCGGCGGGACGGGCGGGCTCCAGGGGCCGGGCTCTTCGTCGGCAACGGGTGGCGGAGGTTCCGGGGGCACGGAGATCACGGCGGGGAGCTCCGGCAGCTTCGCGCGAGGCGGCAGCCGGGCCGGGAAGCCGTCGGCCAGAAGGGCCGCCCGCGGCGGGGCCAGGTGCGCGAGGGAGAGGGCGTAGCAGGCGTCGAGGACGTCGTCGGCCGACCAGACGGTCCGCCACCGGTTGTGCTGCCCGATGATCCGCCGCAGGCCACGCGGATCGGCGAGGACGACCGCGACGCCTGGGCCGGGCTCCGGCTCGCTTGTCCGCGTATCCGCGACCGACCGGTTCTCGACCACGTCCAGCGCCATCCCGCCCACCGACGGAGCCGCCGGCGGGACCACCGTGACCAGGCCCGTCACGTACCGGCCCCCTTCATGACCGGCGAGCGCACCCCGCGCCGCCGCCACCGCCTCCTCGGCCCGGCCCGCCGGGCCCGGCCACTCCGCCGGGCCCGGTTCGTGCGCCGCGATCACCACCACGCCGTAGCGGGTGAACACCAGCGCGTCCACCCATCGCGGTCCCAGGCGGCTCGGCAGGCTGATGCCCGCCAGCGCCAGGCCCGTCAGGTGGTCCGGGCCCGGTCCCCACGACCGCAACAGCTCCACGATGTGCTCGGCCGCCGCCGGGAGGTCCCGGGCGTCGCCGGTGCGCTGGAGTGCCACGAGCACGCCGACACCTCCCAGGACGAGACGGCACGCGCTGTCTCGACGGTAAGAGGCGGACCAGCCCTCACCCCAGCAGCCGAACGAGTGATCGAACACCACCGTGCGTAGCCGGAGCAGCGTCCACAGTGGACCTGCGAGGCTACGGCCGCGGCGTGTTGCGCAGGTTGGCGCGGGCCAGGTCGACCATCTTGCCGACGCCGCCGTTGAGCACCGTCTTCGTCGCGCCCAGGGCGAACCCACGCACCATTTCCCCCGTGATGCGCGGCGGGATCGACAGCGCGTTCGGGTCGGTCACCACCTCGACCACCGCCGGGCCAGGGTGGGCGAACGCCTTCTCCAGCGCCCCGCGCACGTCGTCCGGGTCCTCGACGCGCTCCGAAAAGACGCCGCAGGCGGCGGCGATCGCCGCGAAGTTCACCGGCGCGTGGTCCGTGCCGAAGTCCGGGAGGCCGTCGACCAGCATCTCCAGCTTCACCATCCCGAGGGTGGCGTTGTTGAACACCACCACCTTCACCGGGACGTCGTAGGCGGGCAGCGTCAGCAGGTCGCCCATCAGCATCGCGAGCCCGCCGTCGCCCGACAGCGACACCACCTGGCGGCCCGGCTGCGAAAGCTGCGCGCCGATCGCGTGGGGCAGCGCGTTCGCCATGCTGCCGTGCCGGAACGAGCCGAGCACGCGGCGGCGGCCGTTCGGGGTCAGGTAGCGCGCCGCCCAGACGTTGCCCATGCCGGTGTCGACCGTGAACACCGCGTCGTCCGCGGCGACCTCGTCGAGCACCGACGCGACGTACTCCGGGTGGATCGGCCGCCGGTGCTCGATCTTCGTCGTGTACGCGCCGACGACCTTTTCCAGCTTCCGCACGTGCTCCCGCAGCATCCGGTCGAGGAACCCGCACTCGGTGCGCGGGCGCAGCAGCGGCAGCAAGGCGCGCAACGTCTCCTTCACGTCCCCGTGCACCGCCAGGTCCAGCGGCGTGCGCCGGCCGAGGCGCGAGGCGTCGTGGTCGATCTGGATCGTCCGGGCCCGCGGGAGGAAGTTGTCGTACGGGAAGTCCGTGCCCAGCAACACGATCCGGTCGGCTTCGTGCATCGCGTCGTAGCAGGCGCCGTAGCCGAGCAGGCCGCTCATGCCGACGTCGAACGGGTTGTCGTACTGGATCCACTCCTTGCCGCCGAGCGAGTGCCCCACCGGCGCCGCGAGCTTCTCCGCCGCCGCCATGACCTCGTCGTGCGCGCCACGGACGCCCGCGCCGGCGAAGAGCATCACCTTCTCGCCCGAGTTCAGCAGGTCCGCCAGCTCCTGGGCGGTGTCCGGCGACGGCACCACGGGCGACGGCGTGACCAGCGGGAGCCGCTCGGTCAGCGGGCCCGTCGCCTTGCGGTCGGCGAGGTCGCCCGGGATGGTCAGCACCGCGACGCCGCCCTTGCCGACGGCGGCCTGCGTGGCGATCCGCAGCAGCCGCGGCAGCTGCGCCGGGTCGGCCACGACCTCGCTGAAGTGGCTGCACTCGGCGAAGAGCCGGTCCGGGTGGGTCTCCTGGAAGAAGCCGGTGCCGATCTGGTTCGACGGGATGTGCGACGCGATGGCCAGCACCGGCGCGCTGGAACGATTCGCGTCGAACAGGCCGTTGATCAGGTGCAGGTTGCCCGGTCCGCAGCTGCCCGCGCACACCGCGAGCTTACCGGTGACCTGCGCTTCGGCGGCCGCGGCGAAGGCGGCGGTCTCTTCGTGGCGCACGTGCACCCACTCGATGCCGTCGGTGCGGCGGACCGCGTCGACGATCGGGTTGAGGCTGTCGCCGACGATGCCGTAGATGCGCTCGACGCCCGCGTCCCGCAGGGTCCTGACCAGTTGTTCTGCCACGGTAGCCATACCTCCAGCGTGGCCTCGCCCCATCGATGCGTCCAATGCCTGATTGGCTGAAAACCCATACACTGGAGGCATGGACGTCCAGACGCTGCGGCTCTTCCGCGAGGTCGCCGGCGGCGCCACCGTCACGGAGACCGCCGCGCGCGGGCACCTCACGCAGCCCGCGCTGTCGCGGGCCCTGCGACGGCTCGAGCACGAGGCCGGCGCCGAGCTGTTCCGCCGGTCCGGGCGGGTGCTGCGGCTGACGCCGGCCGGGCACGCCTTCAAGCGGCACGTCGAGGGCGCGCTCGACCAGCTCGACCAGGGCCTGCGCGAAGTCGGCGAGATCGTCGCGCCGGGCGCCGGGGTCGTGCCGCTGGCCTTCCTGCACACGTTCGGCACCTGGCTGGTGCCCGACGTGCTGAGCGGGTTCCTGCGCGAGCACCCGGACACCCGCTTCGAACTGCGGCAGCACGGCGAAGCCGGGCTCGAGGCGGAACTGCTGGAGGGCACCGCGGACCTCGTCATCACCAGCGGCGACCCCGGACACCCCCAGCTGCACTGGTCCCGGCTGCTCGTCGAGCCGCTGCGGCTGGCCGTGCCGCCGCACCACCGGCTCGCCGCGCGCCGCCGGGTCCGCCTCGCCGACGTCGCCGGCGAAACCTTCATCCTCCTGCGGCCCGGGTACGCCCTGCGCGAGACGACCGAGCGGCTGTGCGCCGAGGTTGGGTTCGCGCCGCGCGTCGGGTTCGAAGGCGACGAGGTCGAGACGTTGCGCGGGCTCGTCACCGCCGGGCTCGGCGTGTCCGTGCTGCCGCTGCCGCACACGGCGGAGTTCCCGGCGCCGCACCTGGAACTGACCGATGTGGACGCTGCCCGCGACATCGGGCTCGCCTGGGCGGCCGGGCGGAACCTCCCGCCGCCCAGCGAAACCTTCCGGCGGCACGTCCTCGACACCGTGCCCGCCCGATTCGACCGTCCACATGGGACGATGTGAGAATTCCCTTACCACCAGGCATCATCACCGCCGGTGTGCGAGGGTGGGGGTATGGCCGCGCTGAGATCCTTCCTGCTGTCCTGGACCTCCGTCACCCCCGTGCTCGGCGTGCTGGTCCTGACGCTCGCCTGGGGCCGCGACCTCGGCCCGGTCTTCGTGGCCCTCGTCGCCGTCGCACTGGGCGCGACCGTGCTCGCCGCGGTGCACCACGCCGAGGTCGTCGCGCACCGCGTCGGGGAACCGTTCGGGTCGCTCGTGCTGGCGGTCGCGGTCACCGTCATCGAGGTCGCGCTGATCGTCACGATGATGGTTTCCGGCGGCCCGGAAACCGGCTCGCTGGCGCGGGACACCGTGTTCGCGGCGGTGATGATCACGACGAACGGGATCGTCGGCATCTCGCTGCTCGTCGGCGCGCGGCGGTACGGCTCGACGCTGTTCAACCCGGAGGGCAGCGGGGCCGCGCTGGCCACGGTCGCGACCCTGGCCTCGCTGAGCCTCGTGCTGCCGACGTTCACCTCCAGCACGCCCGGGCCGGCGTTCTCCCCGACGCAGCTGACGTTCGCCGCGCTCGCTTCGCTGGCGCTGTACGGGACGTTCGTGCTGACCCAGACGGTCCGCCACCGCGACTTCTTCCTCCCAGTGGCCGCCGACGGCGCGGTCAAGGAGGACGACCACGCCGACCCGCCGTCGAACCGGGCGGCCCTGGGCAGCCTGGTGCTCCTGCTCGTGGCGCTGGTCGCGGTCGTCGGGCTGGCGAAGGTGGAGTCGCCGGCGATCGAGGCGGCCGTGCGTGCGGTGGGGTTCCCGCAGTCGTTCGTCGGCGTGGTGATCGCGCTGCTGGTGCTGCTGCCGGAGACCTTGGCGGCGGTGCGCGCGGCCCAGCGCGACCGGATGCAGATCAGCCTCAACCTGGCCTACGGCTCGGCGATCGCGAGCATCGGCCTGACGATCCCGGCCATCGCGCTGGCGTCGGTGTGGCTGCCGGGACGATTGCTGCTCGGCCTCGGCTCGACGCAGATCGTGCTGCTGGCCCTGACGGTGGTGGTGAGCGTCCTGACGGTCGTCCCAGGCCGGGCGACCCGCCTCCAGGGCGGCGTACACCTGGTCCTGCTGGCGGGTTTCCTGGTCCTGGCGGTCAACCCCTGACGGAGTTCGGGCCGAACCGCCGAGACCACCGTGTCGTCCCTCCAATCACGAGTGATGCCCGCTCAATCACGAGTGATGTCCCTCTGATCACGGCTGATGCCCGTTTCGTCACAACGGCCGAGCGGGCGGAAAGGGGCATCACCAGTGATTGAAGAGGCATCACGCGTGATTGGAGGGTCATCACGCGTGATTGGGAGGTCGACACGGGTCAGGAGGTCGTGACTTCGATGCCGACCACGCAGGTGTCGTCGTCGGTGTCGGCCGTGCTGTACGTGAGCAGCGTGTCCAGCTGGTGCTCCAGGCCGCCGTCGTGGCCGTCGACCAGGGTGACCAGGCGGGAGACCGAGTCCTGGACCGGGCGGTCGCGGCGCTCGATCAGGCCGTCGGTGTAGATCAGCAGGATGTCGCCCTCGTCGAGCTGCAACTCCTCCTCCTGGTAGACGACGTCGCGGACCGCGCCGAGCAGGGAACCGCGGATCAGCGGCAACGTCGTCGCCTCGCCGCTGCGGTGCCGGACGATCGGCGGCAGGTGGCCCGCCCGCGCCCAGCGCAGCTTCCGGTGCGCCGGGTCGTAGACGGCCGTGACGGCGGTCGCCGTGACGTGGTCGGTCAGGTGGTAGGCCACCAGGTTCAGCCAGGTCAGCAGCTGCGCGGGCCCAGCGCCGGTCGCCGCGAGGCCGCGCAGCGCGTTGCGGAGGCTCACCATCCCGGTCGCCGCGTCGATGCCGTGCCCGGCAACGTCGCCGACGCACAGCAGCACCTCGCCGGTCGGCAGCGCGACCGCGTCGTACCAGTCGCCGCCGACCAGGTGCTCCTTCTCCGCGGGCCGGTAGCGGACCGCGGCACGCAGGCCCGGCATGTCGATCGGCCCCTTGGCCGGCGGCATGATCGCGTGCTGCAGCTGCAGCGCGAGCCGGTTGCGCTCCATCGCCTGCTGCTCGGTTTCGGCCAGCCTGTCCCGCGTCGCGGCCAGCGCCACCTCGGTCCAGTGCTGCGAAGACACGTCCTGGTAGGCGCCGCGGACCGCGACCAGCTCGCCGCGGGCGTCGACGACCGGCTCGGCGACCACCCGGATGTGCCGGGCGACGCCGTCGGAGCGCTGCAGCCGGAAGGCCGTCGACGACGGCCGCTTGTGGTGCAGCACCGCGCGCAGGAACCGGCCGATCGCCGGCGCGTCGTCGGAGTGCGCGTGCCCGGCCAGTTCGTGCAGGGACAGCGGCGCGGCGTTCGGCGGCAGGCCGTACAGCGCGAACAGCTCGGTGTTCCAGGTGATCGCGCCGGTGACGACGTTCTCTTCGAAGCCGCCGATGCGGCCGAGCCGCTGGGCGTGCTGCAGCAGCACCGCCAGCTTCGCCGCGTCGTCCTGGATCCGAAGGATCATCAGCACGTTGCCGGCGAACCGCGTGATGCTGATGTCCGTGAGCACGGTCAGCGGCACCTGGTCGACGAGCGTGGTGACCGCCATGCTGTCGGCGCGGAACGGCTCGCCGGTGGCGTAGACGCGGTGGATCTTGTCGAGCAGGCCGCTCTTCTCGGCCGCGAGCGGGTACGTCTCCAGCAGCCGGGTGCCGACGATCCGGCTGCGCGGCCGGCCGCCCGGGTCGGCGAACCGGACGTTGGCGTGGTGGATGCGGAAGTCGCTGAGCCGGCCGCCGTCGAGGCACGGCGAGAGCAGCACGGCCGGGTCGTGCAGGCCGTCGACGAAGTCCACCAGCTCCCCGAGGAAGTCGCCCGAGCCGTCGGCGGCGACCGGGGCGACCACGCCGTCCCAGGTGTCGAGGGTGTGCGCGCACAGCTCGGCCAGCGCTTCCAGCTGCCGCCGCTGCCGCCCGGGTTCGGCGGGCAGCGGCTCCGGCCAGCACATCTCGACGACGCCGATGATCCGGCCACCGGTCCCGGTCGGCACCGCGACGCGCCCGCCTCCGGCCAGCGTGTGCTGCCCGACCGACGGCAGCCCCGCGCCGGCCAGGGTCGGCAGCCAGACCGTGTCACGCTCGATCAGCGCGCTGCGGGCGGGCGTCGCGACGCCGGGCGGGACGTAGCGCCAGCGGCCCGCTTCCTCCGGCGAAAACCCGGCGGAGCCGGCCAGGGTGAGCGATCCGTCGGGGCCGGCGAGCCACACCGCGACGGCGGTGGCACCGAGCGGCCGCAGCGCGTGCTCCAAAATGGACTCCGCGACGCGCTGGGTGTCCCCCGCCGCGAGCACGCCGCTTTCGGCCGTGCGCAAGCGGACCGCGACGGAGTCTTCGCCTTCGGCGCGGGCCAGGAACTCCTGGGCCACCTCGCTGATGCGGTCCTCGGCGGCCTCGCCGACGATCTCCGCCGCGAACTCCAGCGGCGTCATCCCCGCGCGTCCGGCGAGGGTCTCCAGCTGCTTCGCCGCGTCCGGCGGCGTGCAGCGCAGGCGTTCCATCAACACGCCCTTGGCCAGCTCGATCAGCGCCCGGCCGTCGGCGACGGCGTGCGCGTGGTCGACCTCGCCGCGCAGGCGGGCGACGGTGTCGGCGAGCCGGGCGAGGTTGGCGGACACCTCGGCCGGCGGGGCGAGCACGGGAACGCCCTGGTCTTCGGCAGGCAACTGCCCGTCCCCGATCACGCCGTCACGTGCCGCTTGATGCGGGCGATCAGGTCGTCCGCGTCGACGGGTTTCGTCACGTAGTCGGTCGCGCCCGACGCGAGGCTCTTCTCGCGGTCGCCCGGCATGGCCTTCGCCGTCACCGCCACGATCGGGATGCCCGCGTGCTCGGGCATCGCGCGGATCTTCGCGGTGGCGGTGTAGCCGTCCATCTCCGGCATCATCACGTCCATCAGGATCAGGTCGATGCCGGGGTGCTCCGCGACCGTCTCGACGCCCTTACGGCCGTCCTCCGCGTGCAGCACCTGCATCCCGTGCAGTTCCAGGATGCCGGTGAGCGCGTAGACGTTGCGCGGGTCGTCGTCGACGATCAGCACCGTGCGCCCGGCCAGCGTCGTGTCGACGTCGGCCGCGCGCACCGGCGCGGCCGGCTCGTCCGGTCTGACCAGCGGGAGCACCGCGCCGGGTTTCTCGGCCGAGAGGTGCAGCGCGATCCGCTCGCGCAGCTCGTCCAGCCCGGACAGCACTTCCAGCGACTGGACGTCGGCGCGGGACTGCACCAGCTGCTCCAGTTCGCCGTCGATGCGGCGGCTGTTGTGCGCGAGCACCGGCACCAGCCGCAGCGCGCTGTCGCCCTGCATCGCGTCGAGGAAGGTGAACGCGGCCCGGTCCGGCAGGTCGAGGTCCAGCACCACGCAGTGGTAGGCGTCGGTGGCGAGCGCGGCCGCGGCTTCCTGCGTACCGACCGCGGTCACCACCTCGACGTCGGCGGGCGAGATGCCGATGTCCCGGCTGTCGGACAGATCCGCGGCGGCGCTCTCGGCGACGAGCGTCAGCAGCCCGTGCTGGCGTTCCTCCACGACCAGCAGCCGCCGGTAGGCGCGCGGCGCGGACGTCGCGACGCCCGGGCCGACGTCGCCGATGACGACGGCGGTGCCCGGGTGCTCCCCCGCCGGGGCGCCGGCGAAGTCCGGCCGGGCGACCGGCAGCGTGAAGGTGAACGTGCTGCCCTCGCCGGGGGTGCTCTCCGCGGTGATCACGCCGCCGAGCAGCTGCGCGATCTCGCGGCTGATCGACAGGCCGAGCCCGGTGCCGCCGTACTTGCGGCTCGTGGTGCCGTCGGCCTGCTGGAACGCGCCGAAGATCGACTCCAGCTGGTGCTCGGCGATCCCGATCCCGGTGTCGGTGACGCGGAACGCGACGGCGGGCCCGTGCGCGCGCAGCGGCCGGGGCAGCGACTCGGGGTCCACCGGCTCGATGTGCAGCTCGATGCCGCCGACCTCGGTGAACTTGACCGCGTTGGACAGCAGGTTGCGCAGCACCTGCCGCAGCCGCGAGTCGTCGGTGAGCAGCTCCGGCGGCGAGCCGGGGGCGACGGTGATCCGGAAGTCCAGGTTGCGCTGCGACGTCATCGGCCGGAACGTCGCTTCGACGTAGTCCAGCAGGCCCCGCAGCGACACCTGCTCCGGGGTGACGTCCATCTTCCCGGCCTCGACCTTCGACAGGTCCAGGATGTCGTTGATCAGCTGCAGCAGGTCCGAGCCCGCGGAGTGGATGATGCCGGCGTACTCGACCTGCTTCGCGGTGAGGTTGCGGGTCGGGTTCTGCGCGAGCAGCTGGGCCAGGATCAGCAGGCTGTTGAGCGGGGTGCGCAGCTCGTGGCTCATGTTGGCCAGGAACTCCGACTTGTACTTCGACGCGAGCGTCAGCTGCTGGGCACGGGCCTCGAGTTCCTGGCGGGCCTGCTCGATCTCCAGGTTCTTCGTCTCGATGTCGCGGTTCTGCGTGACCAGCAGCGCGGCCTTTTCTTCCAGCTCGGCGTTCGACGACTGGAGTTCCTCTTGCCGCGCCTGCAGTTCCTCCGAACGGGCCTGCAACTCCGCGGTCAGCCGCTGCGACTCCCCCAGCAGCTCGTCGGTGCGGGCGTTGGCGACGATGCTGTTGACGTTGACGCCGATCTGCTCCATCAGCAGTTCGAGGAACGCCCGGTGCACGTCGGTGAAGCCGTGCACCGACGCCAGTTCGAGCACGCCGAGCACCTGGTCCTCCACCACGATCGGCAGCACGATCAGGCTGGCGGGCGCGGTGCTGCCGAGGCCCGAGGAGATGGTCGCGTAGCCGGGCGGCACGTCGTCGACGGCGATCGGGCGGCGGCTGCGCGCGGCCTGCCCGACCAGCGACTGGCCCACGCGGAACCGCACCGCCGGGCCGTCGCCGTCGTCCGGGTGGCCGTACGCGCCGACCAGCCGCAGCTCCGGCACCTCGGCGGTGTCGTCGGCCAGGTAGAACGCGCCGTACTGGGCGTTGACCAGCGGCACGAGCTCGTCCATCACCGCGGCCGCGACGACGGCGAGGTCGCGGCGGCCCTGCATCAGGCCGGTGATGGTGGCCAGGTTCGACTTGAGCCAGTCCTGCTCCTGGTTCGCCCGCGTGGTTTCGCGCAGCGACTCGACCATCGAGTTGATGTTGTCCTTGAGTTCGGCGACCTCGCCGGAGGCGTCGACGGTGATCGAGCGGGTCAGGTCGCCTTCGGCGACCGCGCTGGTCACCTCGGCGATCGCGCGGACCTGCCGGGTGAGGTTCCCGGCCAGCTCGTTGACGTTCTCCGTCAGCCGCTTCCAGGTGCCCGACACGCCTTCGACCTCGGCCTGCCCGCCGAGGCGGCCCTCGCTGCCGACCTCGCGCGCCACGCGCGTGACCTCCGCGGCGAACGCCGAGAGCTGGTCGACCATCGTGTTGATCGTCGTCTTCAGCTCGAGGATCTCGCCGCGGGCGTCGACGTCGATCTTGCGGGTCAGGTCGCCCTGCGCGACGGCGGTGGTCACCTGGGCGATGTTCCGGACCTGCCCGGTGAGGTTGTTCGCCATCGAGTTGACGTTGTCGGTGAGGTCCTTCCAGGTGCCGGCCACGTTCGGCACGCGCGCCTGGCCGCCGAGCATGCCTTCGGTGCCGACTTCGCGCGCCACGCGGGTGACCTCGTCGGCGAACGCGGACAGCGTGTCGACCATCGTGTTGATGACGTCGGCCAGCGCCGCGACCTCGCCCTTGGCCTCGACGGTGATCTTGCGGGACAGGTCGCCGCGCGCGACCGCCGTCGCGACCTGCGCGATCGAACGCACCTGGCCGGTCAGGTTGGACGCCATGACGTTGACGTTGTCGGTGAGGTTCTTCCAGGTCCCGGACACGCCGCGGACGGTCGCCTGGCCGCCGAGGTTGCCCTCGGTGCCGACCTCGCGCGCCACCCGGGTGACCTCGTCCGCGAACGCGGACAGCTGGTCCACCATCGTGTTGATGGTGTCCTTGAGCTCCAGGATTTCGCCGCGGGCGTCGACCCGGATCTTCTGCGACAGGTCACCGCGGGCGACCGCGGTCGTGACCTGGGCGATCGAACGGACCTGCGCGGTGAGGTTGTCGGCCATGACGTTGACCGACTCGGTGAGGTCCTTCCAGGTGCCCGAGACGCCCTTGACGTCGGCCTGACCGCCCAGCCGCCCCTCGGTACCCACCTCGCGCGCCACCCGGGTGACCTCGTCCGCGAACGCGGACAGCTGATCCACCATCGTGTTCAGCGTGTCCTTGAGCTCCAGGACCTCGCCGCGGGCGGTCACGTTGATCTTCTGGGACAGGTCGCCCTTCGCGACGGCGGTGGCGACCTGCGCGATGTTGCGGACCTGGTCGGTCAGGTTGCCCGCCATGAAGTTCACCGAGTCGGTGAGGTCGCGCCAGGTGCCCGAGACGCCCTTGACGTCGGCCTGACCACCGAGCCGTCCTTCGGTGCCGACTTCTCGCGCGACGCGGGTGACCTCGTCCGCGAACGACGACAGCTGGTCCACCATCGTGTTGATCGTGTTCTTGAGTTCGAGGATCTCGCCGCGGGCGTCGACGGTGATCTTCTGCGACAGGTCGCCCTTCGCCACCGCCGTCGTCACCTGCGCGATGTTGCGGACCTGGTCGGTCAGGTTGCCCGCCATGAAGTTCACGGAATCGGTGAGATCACGCCAGACCCCGCCGACGCCGGGCACCTGGGCCTGCCCGCCGAGGCGGCCCTCGCTGCCCACCTCGCGCGCCACCCGGGTGACCTCGTCCGCGAACGACGACAGCTGGTCCACCATCGTGTTGACGGTATCCTTCAGCTCGAGGATCTCACCGCGGGCGTCGACGTCGATCTTCTGCGACAGGTCGCCCTTCGCGACCGCGGTCGCCACCTGGGCGATGTCACGCACCTGGGTCGTGAGGTTGCCGGCCATGGCGTTCACCGAGTCGGTGAGGTCCTTCCACGTGCCGGACACCCCGGGGACCTTCGCCTGCCCGCCCAGCTGGCCCTCGCTGCCGACCTCCCGCGCGACGCGGGTCACCTCGGAGGTGAACAGCGAGAGCTGGTCGGCCATGCCGTTGAACACCGTGGCGATCTCGCCGAGCAGACCGTCGGCCCCGCCCGGGAGGCGGATGCCGAAGTCGCCGTCGCGGACGGCGGTCAGCCCGGCCAGCAGCCGGCGCAGCTCCTGCTCTCCCGCCTCGCCCACGCCCGAAGCGTCCGCACCCGCACCCGGGCGCGTCCCTTCGACCATTGCCCCACCCATCCGCCACCCGTTTCTCCGTTTGTCCGGCGCGCGGCGCCGCCGGCGTGGGCACACCGGATGGCTCAGCATAGTGCAACTGCACTATGCTGAGCGGCAACGGTTGAGCAACCAGCCGCGCCCGTGACCACGCGCGCTCCCCAGGTGGTGCTCGAAAGCCTTTCCTTCCCCCGCAGGCCATCCGGCCCCATTGACCCGTTCGGCTGAACGTCGCCGGCGGGTCCGTCCGCGTGCGCTCCGCCGCGCCCGATTGTCCACTGTGGACGCTCTATTGTGGAATGCCGGATATGGTGCGCATCACAGCCAATCCTTGCGTTTGAACAACGCGTACAACCCCACCGAAAGCACGAGAACGGCGACCGTCGAGGCCCAGAACCCGCTCGGCGCGCCGTTGCCCGGGTACGGCACGTTCTGGCCGTAGAACCCGGTCACCGCGGTGGGCACCGCGATCACCGCCGCCCAGCCGGTCACCTTCTTCATGATCAGGTTCAGCCGGTTGCCCTGCAGGTTCAGCTGGGTCTCCCGGACTCCCGCGATCAGCTCCCGCAGCGCCTCGGTCTGCTCCGCGGCCTGCCGGGCGTGGTCGTGGACGTCCTCGAAGTACGGGCGGGTGAGCTCGTCGGCCAGCCGCAGGTCGGGGCGCATCAGCGAGCTGATCACCTCGCGCATCGGCAGCACCACCCGGCGCAGCGCGGTCAGGCTCTTGCGCAGCCGGAACGAGCGGCGCTGCAGCACCGAGGAGTCGGGCCGGTCTTCGAAGACGAGGTCCTCCAAGGCTTCGACCTCGTCGTCGAGTGCCTGCACCGCCTCGAAGTGGCCGTCGACGACGTAGTCGAGCAGGCCGTGCACCAGGAAGGACACACCGGACTTCGCCAGTTCGGCCGCCTGGTCCCACCGGCGCACGACCGCGTCGATGTCGAAGCCGTCGTTCTTGCGCACGGTGACGAGCGCCTGCGGCGTGACGAAGGCGGCGAGCTCGTAGGTGGCGACGCGGCCGGTCGCCTCGTCGAACCGGACGGCGTAGGAGGTCAGGAAGGCGTGGCCGGCGTAGCGGTCGAGCTTGGGCCGCTGGTGCTCCTGGACGGCGTCTTCCACGGCGAGCCGGTGCAGGCCCAGCTCGCCGGCGAGTTCGGCCAGGTCGGCTTCGGACGGGGCACACAGGTCGACCCACACCGTGGTGTCCCGCTCGGCCAGGAAGTCCGAGACGTCCGCGAGCGGGAAGTCTTCCTTCTGCAGCACGCCTTCGCGGTACACCCGGGTTCTGGTCATCCCCACCGGTTACCCGCGGCGGCGGGAGTTCACACGGGCTCGCTCATCCGTCCTGTTCGGACGGTCGTTCGGGTGCCAGCCAGCGGGAAAACCACTCCCGCGCGCGCCGCAGGACGTCGATCTGGTGGCCGCGTTCGCGGAACGAATGGCCCTCTCGCGGGTACACGACGTACTCGTGCTCCAGGCCCCGGTCGCGCAGGACGTGGTGCAGCAGGTCCGCTTGGGAGAGCGGGACGTTGATGTCGTCCTCGCCGTGCAGGATCAGGACCGGGGTGCGGATGCGGTGGGCGTGGGTGATCGGGCTGGTGCTGCCGTCCGGTCCGCCCAGCGCGGTGTCGAACCGCGTTTGCTCGCCGGTCGCCGCGAGAACGCGCCAATCGATGACACCCGCGAAGACGAGTGCCGCGGCGAAGCGGTCCGTCTGCGAGACCGCCCAGGCCGCCATGAACCCGCCGTGACTCCCGCCGCCGATGCCGAGCCGCCGCGGGTCGGCGACGCCGTCGCCGACGAGCCGGTCGATTCCGGCGATGATGTCGGTGAACTCCGCACCGCCGACGGCCCCGGCGACGCTCACCGCGAAGGCGTGCCCGCGGCCCCAGCCGCCGCGCGGGTTCGGCAGGAACACCGCGAAGCCCGCCGTCGCGAGCCACTGGCCCGAGGGGTACCAGTTCAGCTGGAACCGGTCGGCGTAGCGGTCGTCCGGGCCCCCGTGGACGAGGGTGACCAGGGGGAACGGTCCGTCGTCGCGGGTCTTGCCGGGTGGGAGGAGCAGGAGCCCGTCGAGCTCCAGGCCGTCCTCGGCGCGGTAGGACAGGCGTTCCTGGGTGCCAAAGCGGATCCCGGAGAGCGGCGGCTCGGCCAGGCGGGTGAACGGGCCCGCCGGTGGTCCGGCGCGGACGAAGTGGGGCTCGGTCGCGGTGCTCGCGACGGCGGCGATCCGCCCGCCGCCTGCGGAGAGGGACTGCAGCGTCCCCTGGGCGCGGGTCAGCTCCGTGAAGGTTCTCGTGACGGGCTCGAGCCGCCGGACCGTGGTGTCGAGGCCTTCGGCGAACGACGCCAGCGGCGGCCCGCCGTCCGTCGTGACCAGCTGGGCCGGGCAGATGCCCATCCCGGCGGTGAGATTGCGGTGCTCGGCTCCTTCGCCGGCTTCGAAGACGGCCCGGCCACCGATCAGCCCGGGCGGGGTGAGGCCGAGGTAGGCCAGGTGCCAGCCGGTTTCGTCGTGCCACCAGGTGAGCGAGAAGGCTTCGAGCGCGGGGGTGCCGAGGGCGCGCAGCGCGCCGGTGGCGGGATCGACGAGGTGGAGGCCGGGTTCGAACAGCCCGGGTTCCCGGTCGGCGACGGACCAGGTGAGCACGGCGAGCGCGCCCCCGTCCGGACGCGCGGCGACCTCGACGACGTGCCGCTCGCCGAAGTCCCCGAGCGCGCGGACAGCACGGGTCCGCGGGTCGAGCAGCCACAGCCGATCGGGCTGCTCGATGGTGTCCCAGCTGCGACGTGAACCGTCCGCGGCGACAACGCGCACGCGGGGGTCGGCCGGCCGGTGATCTTGGTCCGGCGCGACGAACACGACCAAGCCCCGATCGCGCTCCGCATCCGGATCCGGCAGCCGGACATGCGCGTGGACTCCCGCGGCCCAGTCCGTCAGCTGTTCCGGATCGCCGCCGTTCAAACCCACCCGGTACAGCTGAGCCGTACCCCGCTCGGCGCGATCGGACAAGAACAAGACCGAGCCGGAGTCCGGCGCCCACCCGGGCTCGTGGTCTTCCGCGTCCGAGGGCGCGAGTTCCCGCGGTGGTGCGCCGCCGTCGGCGGGAGCCAGCCACAGGCCGCTCACCGGGTGCTTTCCCGCCCGGCCGACCGGGCCGTTCACGTACGCGACCCACCTGCCGTCCGGAGAAACCCGCGGTGTCCGCGGCACGTTCCGATCGACCGCGGCTTCCGCCGTCAGTTCCGCCACCCCAGGCCCCCGTCCACGACTCCAGGGGGCGACCCTATCGGCGAACGGCCTCCGGGAGCAGGGCCAGCAGCTGCTCGTGATCGCCGGCCTCGCGAAGGATCGGGGCTTCCAGCTCACCCGCGTCGGGGTCGTCCGCCCGCACCGCAGCCAGGAACCGCACCACCGCACGGGGGTCGGGGAACACGTCGCCACCGAGGTAGGCCAAGACCGTTGCGCCGGTCGCGTCCTCGATCGCCGCCGCCCAGCCGTGGACCTCGTCCCAGACCAGCGCCAGGTCGTGCTCGGGGAACCGGGTCAGCCGCCAGTCGAGGGCGATGTAGGCGGCGGCGGGCGTTCCGACGTCCAGCGTGCAGGATTCCAGTCCCACCCCCACGGCCCGGGCCACCGCCCCCACGTACCCGCGCAACCGCCGCTCGAACGAGAACTCCGTGTCGCGCCCGAAGTCGATCAGAATGCTCAACGCCGCCTCGCTTTCCCGTCCCGCCGCGGGATCCCCGCGGTCCGGAACGCGGATACCCCGACCTCGCGCTGCTCAATCCCGACGAACCGGGCAGCAGATGTCGTCTATCCGGCGACATCTCACTTGTCATCGTTTCGATGACATGTTAGAACCGGGGTATCCGAAGAGAAAGGCGAGACACCCCCGTGACCGCATCGATCGAACTTCCGACCGGTTACCAGCACCCCGCCGTCCCCGCGCTGCTCGGCTACCTCCGCGACGTCACCGCCGGGCTGGGGATCGGCCTCGAGTCGTGCACCGTCGACCACGACCGCCCGGTTTCGGCCTACGTCGCCCTCGACACCCGGCTGCCGCACTACCCGGACCGCGACGTCGCCCTGCTCTGGGACGAGGAACGCGGCTGGTCCGCGGCGATCGAGACGCACTCCGGCGAGGACCTCATCGTCCTGCGTTACCTCGGCGGCACCATCGCCCCGCCACCGCGCCGGGTCGCGCGGTTCGTCGGCGCCCTGCACGAAGACGACCACACCGTCGGCCACCCCGATCCCGTCACGCTCCGGACCGCCGGTGACGCCGACGAACTCGCCGCGCTGCTGCGCCGGCCGGTCGTGGCCCGATGACGGCGGCGCTGCCCCTGCCGGAGAGCTTCGCGCTGACGTTGCGCGGCTACGACCGGGAGCAGGTCGACGAGCGGATCGACGAGCTCCTCGCCGAGATCCGCCTGCTGACGGCCGACCGCGACGCGGCCGTCGCCGAAGCGGAAAACCTGACCCGGCAGCTCGAACTCGCCCGCTCCGGCAACGCCGCGCTGCGTGTCCGCCTCGACCGGATGTGCCGCACGCCGGCCGATCCGGCCGCCGTGAGCGACCGGGTCCGGCACCTCCTCGAACTGGCGCACGCCGAGGCGGACGGGATCGTCGCGACGGCCCGGGACCGCGCCGCGGCGATCGTCCGGGAAGCCGAAGAGACCGCGGACCGCCGTGACGCCGACGCCCGCGCGCGGGCCTACCGGATCGTCGACGACGCCCGGCGCCGGGCCGACCGCCTGGCGGCCATCGAGCGCCGCACCGCCGACCGGCTCCGGCGGATCGACGCCTTCCTGGCCGACGCCGAGACGCTCCTCGCCGAGCAGCCGGCACTTTCCCGTGAAAGTGCCGACGCTTCAGCGGCCGGCGGCGCGGACCAGGGCCCGCTGCGCGCGGTCGCCTGACCCCGGAGGGGCGGGAATGATCACCGTGACAGCACAGTGCGCCCGCCCACCCGGTGAGGCAGGATCAGGGGCGTGACCATTGATCAGGCGGGGGTGCCCGAAGCCCGTCCGGGCCCGGCGTTCCCCGAGCACGAAGCCCGCGTCGACGCCCTGAGACGGCAGCTCACCGCGATCGGCGGCGAAGCGACCGTCCGGCTGGCGAAACGGACGTCGAACCTCTTCCGCTCCCGCGCCGCCGCGAAGCACCCGGGCCTCGACGTCTCCGGGTTCAGCCACGTCCTGCGCGTCGACCCGGACAGCCGCACCGCCGACGTCGAGGGGATGGTCACCTACGAACAGCTCGTCGACGCCACCCTGCCGCACGGCCTGATGCCGCTGGTCGTGCCTCAGCTGAAGACCATCACCCTCGGCGGCGCGGTGACCGGGCTCGGCATTGAGTCCTCGTCGTTCCGCAACGGCATGCCGCACGAGTCGGTGCTGGAGCTCGAGGTGCTGACCGGCGACGGCCGGATCGTCGTCGCCACGCCGGACAACGAGCACCGCGCCCTGTTCCACGGCTTCCCCAACTCCTACGGCACCCTCGGCTACGCGCTGCGGCTGAAGATCCTCCTGGAGCCGGTCAAGCCGTTCGTGCAGCTCCGGCACGTCCGGCACCACGACCGGGTGAAGTACTTCGAAGCCCTGCGCGAGATCTGCGCGACGAGCGAACACGAGGGCGAGCACGTCGATTTCGTCGACGGCACCGTCTTCGGGCCGGACGAGCTGTACCTGACGCTGGCCACGTTCACCGACACTTCACCCGCGACGAGCGACTACACCTGGCTGGACATCTACTACCGTTCCATCCAGCGCCGCGAAACCGACCACCTCACCGTCCGCGACTACCTCTGGCGCTGGGACACCGACTGGTTCTGGTGCTCGCGCGCGTTCGGCGTCCAGCACCGCCTGCCCCGGCTGCTGCTCGGCCGCCGGTTCCTGCGGTCCTCGGTGTACTGGAAGGCCGTCGCGCTCGACCGGCGGTTCCGGATCGCCGAGCGGCTGCTGAAACTCCGGCGCCTGCCGCCGGAAGAGACGATCGTGCAGGACATCGAGGTCCCGGTCGGCCGTGCGGCGGAGTTCCTCGACTTCTTCGAACGGGAGATCCCGATCAGCCCGGTCTGGATCTGCCCGCTGCGGCAGCGGCCCGGCGGCGTCCGCTGGCCACTGTACGAATTGGACCCCGAAGAGCTGTATGTCAACTTCGGGTTCTGGTCGGCCGTGCCCCTGGACCCCGGTGAGCGCGACGGCGTCCACAACCGGATGATCGAAGCCGAAGTGACCCGCCTCGGCGGGCACAAATCCCTCTACTCGGACAGCTTCTACACCGAGGACGAGTTCTGGCGGCTCTACAACGGCGACGCCTACCAGGAGCTCAAGCGGGCCTACGACCCGGGAAAGCGCCTCCTCGGCCTCTACGAGAAATGCGTCCGCCGCCGGTGAAAGGAACGAACGTGACCCAGGAGAACATCACCGTCGGCGCCGTGTTCGAGCGGCTGCTCGGCCCCCGCGCCGAGGTCTCGATCACCGCCTACGACGGCAGCAGCAGCGGCCCGGCCGACGCGCCGGTGGCCATCGAGGTGCGTTCGCCGCTGGCGCTGGACTACCTGATGTCCTCGCCCGGCGACCTCGGCCTCGCCCGCGCGTACGTCGCGGGTGCGCTCGAGGTCACCGGCGACCTCTACACGGCGCTGCGTGCCCTGTCCACCCAGGTCGACCAGCTGACCCCGGCCGACCGGCTGTGGCTGCTGCGCAAGCTCGGCCCGCGCCACCTGCGGCTGGTCAAGCCGCCGGCCGAGGAGCACCCGAGCCGGTTCCGGCGCGGGATGACCGCGCTGCGGCACTCCAAGGCGCGGGACAGCGAGGCCATCGCCAGCCACTACGACGTGTCCAACCGGTTCTACGAGCTGGTCCTCGGCCCGTCCATGGCCTACACGTGCGCGGTGTTCCCGCACGAGGGCGCCTCGCTGGAGGAGGCGCAGGCGCACAAGTTCGACCTGGTCTGCAAGAAGCTCGGCCTCAAGCCCGGCATGAAGCTGCTCGACGTCGGCTGCGGCTGGGGCGGCATGGTCGCGCACGCCGTCCGGCACTACGGCGTCGAGGCCATCGGCGTCACTCTTTCGCGTGAACAAGCTCAGTGGGCGCAGAAGAACATCGTCGCGCTGGGGATCGCCGACCGCGCCGAAATCCGGCACCAGGACTACCGGGACGTCCCCGAAACCGGCTTCGACGCGATCTCGTCGATCGGCCTGACCGAGCACATCGGCGCGCGCAACGTCCCCGGCTACTTCCGGTTCCTGGCCGGCAAGCTCAAGGCGCACGGACGCCTGCTCAACCACTGCATCACCAACCCGGACACCAGCGTCGCGCACCGCTCGCGCGGGTTCATCGACCGCTACGTCTTCCCGGACGGCGAGCTGGAAGCGCCCGGCGAACTGATGACGGCCATGCACGACGCCGGGCTGGAGGTACGGCACTCGGAGAACTTCCGCGAGCACTACGCGAAGACGCTGGCCGGGTGGTGTGCCAACCTCGACGAGCACTGGGACGAGGCGGTCGCCGAGGCCGGCGCGGGGCGCAGCCGGGTGTGGGCGCTCTACCTCGCGGCCTGCCGGCTCGCCTTCGAACGGCGCGAGATCGAACTGCACCACATCCTCGGCGTCCGGACCGACAGCGAAGGCGGGATGGGCATGCCGCTGCGACCCGATTGGGGAGTTTGACCACCGGGGGTGGCCACTGCGGACCCGCAATGGAAGGATGGTCGTGAGACCGGGCGTCCGAACGGGACGCCCAGGCTCACTACAAAGAGTAGGTATTGGTATGGCTCAGGGCAGTGTCAAGTGGTTCAACGGCGAAAAGGGCTTCGGCTTCATCGCGCAGGACGGCGGGGGTCCGGACGTGTTCGTCCACTACTCCGAGATCCAGGGCAGCGGCTTCAAGTCGCTCGACGAGGGTCAGCGCGTGGAGTTCGAAATCGGCCAGGGCCAGAAGGGCCCGCAGGCCCAGCGCGTGAGCGTCATCTGAGCCACGAGGCACCCGAAGGCCCTCGCCCCCACCGGGGCGGGGGCCTTCCTCGTTCTCGGCCACACTGCGGATTCACAACGGTCAGGTAACGTAGGACGGGTACGAGGGCGTTCCCCGTGCGCCGGCGTCCGGCCGGCCTCGCCTTCGCACCGTGGCCTCGAGGCCGATCGCCGGCAGGAGCGGCGACCCGCCCGGCCACCCCCAGACCGCTGACCGCCGGGTGTTCCCCGCCCCGGCCTCCCGCGCATCCGCGCGGCGCCGATTTCGAAACGAGTAGTGCATGACCGCTTCCGTGAAGGCTGCCCGTCCCGCCCCGAAACCCGTGCTCTCCGGCAAGCAGACGATCCCCGAGCTGATCACCATCCGCGTCTTCCTGCTCGTGCCGTTCGTCGCGCTCGCCGTCGCCGTCCCCGTGTTCTGGGGCTGGGGCATCGGCTGGCTCGACCTCACGATCGGCGGCGCGTTCTTCGTGGTGTCGACGCTCGGGGTGACCGTCGGTTACCACCGCTACTTCACCCACGGCTCGTTCCGCGCGAAGCGGGCGCTGCGCATCGCGCTCGCCATCGCCGGCGGCCTCGCCGCCCAGGGCCCGGTGATCGGCTGGGTCGCCGACCACCGCCGTCACCACGCCTTCTCCGACCGCGACGGCGACCCGCACTCGCCGTGGCTGTTCGGCACCTCGCCGCTGGCGCTGGCCCGCGGCTTCTGGCACGCGCACATGGGCTGGCTCTTCGGCCGCGACAAGACCAACGTCGACCGGTTCGCCCCCGACCTGGCCGCCGACCGCGACCTGCGCGTCGTCGACCGGCTCTTCCCGCTGTGGGTGGTCGTGAGCCTGCTGCTCCCGCCGCTGCTCGGCGGGCTGATCACCCTTTCGTGGTGGGGCGCGCTGACCGCGTTCCTGTGGGCCGGTCTGGCCCGGATCTCCTTCCAGCACCACGTGACGTGGTCGGTGAACTCGATCTGCCACATGATCGGCGAGCGCCCGTTCACCAGCCGGGACCGCTCGGCGAACTTCTGGCCGCTGGCCATCCTGTCGATGGGCGAGTCCTGGCACAACACCCACCACGCGGACCCGACGTCGGCCCGCCACGGCGTGCTGCGCGGCCAGCTCGACGTCTCCGCCCGGGTCATCTGGGTCTTCGAGAAGCTGGGCTGGGCGTGGAACGTGCGCTGGCCGACGGCGAAGCGGCTGGCCGCGCTCGCCCGCTGATGTCCGTGAAGGCCTCCTTCCCGGCTCTTATGGCCGGGAAGGAGGCCTTCACGGACATCGCGCAGGTCAGGGGTTGAGCCGGTAGTAGGCCGGCTTGGGGTGCAGGTTCTCGTCGAAGAGGCAGGCCGCGCCTTCGCCGGGGAACACGTCCGGCACCCACGAATGCCGGTCCGTGAAGCCCCACGTCGTGAACTCGACGCAGCGGGACACCGCGTGGCAGCCGTCCCAGAGCTGGCCGAAGTAGCTCGCCTGGGTGGCGAGCTTCGCCGCGTCGGGCGGCAGCGGAATCCGGACGTCCGCCTCCGTGACCGCCGTTTCCACGCCGATCCTGGCGAAGCGCGCCAGGTTCTCGCGGTACTGCCCCGGGAAGCCGTACTGGATCGACAGGTGTCCCTGGATGCCGACGCCGTCGATCGGCACGCCCTGCCGCCGCAGCGTCTTCACCAGGTCGTACACCGCGTCGCTCTTCGGGTTGATCCCTTCGATGTTGTAGTCGTTGATGTACAGCTTCGCCCGCGGGTCGGCCGCGTGCGCCCAGCGGAAGACGTCGGCGACGAAGCCGTCGCCGAGCTTCTGCCGGAACACCGTGTCACGCCGGGTGCCGTCCTCGTTGAAGATCTCGTTGACGACGTCCCAGGCCCGGATCTTCCCCTTGTACCGCTTCACTTCGGTGGTGATGTGGTCGCGCAGGACGCTCCGCAGCTCGTCGGCGGGCAGCGCGGCCACCCAGTCCGGCAGCTGGGAGTGCCAGACGAGCGTGTGGCCGCGGACCGTCTTGTGGGTCCGCTGGGCGTACTGGACGATCGCGTCCGCACCCGACCAGTCGTACTGGCCCCGGACGGCTTCGACCGTGCCCCACTTCATCTCGTTCTCGGGGGTCACGTTGTCGAATTCCCGGGTGAGCACGGCCCGGTAATCGCTTTCCGAAGCCAGGTAGGTCGCGGCCACCGCACTGCCGACGTAACGGTTGGTAGTGTATTTCAGCGGCACCGACGCCGAAGCCGCCGGTGCCTGCCACACGGCAATACCCAAAGTGACGGCAACCGCCATCAGAGCACGTTTCTTCGGAATTCTTCCGAGCATCTTCACCCTCCGCAGGACAATGGGGAATCGAAAGTTTCGAGCGTTTCAAATCAGGTTTCGATGTTCTAGAATCTCCTTCATGACAACGAGGTCTGACAATCTCGAACCGACCGCGTCCCGGGTGACCATCGCCCGGATCGCCGCCGAGACCGGCGTTTCCGTGCCGACCGTGTCGAAAGTGTTGAACGGCCGCCCCGACGTCGCCGAAACCACCCGCGCCCGCGTCGAGGCGGTCATCGGGAAATACGGCTACCGGCGCCGGGCCGACGAACGTTCCCGCCGTTCTCGCCTGCTGGAACTGATGTTCCACGAACTCGAAAGCACGTGGGCGCTGGAAATCATCCGCGGGGTCGAGTGCGTCGCCCGGGAAAACGGAATGGCGGTCGTCCTCGCGGAATCGTCGGGGCGGCACACGCCCGGCCAGACCTGGCTGGAAAGCGTCCTCGCCCGGCGTCCGGTCGGCATCGTTTCGGTGTGTTCGGACTTCACCGGCGGGCAGCTGGCGAAGCTGCGGGCCCGGGACATCCCCCTGGTCGTCGTCGACCCGGCGGGCGCGCCCGGGCCGGAGACGCCCTCGATCGGGGCGACGAACTGGCAGGGCGGCCTGACCGCCACCCGGCACCTCGTGGAGCTGGGCCACCGGCGGATCGCGATGATCGGCGGGCCGGAAGGGGTGTTGTGCAGCCGGGCCCGGATCGACGGCTACCGCACGGCGCTGGAGACGGCCGGGCTGGCGTTCGACCCGGCACTGGTGCGCCGGGGCGACTTCCACGTCCGGTCCGGCTACCGGGAGCTGGCCTCACTGCTCACCCTCCCCGACCGCCCGACGGCGGTGTTCGCCGGCAGCGACCTGCAGGCACTCGGCGTGTACGAGGCCGCGCGCGACGCGGGTCTGCGCATCCCGGACGACCTTTCGGTGGTGGGTTTCGACGACCTGCCGATAGCCCGCTGGCTGACCCCGGAGCTGACCACGATCCGCCAGCCCCTGCAGGAGATGGCGGCCGCCGGCGCGCGGCTGGCGATCTCGCTGGCCCGCGGCGTGGACCCGGAGAGCCACCGGCTGGAGCTGGCGACCAGCCTGGTGATCAGGCACAGCACCGCGGCCCCGGCCCACCTGGGTTACCGGGCGCTGACGGGCTGAGCGAGGTGGTCCGGCGGCTCTATCCTGGCCGGACGCAAAGCGCCCCAATGTGGCGTTGGGTGCATCCAACGCACCGAACGCCACATTGGGTGCGTCCAACGCAACCAACGCCACATTGGGGCGTTCGGGCCCGGCCGCAAGCCCGTCGCTCACCACGGCCATCGCAGGCTCTCCGGCGGTCCCAGGTAACTCGGCCTCAGCCCACCCGTGTCGACCACCAGCTTCTGCACGATCACCGCCGGGTCGACCATCCAGAACTTCAGCACGTGCGGGCCCGCCGCGGTGATCACGTGCCGCGTCGAGGTCAGGTTGACGTTGTCCGATGTGGTCCGCTCCCACTGGCGGTTCATCGAAGTGTCGTCCGCGCCCGTCGCCTTCGTGATGTTCACGACCTGCGGCTCCGCGTCGTCGAACGAGACCGCGTACCGCAGCCCGTCGCCCTGGAGCACGTTGCTGCGCGGGGACAAGTACGCCCACACCGTCACCGGCCCGGTCGTGAACAGCGTCATCCGGTACTCCAGGCGCGGCCCCGTTCCCGGTGTGCGGCTCGCCGCCGTCACCGGGAACGGGGTCATCCCCGCGCCGGTTCGTCCGATGTCCGGGATACGCCGCCAGCCGACGTCCGCCGTGCCGACGTCGGCGCTGCAGTGCTCGGCCTCCACCGACACGTACCCGCCCGCCTCGACGAACCCGCGAGCCGGCAGCGCCGGATTGCGCACGACGGCGTCCACCACGACCGAGCTCCCCGCGCCCGACACCGTGATCGGCACGGTCGTGGTGCCCTTCGGAGCCCGGGTCCAGTCGATCCGGACGGTCATCCGCAGCTCCTCGGTCACCCGGCCGCCGCGCGGCTCGACCAGCACCCACGGTGCCCCGGTGGAAACCGTGCAGCGGAACGGTTCCCGGCCGCGGTTGAAGACGTCGATGTACTGCGGCGGCGCGCTCTGGTACGGGCTGAACTCCGGCAGCGCCGGCCGTCCCGCGGCGCCGGGCCACGCGTCCGAGGAGCCGTCGACCGCGACCCCCAGCGACGCCGCCGCGGGCAGGTCGAGGCGCCGGACCGCCGGGAAGATCACGTCCGGCAGCGCGACGTTGTCCTTCTCCGGCTGCTGCCACGGCGCGTTCGGGCCGTAGCGGGCGACGTCGCCGTAGTCGATGTGCGGCTGGGTCTGGAACCCCTTCCACTTGCCGCCCGCGATGCCGGTGTTGTACTTCTCCGCCAAGGCCAGGTCGTCGGCGAAACGGGCTTCCGTGACGGCGGCCAGTGCGTTCGCCGACGCCCGGCCCTGGGCCGCGTAGAGCAGGTTCGTGAACTCGGCCCGCCGCAGCGCGTACAGGTTCGCCGTCGCCTGGACCTCGTAGCCCACCAGCTCGTAGAAGGCGTCTTGGAACGCCTTCGGCAGGCGCGCGCCGATCTTCGACGCCCGCGCCGCGAGGTCGTGCCACTCGTCGGTGACCCGGTCCAGCTCGCGGTAGTTGACCAGGCTGAACGGCGTCATCTGGTCGTCGTAGACGATGGTGCCGTCCGCCTGCAGGGTGATCCGCCGGTTGAGCAGCTCCGGCTTGCGCCGGGACTGCAGCCGGCCGTAGTCGTGCAGCACTCCGGCGATGTCGGAAGCCAGGGTCGCGCCGAAGTTCTCCGAGGCGAACTGACGCTCCCAGGTGGACAGTCGCTCGACCGGCAGGCCCGCCGGATCCCAGGCGTAGTCCAGGAAGAACTGCAGTGGCAGCTCGTTGCCCTTCATGTCGCCGACGTTGGCCACCCACAGCCGGTCGTTGCCGTAGGCGAACGCCTGGTGCAGCTGCTCCCACGTGTTCGCCAGCAGCGCGGTGTCGACCCACTTGTAGTTGCGGCCGCCGCCGACGTAGTCGAAGTGGTAGTAGAGCCCGTACCCGCCCGGGTGCGGCGGCAGCGACAGGTCGGGCATCTTGCGGATGTTGCCCCAGTTGTCGTCGGTGAACACCACGATGACGTCGTCCGGCGGGCGCAGGCCCTTCGCCCAGTACCGCTGGACCTCCTTGTACAGCGTCCAGACCTGTGGCACCGTCGCGAGGTCGCGGCCGGTCTCGCGGGCGAGGATGTCCCGTTCGGTGGCGATGATCTCGCGCATCAGCTCGATGCCGTCGCCGTCGGGCAGGCCGACGTCGCCGTTGCCGCGCATGCCGAGCGTGACGACGCCTTCGAAGTCCTCGCGGACCATCCGGCGGATCCCGTCGGCCCAGTAGGCCTTGATCGCCTCGCCGTTGCGGCGGAAGCTCCACTCCCCCGTGCCCCCGTACGGGTCGTGGCCCGGCGTCGTGATGTTGCCGGCCGCGTCGCGGACCGCGGGCACCGCGTGCCGGTTCCACTCCTCGATGCCGCGCATCATCGGCGCCTCGTGCGAGGTGCCCATGACGATGCCGTACTCCTTGGCCGTGGCGTGGTTGAGCGGGTCGTCCTCGGCGAACGCGCGCCCCCACACCGCCGGCCACAGGTAGTTGGCCCGCAGCCGCAGCATGGTCTCGAAGACCTTCGCGAAGAACAGGTGGTTGAAGCCGTTGGGGAAGCCCGGTGCCTTGCCGGGCCCGAAGTAGGCCGGGGCCCAGGTGCCGAGCGCCGGGTTCTCGTCGTTGATGAAGAAGCCGCGGTACTTCACGTGCGGGGTGCCGAGGCTGAACCGCTCGCGTGGCAGGTGCAGTTCCGCCTGCCGCCGCGGCGGGACGTCCGCCCACCAGTACCACGGCGAAACGCCGATCCGCCGCGAAACCTCGTAGACGCCGTAGATCACGCCGCGCTGGTCACTGCCGGTGAGCACGAGCCGCCCGTCGACGACCTGGCTCAGCGACGTCTCCCATTTTCCGGCGATCCCGGTGACGTCCAGGCGCCCGGCGCGGACCAGGTCGTCGACCAGCGGGCTGCGGCCCAGGGTGCCGACCAGCACCACCGGGCCTTCGGCCGGGACGACGTCGAACGACACCGCGGGCCGCACCCCGGTGACGCGTTCGACGTCGGCGGCCAGGTCGCCCACCACTCGCCGCACGCCGGGGAAGTCACCCGAACCGACGACGATCGTCGCGGCCTTTCCCCGCGACACCAACGGGAATCCGGAGCCGGCTTCGGCGAGGCCCGGAAGGGCCACGGACCCCGCGCCGGCCAGCGCGAGCAACTGAAGGAAGGTACGGCGGTGTACCTCGGACGGCACGGCAGACCTCCTGAGTCAGCCCTTCACGGATCCGGTCAGCCCGCCGACGATGCGCCGTTCGGCGAGCACGAAGAAACCGAGCGCCGGGATCATCGACAGCGCGGTGAACGCGAGCACCCGGGCGGTGTCCTGGGAGTACGCGGACTGGAACAGCGCGACGCCGAGCGGGAGCGTGAAGTGCCCGGAGTCGTTGAACACCAGCAGCGGCAGCAGGTAGGCGTTCCAGCTGGTGACGAAGGCGAGCACCGCGACCGTGGTCAGCGCCGGCGTCGACAGCGGCAGCAGGATCCGCCAGAAGAAGCCGAGCCTGCTCGCGCCGTCGAGCACGGCGGCGTCCTCGATCTCGCCCGGGATCGCGTGCATGAACGGGCGGAGGATCACGATCGTCACCGGCAGCGAGAACGCCGCCTCGGGGATCGCGACACCCCAGAAGCTCTCCAGCATGCCGAGCTGACGCAGCCACAGGTACAGCGGAAGCGTCGCCACGCCGAGCGGGAACAGCAGGCCGAGGGTGAACAGCGTGTAGAACGCCTCCCGCCCCTTGAACTGATACCGCGAGAGGGCGTACCCGGCCATCGAGCCGAGCCCGACGGCGAGCGCCGTGGCGATCACCGCGATCAGCGCGCTGTTGCCGAGGAACGTCCAGAACGCGCTCGAGCCGAGGACCGACGCGTAGTTGTCCGTCACCCACGGGCCGGGCAGCCCGGCCGGGTCGGAGTTGATCTGCGCGTTGGTGCGGAACCCGCCGAGCACGACGAAAAGCAACGGCACCACCGTCACGCCGATCACGACGATCGCCGCGAGGTAGCCCATCGACAGGCCGAACTTGCGCGAGCGCATCAGCCCACCATCCTCGTCAGGGCGCCCTGGGTGTCACGGCGGAGCGCGAACCGCTGGTACAGCAGGGCGAACACGAAGCAGATGACGAAGAGGATCACCGCCACCGCGGAGCCGAACCCGAACTCGTAGCGCTTGAAGCCGTGGTCGATCAGGTAGGTCGCCATCGTCGTCGACGCGTTCGCCGGGCCGCCTTGGGTCATGATCCAGACGACGTCGAACAGCTGGAGCGAGCCGATCACCGACAGGAAGATCCAGATCCGGATGGTCGGCCCGAGCAGCGGCAACACCACGTGCCGGGTGGTCTGCCACGCCGAAGCACCGTCGAGCGCCGCGGCTTCGCGCAGTTCGGCCGGCACGCCCTGCAGGCCGGCGAGCAGCAGGATGATGCCGAAGCCGATGTACTTCCAGGTGATCACCGCGAACACGGTGTAGAGCACGATGCCCGGGTCGGCCAGCCAGTTGTGGACCAGCCCGCCGAGCCCGGCGCCTTTCAGCACCCGGTCGGCGAAGCCGCCCGGCTGCAGCATGAGCGACCAGATGACCGCGGTGATCGCCTCGGACAGCACGTACGGGGCGAACACCATGGCCCGCAGCACCGCGCGCCCCCGCAGCTTCCGGTTGAGCAGCATCGCCAGGCCGATCGACAGCGGGAGCTGCACAACGATCGACAGCCCGGCGATGATCAGGTTGTGCACGATGGCGCTCTGGAACACCTTGCCGCTGAAGGCGTCGGAGTAGTTCTTGAACCCGACGAAGTCGTCGATCGGGCCGAACCCGTTCCAGTTGAAGACGCTGTAGAACGCCGCGATCCCGATCGGCACCAGGACGAACCCGCAGAACAGCAGCAGCGCCGGCCCGAGCAGCAGCGTCAGCTCGAGCCGGGTCCGCAGCCGGGACCGCTTCGCCCGGGGCTTGACCGCCGGTGCGGGCGGCTGTGCCGCCGCCCGCACCGGGGTCGTCGCCGTGGTCACTTGTTGCCCGCCGCGGCCTGGTTGACGGCCGTCACGATGCCTTCGGGGGTGCCCTGGCCGGCGAACATGTTGGCCACCGCGTCGTTCAGCGCGGCGCCGACCGCCGTCGGGAACGCCCGGTCGAAGTACATCTGCAGGTAGGTCGCCTTCGTGCCGTAGTCGAAGACCTGCCGGAGCGTGTCGGTCTTGAGCGACTTCGCCGCCACGTTGTTCACGGGCAGGCCGGCCCCCTGCGCGGCGAGCTGCGTCTGCACCGGCTCGCTGCCGAGGTACTGCAGGAAGTCCGCGCACGCCTTCGACGCGCGGGTGGTGCAGGCGAAGCCGTCACCGCCGCCGAGCACCGCGTTCGGGTCACCCTGGCCACCCGCGACGGAGGGGAACGGGAACCAGCCGACCTTCGAGTCGAGCTGCTTGTCGTCGGTCAGCGACGACATCGTGCCGGGTTCCCAGTCGCCCTGCAGTTCCATCGCGGCCTTGCCGTTGGCGACCAGGCCGGCCGAGCTGCCCGCGCCTTGCTGGGCCGGCGTGCCGGCGAACCCGGTCTGGAACGGCTGGGTGGCGAGGAAGTTCTTGAGGTCCTGCCCGGCCTTCGTCCAGCACGGGTCCTCGAGCTTGACCGCCTTGACCGACTGCTTGAGCACGTCGACGGAGCACTCGCGGATGGCGAAGTAGTTGTAGTAGAAGGCATCCGGCCAGCGGTCCTTGCCGCCGACGGAGATCGGCGCGATGTTCTTGGCCTTCAGCTGCGCGACGGCGGTGTTCAGCTCGTCCATGGTCTTCGGCGGGGTGGTGATCCCCGCCTGCTGGAAGAGGTCCTTGCGGTACCAGAAGCCGACGAAGTGCTGCTCGAACGGCACGCCGTACTGCTTGCCGTCGACCTGCCAGTTCTCGCCGAACTTGCCGGTGGTCTGGGTGATCCACGACTTCGTGAAGTCGGTGATGTCGGCGACCTTCCCCGAGGTGATCTGCGAGGCCAGGTCACCGGCGCCCCAGGACTGGTAGATGTCCGGCGGCTCGGCCGACTGCAGGGCGAGCGGGACCTTGGTGCCGAAGTCCTCGTTCTGCAGCGGCTGGGCCTTGATCGTGACGTCGGGGTGCGCCTGGTGGTAGTCCGCGACGACCTTCTCCCAGATCGTCTTGATCGGGTCGGTTGTGCCGTTGTGCCACCAGGTCAGGGTGACCGGGCCGCTCGGCTGCGCGGGTGTGTCGTTCCCTCCGCTGCACGCGGAAAGGGCGAGCGGGGCGATGGCCGCCAGGGCGGCGAGAACGGTGATCCGGCGTTTCACAAACATCGTGGGTCCACTCCTGACGACTTCGGCCGAGTTGGACGGGACGACACAGCGCCCGGGTTGGCGAAGAGTCTGCTCCGGGGGCAATTGGGATGTCAATCGTTGTCGATAACGTTTTCCATGGTTAGTCTGAGCCGATGCAGCCCCGCTCGAGGGTGACCATCCGTGACGTCGCGGCCCGGGCCGGCGTCTCGGTGGCCACGGTTTCCAAGGTGATCAACGATCGTTACGGCGTCTCCGCCGCGACGCTCGCGCGAGTCCGTGCGGTGATCGACGAACTCGGCTACGAGGCCAGCCTCGTGGCGCAGAGCCTGAGAAACCATCGGACGAACGTCATCGGGATCCTGGTCGCCGACCTCGAACCGTTCTCGACCGAGCTGCTCAAGGGGGCCGCGGACGCCATCCGCGGCAGCGGGTTCGAACTCGTCGTCTACTCCGCCGGTGGCCGCACCGGCGACCCGGCGGGCTGGGAGAAGCGCTACCTGTCCCGGCTGAGCGGGACCCTCGTCGACGGCGCCGTGCTGGTCACGCCGACCGTCTCGCTGGAGGCCGTGCCCGGCACGCCGGTCGTCGCGGTCGACCCGCACACCGGGCCGTCGCACCTGCCGACGATCGATTCCGACAACCTGCGCGGGGCCCAGCTGGCGACCGAGCACCTGCTCGAACGGGGCCACCGGCGGATCGCGTTCCTCGCCGGCCGCCCCGACCTGGAGTCCGCCGAACTGCGGAAAACGGGGTACCTGCGGGCTTTGACGGCCGCGGGCATCGCCCCGGACGAGGACCTGATCCGGATCGGCGCCTACGACCCGGAGATCTCCGCGGCCTCGGCCCACGCCCTGCTGACCGGCCCGGACCGGCCGACCGCGGTGTTCGCCGCCAACGACATCTCGGCGATCGCGACCGTCGGCGCGGCCGCCGAGCTCGGCCTCTCGGTGCCCGACGACCTTTCCGTGGTGGGCTTCGACAACGTGCCCGAGTCCGCGCTCTGCAGCCCGCCGCTGACCACCGTGAACCAGCCGATCCGCGAAATGGGCCACCGCGCGATCGCCATGCTCATCGCGCTGATCAACGGCGACGAGGTCGAGCACACGCACGTCACCCTCGACACCGGCCTGGTCGTGCGGCGCTCGACGCGCGCCCTGACCTGACCTCACTCTGCACTCTTCGACGAAGGGCGGAAAGCCTTGACCACGCAGCCCACCACGGCTGAAGAGCCGTGGCGCGACCCCGCGGCCGACCCCGCCGAGCGAGTCCGCGCCCTGATGGCGCGGATGACCCTGCGCGAAAAGCTCGCCCAGCTCTACGGCATCTGGGTGGGCATCGACTCCGCCGGTGAGGTGGCGCCGCACCAGCACGACTTCGAAAACCCGGCGGTCGACTTCGACGACCTGGTCCGGCACGGCATCGGCCAGCTGACCCGCGTCTTCGGCACCCGGCCGGTCGACCCGGTGATCGGGGCGCGCAGCCTCGCGCGCACCCAGCGGCAGATCGTCTCCAGCGGCCGGTTCGGGATTCCCGCGGTGGTGCACGAGGAGTGCCTGACCGGGCTGGCCGCGTGGCAGGCGACGATCTACCCGGCCCCGCTGTCGTGGGGTGCGACCTTCGACCCCGACCTGGTGCGCCGGATGGCCGAGCGGATCGGGCGGACCATGCGCGGGCTGGGCGTGCACCAAGGACTCGCGCCGGTCCTCGACGTCGCCCGCGACCTGCGCTGGGGCCGGGTCGAGGAGACCATCGGCGAGGACCCGTACTTGGTCGGCACGATCGGCAGCGCCTACGTCGCCGGCCTGGAGTCGGCCGGCGTGGTCGCCACGCTCAAGCACTTCGTCGGGTACTCGGCGTCGCGCGCCGGGCGCAACCTCGCACCGGTTTCGGCCGGGCCGCGCGAAGTCGCCGACGTCCTGCTCCCGCCGTTCGAACTGGCGCTGCGCGCGGGCGCCCGGTCGGTGATGAACGCCTACACCGACACCGACGGCGTCCCGTCCGCCGCCGACGCGTCGCTGCTGACGGAGCTGCTGCGGGACACCTACGGCTTCGACGGCACGGTCGTCGCCGACTACTTCTCGGTGGCGTTCCTGCACAAGCTGCACCGCGTCGCGGCCGACCGCGGCGACGCCGCCGGGCAGGCGCTGACCGCGGGCATCGACGTGGAGCTGCCCACCATGGACTGCTACGGCGAGCCGCTGCTCGCCGCGGTGGAAGGGGGTGCGGTCGACGCCGCCGCCGTCGACCGCGCTCTCGAACGCGTGCTGCGGCAGAAGTGCGAGCTGGGGCTGCTCGACGCGGGCTGGGCACCGGAGGTCCCGGAGGAGATCGACCTCGACGACGCCGAGTCGCGGGCGCTCGCCCGTGAGGTCGCCGAACGCTCGATCGTGCTGCTGCACAACGACGGCACGCTCCCGCTCTCCCCCGGCGCCAAGCTCGCCGTGGTCGGTCCGCGCGCGGATGCGGCCGGAGCGATGCTCGGCTGCTACTCCTTCCCGCTGCACGTCGGCGTCCACCACCCCGACGTCCCGTTCGGCGTCTCCGTGCCGACCGTGGTGGAGGCGCTGCGGGAGTCGTTCGACGTGACGTACGCGCTGGGCTGCCCGGTCACCGGCGGGGACGACGACGGCATCGCCGAAGCGGTGGCCGCGTGCGCTTCCTCGTCCGTTTGCGTCGCCGTGCTCGGCGACCGGGCCGGGCTGTTCGGCGGCGGGACGTCCGGCGAAGGGTGCGACGCGCCCGACCTGCGGCTGCCGGGCCGTCAGGAGGAACTGCTGGACGCGTTGCTGGACACGGGCAAGCCGGTGGTGGTCGTTCTGCTGTCCGGGCGGCCGTACGAACTTTCCCGGCAACTGCCCCGGCTCGCCGCCGTGGTGAGCGGCTTCTACCCCGGCGAAGAAGGCGCGCCCGCGCTGGCGGCTGTCCTCAGTGGACAGCTCAACCCGGCGGGCAGGCTGCCGGTGAGCTTCCCGGCGGCCGGGGCTAGCCAGCCGTCGACGTACCTGGCGGCGCCGCTGGGGCAGCGCAGCGAAGTGAGCACGGTGGATCCCACTCCCCTGTTCCCCTTCGGGCACGGCCTGTCCTACGCGCCGGCGACGTGGCTGGACGTCAGCGCGACCGGCTCGCTCTGGCCGACGGACGGCGTCTGCCGGGTCCGGGTGACGCTGCGCAACGACCACGGGCGCGAAACCTCCGAGGTCGTCCAGGTCTACCTGCACGACCCGGTGGCCGAGGTGGCGCGCCCGGAGCGCCAGCTGATCGCGGCGCGCCGCGTTTCCCTGGCGCCGGGCGAAACTTCGGTGCTCGAGATCGCCCTGCACGCGGACCTGACGTCCTACACCGGCCGCGCCGGGAAGCGGCTGGTCGAGCCCGGCGACGTGGAGCTGCGGGTGGGGACGTCGAGCGAGCAGATCGTCACGACCCTGCACTGCACGCTGACCGGGTCGCGCCGTGAAGTCGGCTTCGACCGGGTCCTGACTCCGGAGTTCTCGTCATGAAACGTCCTCTGGTGCTCTTCTTCCTGGCCGTGCTGACCACCCTGTTCGTCGGTGCTTCCGCGCGTCCCGCGCCGTCGCACTGGGTGGCGACGTGGACGTCGATGCCGCAGCTGACCGAGCCGGGCAACATGCCGCCGGCGCCCTTCACCGGCACCGACCGGGTGCTCGACAACGCTTCCCTGCGCGAGACGGCGCAGGTGACGACCGGCGGTCCCCGGATCCGCCTGCGGTTCTCCAACGCCTTCGGCGGCGCACCGCTGCCGCTGACCGCGGTGTCGGTGGCGCGTCCGGTTTCCGGTGCCGCCGGGGTTTCGGCCGTGGTTCCGGGCAGCATCACCGGGGTGACGTTCCACGGCAAGCCGTCGACGGTGGTCCCGCAGGGCGCGCAGGTCGTCTCGGATCCGTTGGCGTTCCCGGTGCGGTCGCTGGAGAACATCACGGTGACGGCGTACCTGGCGAACGGCCAGGCGTCGACGTCGATCACCTCCCACCCGGGTTCCCGCACGACGTCGTATCTCATGGCGGGCAACCAGGTGGCTTCCCCCGAGCTGCCGGGTGCGACCCCGGTGGACCACTGGTACTTCCTCAGCGGCATCGAGGTGCTGTCCCCGGCCTCGGCGGTGGCGGTGATCGGCGACTCGATCTCCGACGGCCGCGGCTCGACGACGAACGGCAACGACCGCTGGCCGAACGTGCTGGCTTCGCGCCTGCACGGCGTGTCGGTGGTGAACCAGGCAGCGGGCGGCAACCGCGTCCTGCAGGACGGCCTGGGCCCGAACGTGCTGGCCCGCCTGGACCGCGACCTGCTGTCGACGAGCGGAGTGTCGTGGGCGATCGTGTTCGAAGGGGTCAACGACATCGGCACGGCCACCCCGGCAGCGGCGTCGGACGTGGCGGCGCAGCTGATCGACGCGTACGACCAGATCATCACCCGCGCCCACGCCCAGGACATCAAGGTCTACGGAGCGACGATCACGGCGTTCGGCGGCAACACGGGATATGACGCACCGGAGCGCGAAGCGGCGCGTCAGCAGGTGAACGCGTGGATCCGCCAGCCGGGCCACTTCGACGCCCTGCTGGACTTCGACAAGGTGACCCGCGACCCGGCGAAGCCATCCCAGCTGCTGCCGGCGTACGACGTGGGCGACCACCTGCACCTCAACCCGGATGGTTACCGGGCGATCGGGAACAGCGTCCCGGAACAGTTGTTCGACGACCACGGCGGCTGGGGGAGCTGAGCAGCTCGGCCGTGGGGCCAACCCGCTGCGTTCGGGTTGGCCCCACGGCGCTTCGGTCAATCGCTGACGGCCCCGACGAGCCGGTTCCTTTCTTCTTTGATGAACTTGTCGAAGAAAGGCTTGATCTCGTCGGCGATGCTCCCGCCTTCCGCCAGCTCGGAGATCAGCGACCTATAGTCGGGATTGACCCGGACGACCGTGTCTCCGCCGCGCCTGGCCTTCAAGATCACCACGTCCAGGACACCGCGCTTGACGAGATACTCAGTGAACTCGGTCGCCAAGGCCCGGTCACGAATCTTCGTACCACGGCTCAGGCCCTTCTTCCGGTGGGTGCCGGCCAGCCGCGCTGAAAGGCTGATCGCGACCTCCCGAGCAGCCACGTACCAAGGTCGGCCCAAGTACGGATTGAGGTCGTCGATGTTCGCCACCAGGGCTCCGGACGAGAAGAGCCATTGCAGGGCATCCTTGCCTTCGAGCACGGCCGTGGTCCCGCGGGTAAAGGTGTCGTTCACATAGATCGAGAGGATCTCCGCATCACGGAAGTCGGCGCCCTCCAGCACCGCGTTGTCGAACTGGACCCGTTCGAGGATGGCTCCCTTGAACGACGCGTCGCGCAGATCGGAGCTCCTGAAATCGCTTTCCAGCAAGAGAGCCCCATCAAATCGCCCTCGCGTCAGCTCGAGTCCCGAAAGGTCCAGCCCGGCGAGGTCGACATCCTGCAGATTCGCCGGCTTTCCCAGAAATGAAACGTGCTCCGACCTGTTGCGAATAAACCCATAAATTATCTTGAAAAGCCACTGTCGCACACTGCCCGAATCCGTCTCCTCGAAGACCTTGCGGATCCGAGCGGAGAGCTCTTCGTTGTATTCCGCGAGCCCCACGGTGAAGCCCGCAACGGCGTCGGTCACCTGTGCGGTATAGAGACCGTCGTACACACCACCGCGGACCAGATGGTCCGCGATCGCGTCCGCGACGAGGAACTCCCTCAATGAATTGTGCGAGAAACCGACCGGCGAATCGAGATCATTCTCGTCGACCGGACTGTCGATGACACCCGACGTATCCAGGAACTGCCGCTGGGTCGTCAGTCCGGAGTGACGCCGGCAAGCGCGGTAGTAGCTCTCCAGATCGGTACTGGGAGTATCGGACCTCGCCAGAATGGCACCGAACAGGCTTTGCACGAGTTCACGCACCTCTTCCGGAGGAGCGAATAACGACCGTCCTGGCTGCTGCAGCCGCACGGCGAACGAGCGCAAGAAAGTCCGCCGTTGACTGGCTCGAAGACTTCCAAACGCATTGTCCCGATTGAGCAGGTTCAAGATGACAATATCGAATATCTTCGCCTGGTTCAGCGTGCCGATGTCATCCGGAAATAGCTCTTGCTGATCCGCGGTCGCCCGCGACCTGCCGTCAGCCAGCGTCTCGGCCACAGTCGTCAGCAGTCGCGCGATGACAGCCCGCTGACTCACTCCCTCCAGAGATTCAAATCGATCATACAGTTCCTGCAGCTTCTGCCGAGCGGCCGGTTTATCCTTCAAGACCCGGTCGAACAATGTCATGCGCTGCAGCTTTGTCAGATCGTTGAGGCGTGCGTACGTCGTTGCCGAGAGGCGATTGGAGATCACCCGAGCGACCTCGGTTCGGCGTTCTTCCTCGACCCGATCGAGTTCTTCCCAGCGGAGGCCATCGTCCGTTTCGACGGCGATCAGCCGCTCCGCTCGACTCTCGAAGTAAGTAGGCCGGGAAGTCAGCACGGCTTTCGAACCGTTGGAGACTCCCACGAGCAGCGTCGCGAGGTTCTCCCGAATGATCTGCGGCCGGATGCTCTGCGCCATCTCGTCGAACGAATCGAGCAGAAATACGACACGGCCCACCGAAGCCAGGTACTCGAACGCTTTATAGTTCACAGTCGTCACGCCCGCACTCTGGAGTGTGGTCGTCACCAGCGACTCGAAATCAAAACTCTTCGTGAACCTTTGCAGTGGCACGAACAGCGGAACCGGCCGAGTGATCGGGTCTTTCTTGTAGTCGTCAATGAGTTCGTACAGCAGCCTTTTGAGCATCCACGATTTGCCGACTCCATAGTCGCCCAGAACCGTCAACCAGGACTGTTCACCGCCGAGCCACTGTTTGACGTATTTCAGCGCGGCACTCCGATCCTTTTTGTCACCATCGGTGTGTATCTGCGTGGGCTGATACTCTTCGAAGATGACCGGCCGCAGCGGGTCTGATTCAATGCTAGCCACATATCCGTCAAAGTTCATCAAGCGACCGATGAGCAGATCGAACGAAAACGCGTCGATCCGGTGCTCAAGCGCATACCCCTGGGCTTTTTGGGTGTACCCGTTGGCCGCTACATGCATAAGATGACTGGCGTGCGGATACTTCTGCTGCGCAGCCCGAAGCTTGTTCATATCGGCCTGGAGTTTGTCAACCCCCACCGGCTTTTCATAGTCCGCGCACTCGATGAAGATGTGCTTCCGAGCAATCCCGAACCGTTCGATGGCGACAACGTCGATCTCACGGTAGTTGATATCGGTGCCAGGCATGACATCGTGGTCAGCCAGCGCCATCAACTCCGAGACTCGCCGAACAAGTTCGGTCTTGTCCATTCTGACTTACTCCTCATGCCGTGGGGACCGGACGTGTCACCGCAGCATACTCTCGCGTGCCCGCATCCGGACGGAACGACGACTCCGCATGTCGCGGTGCCCGTTCTGAAGCTGCCAAAAGCTGGACAATTCCGGGACAGTTATCCCCACGAGATTCGAATCGACATCACCGATCGCCGAACCCGGCCTGACTGACGGTGATCGTCGGATATCTGTTGGGACACAAGCGAGTCTCGAAGGCAGGGGGCCCGTGACGCGGGTCACGGGCCGCCCCCTATCATGTCGCGGTCTGCTGTCCCCACAGGTAAGTCGTCGCTCCCGGAAAGGGAAACCATGTCCGACGTCATCAACAGCATCTTCGGCCGTCCCAAGAACGAAAACCCCGGCGCGGGCGGGTACGCCTACGGCAGCGTCGAGCCGGCGCCCATGGAAAGCGCTGCCCAGGCCGAGGAGGCGGCCGTCGCCGACGAGACGCCCGTCGCCGTCGAGGACGCGGAATCCGCGCCCCAAGCGGAAACCAGCGCGGAAACCGCCGAAGCCGAGGCCACCGACGACACGGACGAAGCGGCGGAGACGAGCGACGAGGAAGTCACCGGCACCGACGAGGAGGCGGTCGCCGAGGACTCCGAAGAGGACGACACCGACCCGAACGCCACCGAGGACACTGCCGAGCAGACCGCCGAAGCCGAGTCGGATGTTGAGGCCGAGCCAGCCGAGGACACTGCCGAGCCGGTTTCCGAAACAGAGGCGGAACCGGTCGCCGAAGCCGAGCCGGTCGCGGAGGAGGAGCCGGCCGCCGAGAGCGAGGCGGTCGCGGCCCGGCCCGCGGCGGGCACGCGCGGCAGCACCACGATCGCCGACGGGGTGGTCGGCAAGATCGTCGTGCGGATCGCCGCCCAGTCCGACGGCGTGCACAGCGTCGACGAGAACGGCATCACGGTCGAGCTCGCCGACGAGGTCGCCTGGATCACCATTCCGGTGGTGGCCGAGTTCGGCCACGCGATCAAGGCGCTGGGCGAGCGGATCCGCGTCGCCGTGATCGACGCCGTCGAGCAGTACCTGGGCCTCGACGTCGAGGTCGTCGACGTCCACGTCACCGACATCCACTTCCCCGACGCGAACTGACCCCGTCGCGCCCGGTCCCGGTTGCGGGACCGGGCACGACGGTCAGCGCACCCGATAGCGCAGGTGGAGCACGTCGCGGTCTTCGAGGCGCCGGACGAGTTCGAGGTCCGCCTCCGTGCCGCCGAACAGTCGCGCCCGTCACCCAGGAGCACCGGGACGAGCTCGATTTCGATCTCGTCCAGCAAGCCCGCCGCGAGCAACGCGCGGCCCCGGTGCCGTGCACCATGAGCCCGCGATCACCAGCCTCGGCGAGCGCTTCTTCGGCGGCCGCTTTGACCTCGGTGAAGAACCGCGCGTTCTGGGGCCGGGTGTCGGCGGGATCGATGTGGTGGGTGAGCACGTGGATCGGCACCCCGTCGTGGTGGTCACTGCCCCACCGCCCCGCCAGTTCGAACGTCCGGCGGCCCGAGATCACCGCACCCGCCGCCTGCGCCTCGCGGTAAACCTGCCCGCTGGGCGGTCGCCGTGCCGGTCGAACAGCCGGCCACCACCGCGGCCCCACTTCCTGCCCGGGCCGGTCGTCGCGACCGGCCACGAAGCCGTCGAGGGACATCGGCGTGTAAAGGCGGATCATCGGGAACTCCTCAGGTCGGTGCGCTTCACCGACGCGTCGGAGGAACCCGCCCGGATCGACAGCGCTCAGTGTTTTCGTGCCCGGGCGATCACCTCTTCCAGCCGCAGCGGGCTGGCCGGGTGGTGGGACAGGCACAGCGGCGTCGCCACCTGGCGAAAGCCGAAGGCCTCCCCCGCCACGTAGAACTGGGCTCGTTCGAGCCGGGAGATGTCCGCGACCGGACTGCCTTTCGCCCGGGCCAGCTCGTTCGCCGCGGCGATCTGCGCCGGGCTGTTGAGGCGGCCGAAGAACTGCGTCATCGCATTGCCGGTCACCTGGTTGTGGAGCCCCTTGGGGGCCTGCGTGGCGAACAGCAGGCCCAGACCGTACTTGCGAGCCTGGGAAGCGAGCACGATCGTGCTGCGCGTACTCGCTGTGAGACTTCCGGAGGAGGCCAGCGTCTGGGCTTCGTCCATGACGAACAGCGCGCCCAGCGGCCGATCGCCCGCCGGGTGGCGTTTGACCCAGGCGAACAGTTCCATCTGCAGCTGGTTGACGAAGTTCTGCCGCTGCTCTTCGGCGGGCAGCCCGACGAAGCTGATGACGGAGACCCGGGCCCGCCGGCCGTCGGCCGGCGTGAGCAGCGTGCCCGGGTCGACCGGCTCGCCACCGCCGGCGAAGAGCGGATCGTTGACCATCGCGGCTTTGAGGACCTCGGCCAGGTCTGCGGCGATCCGCTTGGCGTCGTTGAGGTTGCTGACGTCCTCGGGCAGGTCCGACAAGAGCTCGACGAGGTCGGGCAGGCTCCGCGACCCGGTCCGCGCGTGGTGCACGACGGCCTGCCGGAGGACGGCGAGCCCGATGTTGGCTTTCGCGGTGCTGCCGGTGAGCCGCGCTTGAGGGGCGAGCGTCGCGACGGCAACCTCGACGGCGGCGGTGAATTCGTCGGTGTCGTCCAGCACCCCGGCGAAGTCGGGCAGCGGCCGGAAGGCGAGCGGCCGCCCGGTGGCCCGCCCGGGCGTCCAGACGACGACGTCGGTTTCGGCCAGGTATTGCTTGGCGAGTTCGGCGTCGCCGTTCTTCCAGCCCTCAGGCGGGTTGGGCCAAGGGTCGCCGAGGCGCGCGAGGTCGTTGTTGGGGTCGAGGACGATCGCGGACACGCCCTGCAGCGCACACTCCTCGACGATCCGTCGGAGCAGCACGGTTTTCCCGGACCCGGACCCGGCGAAGACGGCGGCGTGCTTGCGGAGGGCGGACAGTTCGATCCGCACGGGCTCCCCGGAGCCGACGACGGTCCCGAGCGTGATCTCCCCTTCCTCGGGCGGCGGGTGGGTGACTTCGGTGGACCGCCCCGGCGGCTTCTCCGGAAGAACGGCGGACAGGAGCTCGGAGCGGCTGGCGGGCCGGCGGTCGATCAGCCATTCGTGCAGTTCGCGGCCGCCGGTGCCGAGCATTTTCTGCAACGCCGAGAAAGTCCGGAGGTCGGTGGCGGTAGGCGGAACGGTCTTGCCGCCGGCGGCCGTGAACTTCTCGACTTCCTGTTTCGTCTTGATCCCGCCCCGCCAGGCGTCCCGCAGGATGACGAGGTGCCGGTTGTCGGCCCCCTGCAGCTGGCCTGCCGCGGACCTGGCCTTCCGGAACCGGCTCAGCGCAGCCCGCGGGTCCCGGGCCGCGATCACCCGGAACGCCCAGTGCTCCTTCAAGTCCGCCTTCTCGTCGAGGGTCCGGGAGAGCCAGGCGTGCAGCTCATTCCGCCCGTTCTGGCGCTCGCACGACCATTCGAGGTCGTCGTCTCCGACTTCGGTCACCCAGCACCGCAGGGCCGCGGACAGAAGATCGGGCATCACCTTGTCCACGGTCTTCTCGGCGAGCAGCTTCTCGGGATCCGCTTCCGCCTGCAGCTTCTCGAATTCGGCGTCGAGTTCGGCGAACCGGTCTGTCTCGACCTCGGTGCGTGCAGGCGCAACCGGCACCACGGTCTTCTCGTCGAATGAAGTGAGCTCCTGTACCTGCCCGGCGCGGAGGCAGAGTTCGATGTGCCCTCCGATGCGCTTCAACAGCTGCCGCGGAGTCCACTGCTCCCAGGGTTCCTCGAACGCCACGGGCGCGACAGGCCAGGTCGGGTGCGGCGGCGTGAATCCCATCTTCTCGTAAGCCACCCCGAGCCGCTTCGCCACCAATGCCCGGCCGACCTCCGCGTCGATGATCCGGCCGAGCGTGACCGACTCGCGGAAGCGGTCGGGCACGGTCCCCGTCGCCTTCCGCTTGATCTGGTCCCAGGTGCTGGGCAGGCAGGTAAGTACGGTGAGGGTCTTGCGGGTGACTTCCCGTAGCCCCATGAGACCGTCGGCAATCCGCGCCACGAGCAGGTCTTCCTCGGCGGCATCCCCAGTCTCGCGAGTGAGCTTCGTCGACCAGGAGATGAGCTCGTCGAGCTGGTCCACCGCGATGACCACCGGTCCGGTCAAGGCGAGCAGACGGACGATCTCCCGCACGAGAACACGGGCCGGTTTCGGCTTCGAGTAAATGTTCCACTGCCGTGCTTCCGGCGTGAGCTGCTCGTCCCCGTCCAGGAAGTCGTCGCCGACGTACTTGGCCTTCGGGTCCCGAGAGGCGATGAGCACGAGGGCACGTGCGGTGTCCCCGCATTCATAGGCGACCGTCTCGTCAAGGGACGCCACTCCGTCCACGAACGCCTCGACGTCGTCAGCGGTGAGCCCACGCCCACGCCGGATCCGCTCCTCGACCCCGGCGTCCACGTGAGCGCGCAGGCACACCCGCCGCAGGAAGCTCTTCAGCTGTGGCTCGCCTGAGTCATCCGGGCACGCCAGCCCGCGGCGGAGTGCCGCGGTCGTGTTGTCCCAAAACGCCTCGGCCGCAGTGACATCGTCGAGGAAGAAGTAGCCTCGGGAGCGGTGCACTTGACGGCGGACGAGCCCCAGCAAGTGCGTCTTGCCGACCCCCTTCAACCCGCGCAGGACCAGTCCGATCGGGCTGGGCCCGTCGCTGATCGTGGCGTCGCGGATGCCCGTATCGATCGCGGCGAGGGCGTCGGCGTGCAAGCCGTCCACGTGGTACGGCGAGTCGCGCCAGATGTGGTCGGGGGTGTCCGCCCAGTCGAAACTGAGTGTCGCCAGCGCTTGCAGCTCGTCCATCACAACGCCTCGATCGAGAGCAGATGGTTGTCCTCACCGCCGATGCGGATCGCCGCCTCGTGATCGGCAGCGGTCAGCGCCTTGCGGTTGTCCTCCGGAACAAGGTGGATCTTGCCCGCCCGGCTCAGTTCCTTGAGCACGGCATCGACCTCAGCCGCAGGGGCGCCGAGCTTCGGGCGCAGGTCCACCAGGCCGACCCAGCCGCGGGGCTCCTTCACCAGCTCGCGGTAGGCAACGCGGATGCGCTCCTCGAGACTGCCGGTCACGGTCACTTCTTCGGCCGGTGCCGGCGTGGGTGCGACCTCGCCTGGCTGAAAGAGCTGGAACAGCCGCATGTTCGCGCGCTCGAGGTAATCGTTCAAGCCACCCAGCAGCACGTACAGGGCCAACCCCAGCGGGCTCTGCCCGCGTTGCGGAGGCGGGCCGCCCGCGACGAGTTCCTTTTCGCACCAGGCCCAGCCACTGTCGCTCAGCACGTGCACGTAACTCCGCCTCGGCCCGGTCCGGTCGCTGTCGACGTACCCGAGTTCATTGAGGCCGGTGCGCTCGGTACCTGTGAGGGTGAACCCCACGACCTCTTCCAGCTCCTGGTTGGGCACCTCCCGGCCCAGCACCATCAGCGTGAACATCGCCGCGGTCTGCTTGTGTCCCAAGCGGTCGGTCATCCGAGATCCTTCCGGTGGTTCGGCTTCGTGGTCTGGGCGCGGGTGTCGAGGGTGCGGCGGAGCCAGTCGATCGACCGGCGGATCCTCGGCGGGGCCGCGTAGTGACCGTCGCCGTTCGGGGAGCGGGGTTTGACCACCACCGCGAGCTCCGTCGCGAGGTCGCGGGTGCGCGCGGCGTCGCCCGCGCCGATCGCCGACTGCAGGGACGTGAGCAGTTCGTCGACGAGGTCCCAGCGGGACGGGCGCAGCCGGGATCCGCGGGCCTGGCCGAGGACCGCCACGAGGTCGAGGTCGTCGTCCGCGTCGACCAGCCGGGCGAAGCCCTTCAGCTGCCCGACCAGGTCGAGGGCCACCTCTGCCGGACCGCGTACACCGCTCAGGCGCAGGTAGCGGAGGTTGCCGACGTAGCCGGGCAGGGACGCCGCGTCGGTGCCCGGCGTGAGGATCGGGATTACCCGGCGGTCCTGGCCGAGGGTGCGGTGCAGGAACAGCTCGACCTCGGCCGCCTGCCAGCGACTCACCTTGCCGTCGACGACCAGGCACAGGTGGCGCGCGTCGTCCTCGGTCCGTGCCAGCAGCGAACGGTCACCCGACAACGACTTCGTGACGCTGACACCCCGCTTCTCCAGCTCGGCGACCAGCTCATTCGCCGTCACGACCGCCGGGCGCGGGATGCTGATGCGCACGTCGTGGGTGAACTTCTGCCGGCTCGCCCGCACCGCGGCCACATACGCGTCCCGATTTTCGGCCAGCAGATCGGTCCGATCGAGGCGGCAGGCGATCACCGCCGCGACGGTCTCGAGCGCGAACGCGATCTGGTCCGCACTCGGCGTCTTCTCCGACAGCACCGGCAGCTGCTCGCCGAAGCTCCAATACGAGACGTACGGGAGAGTCAGGTGGCGGGCCATCGTCTCCGGCTCCACCGTCTGGTCGAGCCACGTCCGGTACAGCTCGGCCGTCTCGTCGACGACGATGCGCCGCCAGGCCTCCGACCGGTCGTACTCCTCCCGGTTGTCGAAGCGCGACAACACGGGCAGAACAGTCAGCCGCGAGCGGTCGAACGGCAGGCGGTTGCGCGCCACGTCGGCCCGCTGGGCCGCGTCCACCGCGCCGAGGATGCTCTGCCGGTTCGCGGTGAACAGCAGGACGAGATGGTCCGGCAGGTGAGCAGTGCAGATTCCGCCGATATCGGAGATTCCGGTGCGGCTGTCGATGAGGACGAAGTCGTACCGCGCGGCCCACTGCTCTCGGCACTGCTCGAGGTATTCGCCGAACCCGTCGTCGTACAGGCCGGCCCAGTCGATCTCTTGCATCTGCCCGACGTAGCCGGGCTCCTCTCGGCCGGCCGCGACGAAATCGAGCACACCAGCGTCCGTCAGCCGCTGGACGTGTGCTTCCGGCGCGAACCGGCCCTGGCGGAAGTCGTCGACGAGGTCGACCACGCCGCCGGTGGGGCGTGCGGGCAGCCCCGGCCGGAAGTAGTCGGCAAGCCCGGGAGCTTCGAGGTCCCAGTCCAGGCAGAGCACACGGTGTCCCCAGCGGGCGAGCAGCACGGCGACATTGGCCAGCGTGAAGCTCCGGCCGACCCCGCCCTTGTAGGAGTAGAAGGTGAAGATCGAACCCGGCATCAGAACCTCGGCATCCGTGCCTGGCTCGGCGGTTCCGGGCCGTCCTTACGCACGGGCCAGTCACCCCGCCACTCCGGCGCCCGTTCGATGAGCTCCTCCAGCTCCGCGGCGATCTGCTTGATCTGCTGGTTGAAGTCGAGGTAGGCCGGTGCGGCTTGGAAGTGTTCGAACGGGTGGTTCCACTGCTGCAGGTCACGCGGCCGCCGCGCGTGAGCCCACGCCGGGAAGTGGCGGGAGTCGCAGAAGATCACCGGGTAGATCAGCGGCCGTCCGCGCTCCCCCGGCGCGGCGGCGGTCAGCTCCTCCCGCGCCGCCATCGAGTGCCATTCGGTGAGGCACCATTCGTCCCGGAAGTACTTCGGCGAGCAGACCGGCACCAGCACCCGCGAGCGCTGCAGCGCCGAACTCAGTTCCGCCGGCCACCTGGCTCCGACCCGGACCTGGTCGTCGAAGAAAACCCTGACGTCTTCGTAGCGGTTGTTGTCGAGCACTTCGGTCAGGCGGGGGTGAAAATGGTGGCGAATCCACGCGGATATGTCCGTCGCGGAGCGTTGATAGCTGATGAACACGTCGTACTCGTACACGTGTGTGTTCGCTCCTTCACCGCTCCCCACCAGGCGGACCCGATCCTAGATCCGTCGCGTGTCGCCGAAGAAGACGGTAAACTGGACAGATCCATGACAATAACTGGCCACCGGCGAAAACGACCGAAAAACAGTCCCTTGACAACTCATCGGGCCACCGATATACGTTTCCGAAATACCCGAGGAGCGAGCCGATGTCCGACCGCGGGGCGCCCAAGGTGTTCGTCAGCTACTCGCACGACACCGAGGAGCACAAGGCGCTGGTCCGGCGGTTCGCCACCTTCCTGCACAGCCGGATCGGCCTCGAAGTGGTTCTCGACCAGTGGCACGACAACGTCCGCATGGACTGGTCATTGTGGGCCACCCGCAACCTCAAGGCGGCCGACTTCATCATCGTCGTGGCGTCTCCGCTGTACCGCGAGCGAGCCGACGGCGACGCACCGCCGCACGAAGGACGGGGAGCCCAGTTCGAGACCGCCATCATCCGCGACAAGCTGACCAAGGACCACCGCGAAGGGACCCGGACGGTGCTGCCGGTCGTCCTGTCCGGCGGATCCATCGACGACATCCCGGCGTTCCTCGCCCCTTACTCCACCACGCGGTACGAAATCACCGAATTCACCGACCGTGGCGTCGCCGACCTGCTCGCGGCGATCACCGGGCAGGGACAGTACCCGAAGCCCCGCCGCGGGATCTGGCGCGGCGGGGCTCGGGAACCGCGGCGAGTGCTCGCCGTGGAACTGCCGTGGGCGGAGGCCAGCCGGGGGATCCGGCGTGGTCCGGCGTCGATCGACGCCATGCAGTACCAGAACAGCATCGTCCTGCGGCTGTCTACGCCGACCGGCACCGGGGTCGGGTTCGTCGAGCTGGACCTGGGCGGCCACTACGAGCGCTTCACCAGCGTGGCCGGGGTGCTCGACGACGCCCGGGATCCCTTCCAGGTCGGGCGGTTCCGGGTCCTGCTCGACGGTGCGCCGCGCGCCGAACACGACGTCTCGGCCGGGAAACCGGCCACGATCGACCTCGACGTCACTGGTGGCCGCCGGCTACGGCTGGAAATGTCGCGGCCGGGTGTCACGGCGTCGCCCTTCGGGTCCGCGGCCGTCGTCGTCACCCGGCGGGGGCAGCCGCCGGAACTGGCCCTCGGCGATCCGACGGTAACCTAACGAGCTGCCGCCTCGCGGCACGTCGCCAGGTCCACCGCACGCAACGCCGCGCCCACGCCCGCCAGCGCAACCGCGTTCATCGACAGGGACGTCACGCCCAACCCGACGAGGACCGGCGCCAGCGAGGGGTCCGCCGCCGCCTCGCCACAGACCCCCACCGGCTTTCCCGCCTCCGCGCCGGCTGATGCCACCATGCCGACCAGGCGCAGCAAGGCCGGCTGGTGCGGGTTGTTCAACGCCGCCACCGCGCCCAGCTGGCGGTCCGCCGCGAAGACGTACTGCGCCAAGTCGTTCGTGCCCAGCGAAACGAAGTCCACTTCGGCGAGAATCGAAGCGGCGCACAAGGCCGCCGCCGGGATTTCGATCATCACGCCCGCCCGGGCGATTCCCGCCGCGCGGGCGCGGGAGGCGAACCAGGCCGCCTCCTCCGCCGTCGCCACCATCGGGGCCATCACCGACAGCTCGACGCCCGTGTCCCCGGCCGCCGACGCGATCGCCGACAGCTGGCGGTCCAGCAGCTCCGGGCGGTCGAACGCGATCCGCAAGCCACGGACACCCAGCGCCGGGTTGGGTTCGGCGCCCATCGGCAGGAACTCGAGGGGCTTGTCCGAACCGGCGTCCAGCGTCCGGACCACGACCGGTTTCCCCGCGAACGGCGCGAGCACCGCCGCGTAGGCCGCCCGCTGTTCCGCTTCCGTCGGCTCGGACGACGCCGACAGGTAGCAGAACTCCGTGCGGAACAACCCGATTCCCTCCGCGCCGGCCGCTGCCGCCGCCTGGGCGTCCGCCGCCGAGCCGACGTTCGCGAGGAGCTTCACGCGGTGGCCGTCGGCGAGCCTGCCGACGCCGTCCCAGGTCGCCTTGGGCGCTCGGGCCGAGGCCCGCACCGCGCCGTCGGACGGCGAAACCGTGCCCGCGGTGCCGTCGACCGTCAGCCCGGGGCTGTTCAGGTCCAGTACTCCGGCGCACGCGACCACGGCCGGGATGCCGAGCGCCCGGGCCAGGATCGCGGTGTGGCTCGTCGGGCCGCCTTCCGCCGTCACCAGCGCGAGCACCAGGTCCGGGTCGAGCCCGGCGGTGTCGGCGGGGGCGAGATCCCGGGCCACGAGCACGCTCGGCGACGTCAGGTCCGGGACACCGGGTGGTGTCACGCCGAGCAGGGCCGCGACGATCCGGTCCCGCACGTCCGCGACGTCCCGCGCGCGTTCGGCCATGTACCCGCCGGCGGCCCGCAGCGCCGCCATGAACTCCCCCGCCGCCTCCCACACTGCTCGCGGCGCCGGGAGCGAACGCTCGAGGACGAGCTTCTCCGCGGAGGCGAGCAACGCCGGATCCGACGCCATCGCCGCCGTCGTCTCCAGGACCGATCGGGCATCACCGGACACGGAACGGGCACGATCGAACAGCGCGGCCGCGACCGAATCCGCCGCGCGCCCGATCTTGCCCGCTTCCGCCTCGAGATCCTCGGGAGCGGGCGATGAAGCGGGTTCCGGCAGGTCAGCGGCCACGACGACACGCGGGCCGTCGACCCGCCCGGGGCTGACTCCGACTCCGGACAACTGCATTGCGGGACCTCCGGGAGGAAATGATCTCGGAACTGGGGATTGACAGTACGGTAACAACGGGCACAATCAAACGGCAACGGGCAAACATCGGAGAGGAACGGGCATGTACGCCGCCGAACGGCACCAGCTCCTGGCGCAACGCGCACGACGCGACGGCCGGGTCGACGTCAACGACGTCGCCGGCGAACTCGGTGTCGCCCCCGAGACCATCCGGCGCGACCTCGGCGTCCTCGAACGCCAGGGCATCGTCCGCCGCGTCTACGGCGGGGCCGTCGCGGTCGAGCGGCTCGACTTCGAACCCGAGGTCGCCCAGCGGGACCAGACCAACGCCGCCGAAAAGGACGCCATCGCCCGGGCCGCCCTCGACCTGGTGCCCGACCGCGGCTCGATCCTGCTCGACGCCGGCACGACGACCAGCAGGCTCGCGACGCTGCTGCCCACCGACCGCGAACTGACGGTGATCACCAACTCGATCCCGGTCGCCTCGATCCTCGCCACCCGCCCGGGCATCACCCTGCACATCCTCGGCGGGCGCGTCCGCGGGACGACGCTCGCCGCCGTCGAAGCCTGGACGCTGCACGCGCTCGACGGGCTGCTCGTCGACGTCGCTTTCCTCGGCGCCAACGGCTTTTCCGCCGAGCACGGCTGCACCACGCCGGACATGGCCGAATCCGCGGTGAAGGCCGCGGTGGTCACCGCCGCCCGCAAGCGGGTGCTGCTGGCCGACCACAGCAAGTACGGCACCGACCAGCTCAGCCGGTTCGCACGGCTGGCGGAGATCGACGTGCTGATCACCGACAGCGGCATCGACGCGGGTGCGGTGGCCGAACTCGAAGAAGCGGGCCCGGAGGTGGTGCTGGCGTGATCGTCACCGTGACCCCGAACCCGAGCCTCGACCGGACCGCGCAGGTCGCCGAGCTGCGCCGCGGCGAAGTGCTGCGCGCCGCGGCCGTCCGGCTCGACCCCGGCGGCAAGGGCGTCAACGTCGCCCGCGCGCTGGCCGCCGCCGGCACCCCGACCGTCGCGCTCCTGCCCGCCGGCGGCCCGGTCGGCGAACGGCTCGCCGAGCTGCTCGCGCCCGAAGGCGTGCCGGTCGTCGCGGTGCCGATCGCCGGGTCGACCCGCAGCAACATCACGCTCGTCGAAGCCGACGGGACCACGACGAAGATCAACGAGCCCGGCCCGGAGATCTCCCCCGCCGAACTGGCGACCCTCGAACGGCGTGCCGTCGAGCTGGCCGCGCGTGGCGAATGGCTGGTGTGCTGCGGAAGCCTCCCCGCCGGCGTGCCCGACGACTTCTACGCGCGCCTGACGAAACTCGCCCGCGACGCCGGGGCGAAGGTCGCCGTGGACTCCTCGGGCGCGCCGCTGGCCGCCGCGTGCGCGGGCGGGCCGGACCTGCTCAAGCCGAACCTCGAGGAGCTGACCGAGCTCGCCGGCCGTCCGCTGCCGCTGCTCGGCGACGTCGTCGCCTTCTGCCGCGAGCTGATCTCCGGTGGCGTCGGCAGTGTGCTCGTCAGCCTGGGCGCGCGCGGCGCCGTGCTCGTCGAGGCCACCGCGACGCACCACGCGCTCGGCCCGCTGGTGGCCGTGCGCAGCACCGTCGGCGCCGGAGACGCCGCACTCGCCGGGTTCCTCCACGCGGGAGGAACCGGCCCCCGAGCCCTGCGAACCGCGGTCGCCTACGGCACCGCCGCGGTCACGCAGGAGGGCAGCCGCATGCCCACGCCTGAGGACGTGCACCCCGACCAGGTGCGCGTGCTCGACGCCGATCCGACCCTCACCCTCAGCGGAGCCGCCGCATGACCACCCCAGACCTGATCACCGCCGACCTGGTCGACCTCGGCCTCGACGCCGCCGACAAGGAGTCCGCCGTCCGCGGCCTCGCGCAGCGGCTCGTCGACGCCGGGCGGGTGACCGACCTCGACGTGTTCCTGAAAGACGTCGCCGCCCGCGAGGAGCAGATGGCCACCGGGCTCGAAGGCGGCATCGGCATCCCCCACTGCCGCTCGGCCGCGGTCACCACGCCGACCCTGGCGTTCGGCCGCAGCGACGCCGGCATCGACTTCGGCGCGCCGGACGGCCCGGCGAAGCTGATCTTCCTCATCGCCGCGCCCGAAGGCGGCGGCAGCGACCACCTGAAGGTCCTGGCCGCCCTCGCGCGCCGGCTCGTCCGGGCCGAGTTCAAGCAGCACTTGCTCGAAGCCACCGACGCCGACGCCCTCGCTTCCTACATCCGCCAGGAGGTGGCCTGACCATGAAGTTCGTCGCCATCACCGCCTGCCCCACCGGCATCGCCCACACCTACATGGCGGCCGAGTCGCTGGAGCAGACCGCCAAGGCCAACGGCGATGAAATCGTCGTCGAGACCCAGGGTTCGGCCGGGTCCGAACCGCTGTCCGCCGAGGACATCGCGAGCGCGGACGCCGTCATCTTCGCCGCCGACCTCGCCGTGCAGGGCCGGGACCGCTTCGCCGGGAAGCCGATCGTCGAAGCGCCGGTCAAGGCCGCGATCAACGACGCCGCCGGACTGTTCGAGCGGGCCAAGGTCGCGGCGCGTGAGCCCGTCACCGCCGCGCCCGCCACCCCGGAACTCACCTCGAAGGTCGGCGCGAACGACAAGACCGGCACCAAGATCCGCCAGTGGCTGATGACCGGCGTCAGCTACCTCATCCCGTTCGTGGCCGCGGGCGGCCTGCTCATCGCGTTGAGTTTCGCCCTGGGCGGCTACAAGATCGTCGACGCGCCGAAGGTCACCGAGCACTTCGACGCGGGCACGGTCGCCGGGTGGGCCGCGCTGATGTTCCAGATCGGCAGCGCGGCGTTCGACTTCCTGGTGCCGGTGCTGGCCGGGTTCATCGCGTTCGCGATGGCCGACCGCCCGGCCATCGCGCCCGGCTTCGTCGGCGGCGCGATCGCCGTCACCGTCGGCGCCGGCTTCCTCGGCGGCCTGGTCGCCGGCCTCCTGGCCGGTGGCGTCGTGATGGCGCTGAAGAAGATCCAGGTGCCGAAGGCGGTGCGGGGCATCATGCCCGTGGTCGTCTACCCGCTGCTCGGGTCCATTGTGGTCGGTGTGCTGATGTACGTGGTGGTCGGCAAGCCGATGGCCGCCGCGACGAGCGGGCTGACACACTGGCTCAACAGCCTCAGCGGCGCGAGCGCGCTGCTGCTGGGCGCGCTGCTCGGCCTGATGATGGCCTTCGACATGGGCGGCCCGGTCAACAAGGCGGCGTACGCCTTCGCGGTCGGCGGCCTGACGACCGGCGCGACGGCGTCGCTGCAGATCATGGCCGCGGTGATGGCGGCCGGGATGGTGCCGCCGCTGGCGCTCGCGCTGGCGTCGACCGTGCGCAAGAAGCTGTTCACCGAGGCCGAGCGCGAAAACGGCCGCGCGGCCTGGCTGCTCGGCGCGTCGTTCATCACCGAGGGCGCGATCCCGTTCGCCGCGGCGGACCCGTTCCGCGTGATCCCGTCGATCATGCTGGGCTCGGCGGTCACGGGCTCGCTGTCGATGGCCTTCGGCGCGACGCTGCGTGCGCCGCACGGCGGGATCTTCGTGGTCCCGCTGATCGGCAGCCCGCTGCTGTTCCTGGTGGCCCTGGTGGCCGGCACGGTGGTCGCCGCCGGTGCGGTGATCGTGCTCAAGCAAGCGCGCTTCAAGGCCACCGAACGTTCCGCCGCCGTCGCCGGCCGGCCTGTCAACGCGTGAAGGAGTCCACTGTGTACCAACGCCGCACGCTCGTCGCCAGCAGTGTCGGGCTCCACGCCCGGCCCGCGGGCCTGGTCGCTCGCACCGCGGCTGGGCAGCCCGCGAAGGTTCGCATCGCGAAGATCACCGGAGGGGTGGCGGGCGCCCCCGTCGACGCCGCGAGTGTCCTGGGCTTGATGACCCTGGGCGCCGCTTTCGGCGACGAGGTGGAGCTGTCCGCCGAAGGTGACCAGGCCCAGGCGTCGGTCGACGCCCTGGCCGAGCTCATCGCCCAGGACCTGGACGCGTAGCGAAAAGCGACTCGAGGCGGCCTCGCGTGTCCTGTACCCGGGGCCGCCTCTCCGTCACGCCGGTCGTTCCCGTTCCGCCCATCGCGACAACGCGCGGCGGTACGCAGGCTCGTACAACTCCGCATCTCGTTTCACGCACTCCTCGAGCACGGCCAGCTCCTCGCGCCGGATTTCCGCCGCATCGTCGAAGTCACCGCGGCTCTCGAGCGCGAAGGCCAAGGTCTCCAAATCGTCGGCCAGATACGGGAGGTGGCGGTCGCCGTCCATTCGCACGATCTTCTTCCGTTCGTCCACTGCCGCCCGGGCAGTGGCGATGGCGTCGAGCGGACGTCCGAGATCCACCAACGTGATGCTGAGGCTGGTGAGCGTCTCGGCGAGGAGGGGCGTGTGGCGGCTGGGCTCGGACTCCGCGAGCCGACGGCGGATCACGATCGACTCCCGGCTGGCGGTGAGCGCGTCGCCGTACCGTCCGAGTTCGCGCAGGTTGATACCGAGGGCGTGCATCGCCTCGGCGAGGTCGGGAAGGTACCGGATCGGCTCGGCTTCGGCGAGCCGGCGGCGGATGCGCGCCGTTTCCTCGATCGTCTCGAGTGCCTCGCGCGGACGACCCAACTTCGTCAAGGTGGCACCGAGACTGTGTAGCACTCGAGCGAGGTCAGGGAGATACCGGGTGGGTTCCTCCTCAGCCATGGACCGGCAGCCCGCGACCGCCTCCGTCGCGGCGTCAAGAGCCTCCTGGTACCGCTCCGTCGCCCGCAGATCGCAGTTGAGGTTGTACAGCGCCGCGACCAGGTCGAGCCGCCCGAAAGCCGCCGACTCGTTCGCCTGAACGCGGCGGATGCCGACCACTTCCTGGGAAGCGGCCAGAGCTTCACGAAGTCTGCCCGACTCACGCAGGGCGTTGCTCAGGTTTTGGATGGCCGTCGCGAGATCGGCCAAGTAGCGATCCGGATCCGCTTCAGCCAGCCGCCGACGGATGCGGACGGCTTCCTCCGCCGCGGCCAGCGCGGATTCGGGCAGAGCCAGGTCGTGGAGAGCGACGCTGAGGTTGTTGACCGTATTGGCGAGGCCGGGCAAGTAGCGTTCCGGGTTGTCATCCGCCAGCCGTCTGAACATCCCGACGGCTTCCTCACTGGCGGTGACAGCGTCGCGAAGAAGCCCGACCGCGCGCAAATCGCTGCCGAAACTGCTCAAGGCCCCGGCGATTTCGGGCCGATACCGCTCGGGGTCGCCGTTCGCCAGCTGTCGATACAGGTCCACGACTTCTCGAGACGTGCCGAGAGCTTCGCGAAGGAGTCCCAAGGCGCGTACGCCCTTGTTCAGTCTTTGCAGAGTCACAGCCAGGTCCGGCAGCCCGCGGCTCGGATCGGCCGCCGCCCGCTCCCGGCAGTGCGCGACCAAGCAGCGGTCCAATGCGACTCTCAGATGTCTTAGCCCGACCGGCGCGTCGACGGTGATCAGTTCCTGCCGCATCGACGGATCGTCCGGGTCGACGAGTTCGGCCAAGGCCACATCAAGCGCGCGGTCGACGACGCCGGTGCCGAAGATGACCGGCAGCAGCGCGGGAAGATCCCTTCTCCGGCGCGTCAGCCAGGGAACGACGACGTCGAGCGCGTCCGCGAATTCGGGCATGATCCGCAGGAGCGTGGGAATCGCCGCAGTGTCCTCGTCGCGCAGCAAGTCGGTCCGGGCGAGCGTGTCGAGGATGAGCCGCTCGCCGATCAGGTCCGGACGGACGTCGAGACGGTGGTCGGGTCCGGGCGGATAGTACCGATGTGCCCAGCGGGCCACCGCCATCCGAGACTCGTGGGCGGAGTCGGCCGAGAACTGCGGCACGCGGCGCAGGAGGTCTGCCGCCTCGTCGACGGTCCGGGCGGGCAATGCCAGCAGCACCGTGACCGCCTGTGACAGGACCTCGAGGTCGCACCCGCGGGGAAGGCGGTCGAGCTCAGCCTCCCAGCCGCGCCGCTCGAGCATCATCAGTTCGCTGATCAGTTCGGCGAACGTCCACGTCATCGCCTCCGCTCGGCCCGAAGCCGCGAGCAGGGCCCGCGCGTGCACGACGAGCGGCGTGTCGGCGTCCTGTCCCACGGGGCGCTCCGGCGGGTTCGGCGGCGGAACGCCCAGCGATTTGGCGTATTCGCGGGATGCTTCGGCGAACCACCGCTGACGGTCGCCGGGTCCGCCCAATGCCGTCAGCGGCACGACGTGCGCGACGTGTGGCAGCACCGTATCGGCCACCGGCCCCACGCCGAACCGGGTGAGCAGCAGCAGCCGCACCAAGGTGGAATGCCGGGACGCCTGCAGAACCAGCTGATCGAGATCGGCGACTCGCTCGGCGTTCTCCACGATCACCAGGGTTGGTTCCCCCGCCGCGACGATGCGCTGCACCAGGTCGTCGACGACGCCGAGGAACCAGCCCGCAGCCCAGCCGTCCGGCAGGTCTTCGGCGACCGCGAGGGCCAAGCGGCTCTTTCCGCTCCCCGCGGCGCCGGTTAGAACCCGCACGACTCCGGCCGACGGATCGCGGGCGACGCACCAGTCCAGTAGCCCGGCCCGTTCAGTGCGGCGGCCCCACAAGCGCGTTGGGCAGTACGGCGCTGTGAGCAGGTGCACCAGCCGGCTCACGGTGTCCGGCGCGTCCACCGGCCGCGCGGGCAATGCCGGCCGCAGGGGGCCAAGCAGGTCGTCCCGCGCGGCCCGCCGCTCACGGGCTTCCTGCCTGCCCAGCAGTACCGATTGAGTGACCTGGGTTGCGACGAGGGCCACGACCGCGGCCGCCAAGGCCCAGCTGAACGTGTCTGTGACGAGGTTCGTCACCACGCCCAGACCTGCCGCCACCGCGATGGACACGACGGCGTGCCACGAGCGGACCGCCCACATTCCTCTCACCGACAAGAGGATCGCAGGCGACCGCCTACCGGTTCAGGCCGGGCCGAGCAACGCGATCGAGGCTCGCACCGCCAGCTCGGTGACATCACCGGCCCGGCCGCCGTCCTCGACGGTTGTCGCGATCAGCTCGCGCAATCCACCCAGGAGCATGATCGCCAGCTGGCGCGAAGGTGGGCTGATGCCCTCCGCGCGCATCTCCGCCGTGTCCGTCAGGCGCTGCGTCATCGCGATGAACCCCTCCATCGCGTCGCGCTGCAGGTTGCGGGCCGGGGCGCCCAACGCGGGGACGTCCCTGATCCAGCTCAGCGTGATCGCCGGCTCCGACTCCGCGCACGCGATCCACGTCTCGATCGCCTGGCGTACCTGGTCTTTCCACGGCGCGCGCGGATCCACCGCCTCGGAGATCTGCCGGATCATCGAGGCGTTCGCCTCGGCCAGCAACGCGATCAGGCACTCTTCGCGGCTGGAGAAGTGCTCGTAGAACGTCCGGCGGGACGTGCGGGCCCGGCGGACGATGTCGGCGACCGTCGTGTCGCGGAAGCCGCCGGAGGTGATCGACGCGGCCAGGCCGTCCAGCAGCCGCTGCCGATGCCGGCGGGTGTCGACGTCCACGGCAGTCACGTTATACACCTCCTCTTGAAACCTGATGGTACACCGGCGTACCGTGGCGGCGGTACGCTTGCGTACCACCTCTGGGAGGGTCGATGACGACCGTGACAGTGACGCTGCCACCGGGGCCCACTGCGCCCCGCGCTGTCCAGGGCGCCTACGCGCTCACGCAACCCCTGCGCGGCATGCGGCGGCTCAAGCAAAAGTACGGCGACGCCTTCACGGTGAACGTGCCGATCTTCGGCAACGCCGTCGTGATCAGCGATCCCGCGGAGATCAAGCAGCTGTTCACCTCGGGACCCGACCTCGTCGACAACCTCGAGGTCAACCTCGGACGCGTGCTGGGGCCGCGGTCGATGTTCGCCCTCTCCGGCGAGGAACACCGAAGGCAGCGCAAGCTCCTGGTCCCGCCCTTCCACGGACGACGGCTCGCGGCCTACGAGAAGATCGTCGAAGAGGAGACCCTCCGCGAACTGGCGAGCTGGCCCGAAAACAAAGGCTTCGCGACGCTGCCGTCGATGATGCGGATCACCCTCAACGCCATCCTCCGCGCAGTCTTCGGCGCCGAAGGGGCCGAGTTCGCCGAGCTGCGCGAGCTGCTGCCGCCGTTCGTCACCCTCGGCTCCCGGCTGGCCGTCCTGCCGATAGGCAAGAAGGGCCGATTCAACCCCTGGCGCCGCTTCGAGCGGATGCGCCGTGAGTACGACGCGATCGTCGACCGGCTCATCGCCAAAGCCCGCGCCGAAGAAAGAGACGACGTCCTGTCGATGATGCTGCGGACCCGCTACGACGACGGGTCGGGACTCACCCGGGAAGAGATCGGCGACCAGCTCCTCACCCTGCTCACCGCCGGGCACGAGACCACGGCGACCACGCTGGCCTGGGCGGTCGAGCGTCTCCGCCGCCATCCCGCGCTGCTCCGAGAACTGCAGGACGACGACGGAAAACTCCTCGACGCGACGATCCTCGAGGTCCAGCGCACCCGCCCGGTCATCGACCTCACCGCCCGGCAGGTCAAGCAGGACGGCTACCGCCTCGGCCGGTGGACGCTCCCGAAGGGCTACGCGGTGCTCGTCAGCATCGCGCTGGTCCACGACGACGACACCGTCTTCCCGCACGCGGCCACCTTCGACCCGCACCGCTTCGCCGGCGCCCGCCCGGACCTCTACCAGTGGATCCCGTTCGGCGGCGGCACGCGCCGCTGCCTCGGCGCCGCCTTCGCGACGATGGAGATGACCGTCGTGCTGCGCACCCTCCTGCGGGACTTCACGCTGGTACCGACCGAAGAGCCCGGCGAACGCTGGCACTCGCGGGGTGTCGCCTATGCCCCTGCCAAGGGCGGCCGCGCGGTCGTGCGCCGCCGGAGCACCACCGGAGGAGAACAGTGACCGAAGAGATCGCCGACGTCGGCCGCGGGATTTCCCTGGCCTTCGAACGGATCGGGGACAGCGGCGCCGAACCGCTCGTCCTCGTCGCCGGGCTCGGCCAGCAGCTGCACAGCTGGCCGGACGCCTTCTGCGCGCAGCTCGCCGGGCGCGGCTACGAGGTCGTCCGGTTCGACAACCGGGACGCCGGGCGCTCGACGCACCCGCGCTTCCGGCCGCCGAGCCTCTTCGGCATGCTCGCGGGACGGTTTCCCCCGCAGCAGTACGACCTGACGGACATGGCCGCCGACACCGCGGGCCTGTTCGACGCCCTCGACCTCGAGACCGCCCACATCGCGGGCGTCTCCATGGGCGGCATGATCGCGCAGACCACCGCGGCGCTGTACCCGGACCGGATCCGCACCCTGACTTCGATCATGTCGACGACCGGGTCCCGGCTGATCGGCCGCCCGGCGCTCTCGACGTGGCGGCTGATGGGCGCGAAGCCGCCGAAGTCCCGCGAAGAGGCGGTCGAAAGCGCCGTCCGGATGTTCCGCCACATCGGCTCGCACGGCTTCCCGTTCGACGAGGCCTGGGTGCGCGAGACCGCCGGGAAGGGCTGGGACCGCGACCCGACCGCCGGCGGCGTCGGCCGCCAGCTCGCCGCGATCATGAAGTCCGGCAACCGGACGCCCCTGCTGCGGAAGATCACCGCCCCGACACTGGTGATCCACGGCGACCGCGACCGGATGGTCCACCCCACCGGCGGCGCCGCCACCGCCCGGGCGATCCCCGGCGCGCGCCACGAAACCGTCCGCGGCATGGGTCACGACCTGCCCGAAGGCGCGTGGCCCGCCGTCCTCGACCTGATCGACCAGCACGCGAGGAGCAGCGATGTCCCGGCCCCGTAGTGCCGATCCGACCGAAAGCAGGCGGAGACGATCCGCAGCCGATCTGCGCGACGCAACGGTTTCCGCCGTGACTGCCGTCGGATTGGCACGCAAGCGGCACAGCGTCACCGGCCGCCCGGTCGTGATCACCGGCGCGGCGTCCGGCATCGGCCGCGCCCTGGCCACCCGGCTGTCCCGGCTCGGCTCGCCGGTCGCCCTCGCCGACGTCGACGAGGACGGCCTGAAAGCCACCGCGGCCGCGCTCCACGGCAAGGTGCTGACCCGCGTCCTCGACGTCCGCGACGCCGAAGACCAGCTGCGGTTCGCCGCCGAGGTCCGCGAGTGGCTCCCGGCACCCCTATCCGCGGTGTTCAACAACGCCGGGGTCGCGGTGACCTCGACCGTGCTCGACGCGGTGCCCGAGGACGACGACTGGCTGCACGACATCAACTTCCGCGGCGTCGTCCACGGGACACGGGCGTTCCTGCCGATCCTCGTCGAGCAGGGCGAAGGCGCGATCGTCAACACCTCCAGCGTCTTCGGCCTGCTCGGGATGCCGTACCAGAGCGCGTACTGTGCGGCGAAGTTCGCCGTCCGCGGCTTCACCGAATCGTTGCGGCAGGAACTGAGCGGCACCGACGTCCGCGCGATCACCGTGCACCCCGGCGGCATCACGACGAACATCGCGCGCAACGCCCGGATGCGCCGTGACCCCGAAGGGCTGGGGCGCACCAAGGAACAGCTGGCCGCGCAGTTCGAGGCCATGACGATGACCTCGCCGGACAAGGCGGCGGCGATCATCCACGCCGGGGTCGACCGCGGCAAGGCCCGCATCCTGGTCGGCCCGGACGCCTACCTGTTCGACGCGCTCGCCCGCGTCACCCCCACCCACTACAACGCCGTGCTGACCCGCCTCATGCGGCGACGGCGGACGGAGGCCGTGTGACATGACCGAACACGTCGACGTGCTCATCGTCGGCGCCGGGTTGTCCGGCGTCGGCGCGGCCCACCGCCTGCGGACGGCGTTCCCGCGCAAGACGTTCACGATCCTCGAAGCCCGCGACGCGATCGGCGGCACGTGGGACCTGTTCCGGTACCCGGGTGTGCGATCCGACTCGGACATGCACACGCTCGGCTACCGGTTCCGGCCCTGGACCGACGCGAAGGCCATCGCGGACGGCCCGTCGATCCTGCGGTACGTCCGCGACACCGCGGCCGACGCCGGGATCGACCGGTTCATCCGCTTCGGGCACAAGGTCGTCCGCGCCCGATGGTCCACAGAGGACGCACTGTGGACGGTCGAGGCCGTCCACGACGGACAGCCGGTCGAGCTCACCGCGAAGTTCCTCTACGTGTGCAGCGGCTACTACGACTACGACTCCGGCCACACACCGGAGTTCCCGGGCCTGGAGCGGTTCGGCGGCACTGTCGTGCACCCGCAGCACTGGCCCGAGGACCTCGACTACACCGGCAAGAAGGTCGTCGTCATCGGCAGCGGGGCGACCGCCGTGACACTCGTCCCGGCGATGACCGACCGCGCCGCGCACGTGACCATGCTGCAGCGCTCCCCCACCTACATCCTCTCGATGCCGTCGGAGGACGCGCTGGCCAACCGGCTCCGCCGCCTGCTCGGCCCGCGGCTGGCGTACCCGGTCGCGCGCTGGAAGAACGTCGCGGTCAGCACGCTGATCTACCAGCTCAGCCGGCGCCGCCCGGGCGTGGTCAAGGCGCTGATCCGCAAGGCGGCGGCGAAGCAACTGCCGCCCGGCTACGCCGTCGACCCCCACTTCAAGCCGCGGTACCAGCCGTGGGACCAGCGCCTCTGCCTGGTGCCCGACGGCGACCTGTTCCGCGCGATCCGCCGCGGCGACGCCTCGGTCGTCACCGACCGGATCGCCTCCTTCACCGAACACGGACTCCGGCTGCAGTCCGGCGCCGAGCTGGCGGCGGACGTCGTCGTCACCGCCACCGGGCTGCGGCTGCTGGCCTTCGGCGGCATGGAGCTGTTCGTGGACGGCGACCCGGTGAAACTGCCGGAAACCATGGCGTACAAGGGAATGATGCTCAGCGGCGTGCCGAACTTCGCGTTCACGATCGGCTACACGAACGCGTCGTGGACGCTCAAGGCCGACCTCGTCGCCGAGTACGTCGTCCGGCTGCTGCGCCACCTCGACCGGACCGGCCACGACCAGTGCGTGCCGGTCAACGACGACCCGGCGGTCACCGAGCGGCCCCTGCTCGACTTCGACGCCGGATACGTCCAGCGCTCGATCGGCGACTTCCCGAAAGCGGGCTCGCGGGCGCCCTGGCAGCTGGGCATGAGCTACGCGCACGACGTCGTCAAGCTCCGGCACGGCCGCCTCGACGACGGCGCCCTGCGTTTCTCGCGGCGATCGGCGGGAGCGGGCAGACTGACCGCATGACGCTCGGTACCGCACCCGCCAGGGGCCGCTGACATGCACTCCGCGGGACTCGTGCTGCACCCCCGCCGCGACTCGGCGGCCGCCGTCGAAGCCGTCCTCGGCTGGGCGGGCAACCGGGGCATCGAGATCCTCGGCATCGCCGACGAGATCGTCCGGCTGAACTGCGCCGCGGTCGGGGTGACGCCCGAGGAGCTCGGGCGCCGCTCCGACCTGGTGGTCAGCCTGGGCGGCGACGGCACGATGCTGCGGGCCATGCGGCTGGCCGACGGCCAGCGCGCGCCGGTGCTCGGGGTGAACCTCGGCAAGCTCGGATTCCTGGCCGAGGTCGACGTCCCCGACCTGCCCGGCGCGCTCTCGGCCATCGACGAGCACGAGTTCACGGTGGAGCCGAGGCTGGCCGTCGACGCCGTCCTGGACGGACGCCGGATCACGGCGTTCAACGACATCGCGGTGGTCCGGGTGCCCGGCGACGGGAGCGCGGTGGTGGCGGTCCGCGTCGGCGGCCAGCCGTTCGTGAGCTACTCGGCCGACGCGGTGGTCGTGGCGACCCCGACCGGCTCGACGGCCTACAGCTTCTCCGCGGGCGGCCCGATCACCAGCCCGTCGGTCGAGGCGCTGCTGGTGACGCCGGCGGCACCGCACTCGGCCTACAGCCGGGGCGTGGTGCTCTCGGTGCACGACGAAGTCACACTGGAGCTGCTGCCGACCAGCGGGCGGCTGGCGGTCGAGGTCGACGGCCAAGTCGAGGGGTACGTGTCCCCGGGCGACCGCCTGGACCTGCGCGCGCGTCCCAGCGCGGCGCGGGTCGTCCGGCTCGGGATGACGACGTTCTACCAGCGGGCGCGGCGCAAGCTCCGGCTCACCGACTCGGCGGAGATCCCGCAGGACGGCGACCACTGAAGTTCTTTGCGGCGTGGTGTCCTGCGTCACATCGCGAGCGTGTCGGCCATGGTCACGGAATGGTCACGGGTAGCGTCCGCAGCTCCGCCTGAACCAGCCGAGCCGTCCCGGAGTGTTTCACCGCATGCTGTGTCCCGCACCCGTCCGTCCGTCGCTGCGCGCGCGTCTGCTCGTGCCCGGCGCACTGGCCGCCTTCGCCGGCGCCCTCGTCCTCCTCGCCGTGCTGCACCTCGACCGGCGACTCGCTCCCCTCGACCCGGTCAGCACGATGCTGAGCGACTACGCGCTGAGCCCCGGCCGCTGGATGTGGGACGGCGCCCTGCTGCTCACCAGTTCCGGCTCGGCGTTGCTGCTGGTCGCGCTCTACCGCCGTGGCCTGCTGGCGAACCCGGCGCTCGTGGCGGCGAAGGCGTTGTGGTGCGTCAGCCTGCTGGCCGTCGCGATCTTCGCGAAGGACCCGCAGGGCGGCGCGATCACCCCCACCGGCAAGATCCACCTCTACGCCTCGGCCGTGACGTGCCTGAGCCTCCCGATCGTCGGCTGGGCGCTGGGCAGGCGGCACCGCGACGACCCCCGCTGGCGGCGGTTCGCCACCTGGTCGCGCCGCCTCGCGCTGGCCGCGATCCCGTTCTACCTGCCGTTCATCGTCCCGTTCGCGGTCAACGTCGTCCTCGGCGGTCACCTCCCCACGGTGGCGACCGGCCTGGTGGAGCGTCTGATGATGATCTTGGAGATCGCCTTGCTGGCCGTCCTGGGCCACTGGGCCCACCGCGCGATGCCGACCGGCGTCCGGTTCCGGGCGTGATCCAGAGGGTCACGGCTGGTCGCGGGTTCGGTGGAGGAGCCAGTCTCGGGCCGTGCGGATCAGGGCGTAGCGGACCGGGCCCGCGCGGCCGTGCAGCGTGAACAGGATTCGCTTGGGGGTCCGGTCGTGTTCCTCCCACCAGCCCGTGTCGGCCACCTTCTTGGTCTCGTCTTCGTAGGCGAGGTGGTCGAGCGCGTGGTCCGGGACCGCGACCGCCAGCCGGTTTTCCGCGGGATCGGGCGGGAGGCCGCGGGGTACGGCCCAGGACCGGAGGACGCCGTCCTCCTCCAGCCGGAGGTCGAAGTGGTGCCGGGGGCGCCAGTGCTCGTGCAGCACGAAAGCCGGTCGCCGGTCGCTCATGTCAGTGCGCCCGCTCGTGGCTTTCCTCGAGCGAAAGGCCACCCTGCCGGGCTTCGATGATCGACCAGAACCGCGGGCAGCGCACGGGTTCGCCGGCCGGGCACTTCCGTCCGTGCTCCAGCGCGGTGCGCGCCACCTCGATGCGGTGCTGCTGCTCGGCCAGCTCGGCCAGCTTGCGCTCGATCAGGTCCTGGCGCGAAGGCCCCGCGATGAACCGCTCGATCTCGGCCAGCGAAAAGCCGATCTCACGCAGGAAGACGATCATCCCGACGTCCCGCACCGCCGACTCGGCATAACGCCGGCGTCCCGCCGCACGGGCCGACGGCCGCACCAGGCCGAGTTCGTCGTAGTACCGCAACGTGGTCGCCGGCACGCCGGTGCGCTCGGCGAGCTCGCCGATCGACAACGACGTCTGCGTGGGCTCGGACATTGACTTCGAGGCTACTCGAAGTGGTTCGCTCACCCCATGGAGATCGAAGAGAAGGTGCTGGGCCGGCTCCTGCCGTGGTGGGCCCGGCACGGGGGCCTTGCCCAGTTCCACCGGCCGACCGGCGCCGCGGGGCACCTCGCCGGCTGGATCATGGGTCACCGCGAGTCGAACCTCGCCCGGAACCGGTGGGCCGTGGAACTGCTCGACGTCCAGCCGGCCGACCGCGTCCTCGAACTCGGCTGCGGTCCGGGCGTCGCCGTCGCCGCCCTCGCCGCGCGGGCGACCCGGGGCTCGGTGGTCGGCGTCGACCATTCGCCAGTCGTGCTCCGCCAGGCGCGCCGCCGCAACCGGGCCGCCGTCCGGGCCGGGCGGGTCCGCCTGGTCTGCTCCCCCGTCGAAGGCCTGGCCCTCGACGAGGAAGCGTTCGACGCCGCGCTCGCCGTCAACACGGTCGGCATGTGGCCCGAGCCCGCCGCCCGGCTGCGCGAACTCGGCCGGCTGCTGCGCCCCGGCGGGCGTATCGCCTTGGTGTCCCAGCCCCGCATGCCCGGCGTCACCGCGGTGGCCGCCGCCGACGAGCTGACCGGCCTGCTCACCGAGGCCGGGTTCGGGGACTTCCGCGCGGAAACCCTCGACCTCGACCCGCCGGTGGTGTGCGTCCTGGCTAAGTTGGGTTCCTGACGGAGTTCGGGGGGAGGCCGGGTGAGCGTCGCCGGGGGTGTGCTGCCGGTCGCGGCCGCGGTGGCTCTCCTCGTGTTCGCCGTGCGGCTGGCGAACGAGCCCCGGCGGCTCGGCAACGCCGTGTGGCTCGGCGTCGCGCTCCTGCTCACCGCGTTGTGGCTGCTGCGGACGGCGCTGCACCTGGACTGGCTGACGCCGGTGCTGTCCGGGCTGCTCGCGGTCGTGGCGGTGGCCGTCGCGCTGGTGCTGCCGATCGCGTTGCTCTTCAACGGAGTGCGGATGTGGCGGCGGGAGGGTCACCGCGCCGGGAACCTGCTGTCGCTCGGCCTCGGCCTGGGGCTGATCGTGCTGGAGGCGTTGTTCTTCGTCCCGCTCGGCCGGTGGGGCTCGGCGCTGGTGGCCATCGCGGCGGTCCTCGCCTGTTACTTCGGGTTCCTGTTCGTCTCGCTGCTGGTGTATTCCGTGGTGTACAGCCGGATCGGCCGCCGCGGCGGGTTCGACGCGATCATCGTGCTCGGCTGCGGCCTGGACGGCGACCGCGTGCCGCCGTTGCTCGCCGGCCGGCTCGACCGCGCGATCCGGCTCCACCGACGAGAGACCACCCCGCCGCTGCTGGTCGTTTCCGGTGGACGCGGTCCCGGCGAGACGGTCACCGAGGCCGAAGCGATGCACCACTACCTGCGGGAGCACGGCGTACCGGAGGACCTGATCCGGCGGGAAGACCGGGCCCGGACGACGGAGGAGAACCTCCGGTTCTCGGCCGCGCTCCTCCCGGGCGACGCGCGGCAGGTCGTGGCGGTGACCAGCAACTACCACGTGTTCCGGACGGCGGTGGAGTGCCGCCGCCTCGGCCTGCCCTTCCACGCCACGGGCTCCCCGACGGCGCGGTACTTCCTGCCGAGCGCGCTGCTGCGCGAGTTCGCGGCACTGATCCTGCACTACCGCCGGACGACGATCGCGGCGTGCGTCCTCATCGTCGGTGCGGGTCTGCTTTTGACGATCTTCGGCTGAACAGCTCAACGCCGAGACGTATAGGTCGTTATACAGAATCGGCGGCCGCGGCGTGGGTCATCGCGGCGACCGTGCGCTCGAGGCCCTGCTGGACCTCGTCGCCGTCGGCCTCGCGGACGCTGTGCAGCGTCACGGTGATCTCCGAGGACGCCGGGCCGTTTTCGCGGATGCGCAGTTCGCCGTGGTAGTCGTCGGGGCCTTCCGCGCCCCAGGACAGCGAGCGGTCCGCCGGGTCCGTGCGCAACCACGCCTCCCCGGCGACGCGCTCGCCGTGCACCTCGGCCTCGACGTGGACGCTCTCCCCGCCCTTCGGTTCCGCGACCTTCATCTCCGGGAAGTAGCGCGGCAGGTTTTCGGGGTGGCTCAAGAAGGCGAACAGCTCGTCGGCGGGGACGTCGGCGGTCGCGGTGTGGCGGTACTCGGTCATCGTCGGCTCCTCCTCGGTGGTCCGATCGGGGCCGGTTACCCGGACCGGTCCGGCGCAACCGGGCGGAAGTGCATTAAACGGCCGTGTGCGGGGAACCCGGAAACCATGGCGCGCACCGAACCCACGGCACGGGTGCCCAAGCCGGGCCCGGCTCCCGTGCAGGGCATGGGAATGCTCATCGGCCTGCTGTTCCTCGTGCTGGGCGCGTTCGAGCTGATTCCGGGCGTCACCGTCGGCGACGGCCCCGCGCGCGCCCTGTTCGGCGTCTTCGCGGTGTCGACGGCGTGGACGCTCGCGCACCTGCTCACCGGCGCCGCCGCGGTGTTCTGCACCCGGTCGTCCGGCCTGTCGAGCCGGTTCCTCCTCGTGGCCGGTTGCTGCTACATCGTGCTGGGGATCCTGGGACTGCTGCCGCTGCCGAAGGCGTTCGACGACGTCCTGCCGATGAACACCGCCGGGGTGTGCCTGGCCCTCGGCTTCGGCACGGCGATGGTCATCCTCGGGGCGGGCTGGCTCCGGCGCCGGCCGGGACGGCGCCGCTGAGGACGTCGTCCGGCCGTGGGAAGCGGACCGCCACGGCCGTGCCCAGCACCGCGAGGCCGAACAGGACGTAACCGTTCCCGGTGAGCTGCTGGACGAAGTTCCACCGGTTCTCGACCTCGCCGCCGCGCGGCCACCACCACTGCGGCCCGGCGGCGAACAGCACCGCGCCGACGCCGGCCAGGACGGCGAAGCCACGCCGTCGCGTGCGGCGCGCGAGCTCTGCCCAGCCGAGGAGGACGACCACGGCCCAGACCCAGTGGTGCGTCCAGGAAATCGGCGACACCAGCAGCCCGCCGACGGCGTTCAGCCCGAGCGCGACGGTCGTCTCCCCCGCGGCCAGCGCGCGCCGCATGCCCAGCGCCGTCAGCAGAAGCACCACGGCCACCAGCGGCAGCCACCAAGCGGTCCGCGCGTCCGCGGGCACCCCGATCCTGGCCAGCAGCCCCAGCAGCGACTGGTCACCGGCATACGTCGGCTCGCCGACGCGGCCGGTGTCCCACAGGGCGCCGGTCCAGTACCGGACCGAGTCGGCGCCCGCGAGCAGGAATCCCACCGCCGTCGCCGCCAGGAACGTGACGGCGGCGGTCAGCGCGGCCCGGCCGTCGCGGCGGAGCAGGAAGTACAGCACGAACACCGCCGGGGTCAGCTTCACCGCGGCGGCGAGGCCGATCAGCAGGCCACGCGGCCACCGCGGGGTGTCCACGAGGACGTCCAGCACGACGAGCGCCAGCAGCAGCAGGTCGATCTGGCCCGCATACACCGTGCGCAGCACCGGCTCCAGCACCTCGGCCGCCAGCAGCAGCACGGCCACCCGCCGCCAGTCGTACCGCTTGCCGAGCGCGCGCAGCGCCGTCGCCAGGACCAGGGCCAGCACCCCGAGCGTGAGCAGGGTGAGCGTCAGGCAGGCGGCCCAGTACGGCAGCACCGCCAGCGGGGCCAGCAAGATCGCCGCGAACGGCGGGTAGGTGAAGAGCAGGGACTGGCCGTCACCGGTGGGCGGCAGCGTGCCGTAGAGCGCCTGGCCGTGCAGCAGCGCCGCCGAGCCGAGCCGGTAGACGTCGAGGTCGACGCGATAGGCCGGGAACCGCACGCGGCCGTCGTTGTACGACACGAGCAGCACCACCAGCACGAGCGCGTGGGCGCCCACCAGCACGTACTTGTTCCCCAGCCAGCGCCGCACCCCTCGTCCCCCTCCGGTCACCATGGGCATTCTGTCGGATCCCGGCTCCGGCACCATCCGGGTATCCCCCGGGTTCGACCCCGGGAAAACCGGTTGCCGCCCGTGTCACCCTGGGCGCATGGGGACTCCGGGCGGCTTCGCCTACGAAACCGACGAACGCGGCACGGTGACGATCACCCACCACGGCCGTCCGGCCGGGACGCTGCGCGGCAACGCCGCGGCCCGGTTCCTGGCCGCCGTGGCGCGGGGTGACGACCAGCAGCTGCTGATGGCCCGCGTCACCGGCAACTACAAGCACGGCAACGAACGCCGGGCGCGCGAACACCCGCGCAACCGCGGACGCTGACTTTCTCCACCGTTCGGCGCAAGCGGCAGGACCGGATGGGTTAGCATCTCGCTCCGTGCCGACCTCGCCAAAAATTCACGCCAATCCCAACATCGGTTTCGCGTGGCTGAGGATGATCGGCGCGATCACGGTCATCGTCGACCACAGCATGCCCCTGCTGCACCCGCAGCGGCTGACGATCTTCCCCGCGTCCTGGCACATGTCGCCCGGCTACATCGCGCTGATGGGCTTCTTCGCCATGAGCGGCTACCAGATCCAGGACAGCTGGGCGCGCGACCCGTCGTGGTGGCGGTTCGCCGCGCGGCGGCTGCTGCGGATCATGCCGCCGCTGGTCGTGGTGCTGCTGGTGACGGTGTTCGTCATCGGTCCGCTGGTCACGACGTGGCCGGCGCACGACTACTGGACGCACATCCAGACGTGGCGCTACCTGGTCGGCACGACCGTGCTGTTCTACATGCAGCACGACCTGCCCGGCGTGTTCAGCGGCAACCCGTACCCGTTCTCGGTGAACGGCGCGATCTGGACGCTGCCGATGGAGATGCTCGGCTACGGGCTGGTCCTCGTCGTCGGCGTGATCGTGCTGATCGGCGTGCCCCGCCTGGTCCTGTTCCTCGTCCTCGGCGGCATGGTCTACACCGACAGCGTGCTGCGGGCGACGTTCGAGTACCACGGCGCGGGCGGCTCGCTGCTGGTCGTGCCGATCGGGTCGACGGTGTCGTTCCTGGTCCCGTTCGTCATCGGGATGGTGCTGCACGCCTACCGCGACCGGATCCCGCTCAAGCCTTGGGTGGCGCTCGTGCTCTTCGCCGCTTACCTGGGGTTGAGCCAGACGCCGGCGAGCCGGTACGCGCTCGCGCTGAGCGCGGCCTACGGCGCGATCACGCTCGCGACGCACTGGCCGCGGAGGCTGGAAGCCGCCGGGCCGTACGTCTACGGCAGCTACGGCACCTACATCTGGGGTTTCCCGATCCAGCAGCTGCTCATCCTCGCCGGGGTGCGGCAGGTGTGGCTGCTGATCCTGCTGGCCGTGCCGGCCGCCTACCTCGTCGGGCAGCTGTCGTGGAACTACGTCGAAAAGCCGACGCAGCGGCTGCGCCGGCACCTGCGGCCACCGGCCCCGGTGCGGCGGCCCGTGCCCGCACCGCCGGTGGTGCCGGCCACGGCGGCCGCCCCGCTGCGGAGATCTTGAGGCATGCTGGCGCCGTGACCTACGACGTGCGGAAGATCCGCGAGCACTTCCCCGCGCTGGACGGCGGCGCCGCCCACTTCGACGGACCCGGCGGCTCGCAGGTCCCCGACGTCGTCGGCGAGGCGGTGGCCGCGACGCTGTGCGCGGCGATCGCCAACCGCGGCGTCGTCACGGCGGCCGAGCGCCGGGCCACCGCGGTGGTCGCCGAGGCCCGGCAGGCGGTCGCGGACCTGCTCGCCGCCGACCCGGCCGGTGTGGTCTTCGGCCGCAGCATGACCCAGCTGACGTACGACTTCTCCCGCACGCTGGCCCGGAGCTGGGGGCCGGACGACGAAGTCGTGGTCACCCGCCTCGACCACGACGCGAACATCCGGCCGTGGGTCCAGACCGGCGCGACCGTGCGCTGGGCCGACTTCGACCCCGCGACCGGCGAACTCGCGCCGATCGGCCCGCTGCTGTCGGACCGGACGCGGCTGGTCGCGGTGACGGCGGCGTCCAACCTGCTGGGCACCCGCCCGGACATCCCGGCGATCGCGGCAGAAGTGCACGAAGCGGGCGCGTTGCTGTACGTGGACGGCGTGCACCTGACCCCACACGCGGCGGTCTCCCTAGGGGACCTCGGGGCGGACTTCTACGCGTGCTCGCCGTACAAGTTCCTCGGGCCGCATCACGGGGTGCTCGCGGCGGCGCCGGCGTTGCTCGAGACGCTGCACCCGGACAAGCTGCTGCCCTCGACCGACGCGGTCCCGGAGCGGTTCGAGCTGGGCACGTTGCCCTATGAGCTGCTGGCGGGGACGACGGCGGCGATCGACTTCCTCGCCGGGCTGGTGCCGGGTACGGGCTCGCGGCGCTCGCGGCTGGTGGGGTCGATGGCGGCGTTGGAGGCGCACGAGAACGCGCTGCTGGCCCGCCTCGACGCCGGTCTGGCCACTCTTCCGGGCGTGACGCGGTACGGCGCGCCGGAGCGTCATCGGACCCCGACGGTGTTGTTCTCGGTCGACGGAGTTTCTTCGCAGGCGGTGTACGAACATCTCGGCTCGGTCGGGGTCAACGCCCCCGCGGGGAGCTTCTACGCGATCGAGTGTTCGCGGCACCTGGGCCTGGGCGACACGGGCGCGGTGCGCGCGGGGATCGCGCCGTACACCACGGAGGAAGACGTGGACCGCCTGCTCGCCGGACTCGAGTCCCTCCCCCGCGGCTGAGCGCGGCACCGCATGTCCTGAACGACTCGTTCAGGACACCGGACGTCCTGAACGAGTCGTTAAGGACACCGGGCGGGGTGGCGAGCCAGGACTTCTCCCGGCTCGCCACCTCACCTCACGGTGCCGGCGCGTAGCCCGACGGGCGGGCCGTGAACGTGCCGCGGCCCTGCGTGCGGCTGCGCAGGCGGTTCGCGTAGCCGAACAGCTCGGCTAGGGGGACCGTCGCCGTCACCACCGCCGTGCCCGCCCGGACGGCCGAGCCGGCCACGCGGCCCCGCCGGGCGGCGAGGTCGCCGAGCACGCCGCCGACCGCGTCGGCCGGCACGGTCACCACGACTTCGGCCACCGGCTCGAGCAGCCGCAGGACCGACGCGCGCAGCGCTTCCCGCAGGCCGAGCCGTCCCGCCGTCCGGAACGCCAGGTCCGACGAGTCCTTCGGGTGCGTCGCCCCGTCGGTCAACGTCACCCGCAGGCCCGTCACCGGGTGCCCGCCCAGCGGTCCCTCGGCCAGGGCGTCGCGGCAGCCCGCCTCGACCGCGCGGACGTATTCGCGCGGCACCCGGCCGCCGACGACCGCCGAGGTGAACTCGAACCCGTCGTCGGCCGGCGCGACGTCCAGGACCACGTGGGCGAACTGGCCCGCCCCGCCGTCCTGCTTGACGTGGCGGTACACGAACCCCGTCACGCCGCTGACGACCGTCTCGCGGTGCGCCACCGAAGGACGGCCGACCGCGACGTCCAGCTGCAGCTTCTTCACCGCCACCTCCAGGTGCAGCTCGCCCAGCCCGGACAGCACCGTCTGCCCGGTCTCCGGGTCGGTCCGCACGACCAGCGACGGGTCCTCCTCGGCCAGCCGGGCCAGCGCCGACGTCAACCGCTCGCCGTCGCCCGCCCGCCGGGCTTCGACGGCGACCGAGACCACCGGGTCCGCCGTCACCGGCGGCTCCAGCAGCACCGGATCGGCGGGCGCGCAAAGGGTGGCGCCGACGCGCGCCGCCTTCGGCCCGGCCACCGCGACGATGTCGCCGGCCACCGCACTGTCGACTTCGGAATGCCGGTCGGCCTGCACGCGCAGGACCCGGGCGATCCGTTCGGTGCGGCCGGTGCCCGCGTCCCGCACCTGATCCCCCTTCCGCAGCGTGCCCGAGTACACCCGCAGGGACGTCAGCCGTCCCGTGGCGGTCGAGACGACCTTGAACACCAGCGCGGCGAGCGGCGCGGCCGGGTCCGCGGGCCGGTCGGGCCGCACCGGCCGGACGTCCGCCGGCGACGGCAGGTACGCGACGACGGCGTCGAGCAGCGGCTCGATCCCGCGGTCGCGGTAGGCCGCCCCGCACAGCACGACGAGCCCGTCGCCGCTGAGGGTCAGCTCCCGCAGGGCCTTCTCCAGGGTCTCCGCCGAGATCGTGCCGGTGGCGCAGAACTCGTCGAGGGCCACCGGGTGCAGCTCGGCGACGGCCTCCTCCAGCGCCCGGCGACGGCGGCGGGCCTCGGCGACGAGGTCGTCCGGCACGTCCTGCGGGCGCAGCAGGTCGACGACGCCGGCGAAGCCGTCCTCGCGCCCGATCGGCAGCTGCACGACCAGCGGTGCCGGGTGCAGCCGCGCCCGGATCGAGGCGACGGCGGCGTCGAGGTCGGCGCCCGCGCGATCGAGCTTGTTGACGAAGGCGATCCGCGGGACGCCGTACCGGTCAGCTTGCCGCCACACGGTTTCGCTCTGCGGCTCGACCCCGGCCACGGCGTCGAACACGGCGACGGCGCCGTCGAGCACCCGCAGCGACCGCTCGACCTCGCCGGTGAAGTCGACGTGGCCGGGCGTGTCGATCAGGGTGAGCCGGTGGCCGTCCCACGTGCAGCTGACGGCGGCGGCGTAGATGGTGATGCCGCGGTCGCGTTCCTGCGGGTCGAAGTCGGTGACGGTGGTGCCGTCGTGGACCTCGCCCTGCTTGTGGGTGGCTCCGGCGCGGTGGAGGATCCGTTCGGTGACGGTGGTCTTGCCCGCGTCGACGTGGGCGAGGATGCCGAGGTTGCGGACGGTGGACAGGGAACGCATGATGCGGTCCTCCGTGGATCAGGAGGTGATCGGGACGGCGCGATTCCCCGCGACGCCGTGCGTCCACAGTGGAGGGAGCAGGGGGGTCACGGGTTCCGGTGCGGGCCGCGCGGCCGGCACCGGGCGTCCGGGGACACCAGGATCACCTCGGACCGCGACCGGGGAGCGACAGCGACGCGGTGACGCACGGCCGTCTCCCTTCGTTCGACGCGGTGTGGTGGTTCCGGGGCAGCGTAGCGGCGCCCGAAACGCCCGCCAACGGGTTTTCGCGGGGCATCACCCGTGTCCGAAGAGGCATCACGCGTGATTGAGCGGGCATCACGCGTGACTGGCGGGGCATCGCCGTGATGCCCCGCCAAGCACGCTTGTGTCCCTTCCGGACACGGGTGATGCCCGGTTCCGCACGGACGACCGGAGTCCGTCAGTTCCCGGCGTGCCCGGCCGCGAGCTGCACCGCCGATTCGAGGTCGTTCACGCGCGGGAAGCCGCGGTCGCCGAGGTGGTCCCAGCCCGGGCCGGCCGTGCCCACCGCGCGGCCGAGGCCGCGCACCCGGTCGGCCAGCAGGTCGTCGGCCGTCGAGGGCGTCATGGACCACAGCAGCACCAGCACCGGGTCGAGCCGGGCCGCCAGCTCCGCCAGCGTCTCGGCCGGGACCTGCCGGCCGGCGTAGGCGACCGGGACCCCGGCCTCGGCCAGGGTCGCCCGCAGTGCCTCCATCGGCAGGGAGTGCCGTTCGGCGGGGCAGCAGGCCAGCAGCACCGGGCGGGCCGGCACGGCGGCCGGGAACCGGCGGCTGAACCGCTCGAACGCCAGCGACATCTCCGCCGTCAGCGCCCACTCCGGGGCGAAACACGGGTCGCCGCGCTGCCAGCGGTCGCCCAGGCCGCGCAGCACCGGCGCCAGGACGTCGGTCCAGGCGGCGGCCGGGCCCAGGCTGCCGAGGGTCTCGTCGAGCAGCCCGGCGAGCGAGGTGTACCGGAGGTCCTCCGCGGCGTCGGCCAGCTCCCGCACCCGGTCGGCCGCCGGCACCGCGGGCTCGGCGGACGGCCGGCCGCCGAACGCCGCGGCCGCCGCTTCCCGCACGGGCATCCCCCGCGCGATCAGCCGCTGCATGTGCCGGAGGCGGTCGACGTCGGCGTCGGAGTACCGGCGGTGCCGTCCGGCGGCGGGCGGGCCGATCCCGTACCGCGCGCTCCAGCTGCGCAGGGTCACCGGCGACACGCCGAGCAGCTCGGCGACCTTGCCGGGCGCCCACGCTCCCGCGGCGGGCGGCGCGTCGTTCTCGGGTTCCACCGTGCCCTTTCGCCTCGAGGACCGCGAATCGCCGCAGTTTAGCGATACCCATGCCGGCCGATCGGCGGAGACACGCAGCCCCCGCCCCGGTGAGTCGACCACTGCGCGGGGTGAGACGGCTGTTCGCCGTCCTCGCCGCCGTGCTCACCACCGGCGCGCTCAGCGTCCCGGCCGCCCACCCGGACGTTCACGATCACCGCCATCGTCCGGCCGGAGATCGCCCACCGGTGCGGCTACGCCGGCCAGTCCCACCTCGATCGCGGCTTCCGCGCGCTCACCGGGTGCACCCCGACGGACTTCGCGCCCTGACCGGCGCGTCCGGGTCCCGGCGGCGGCCGTGACGGAAAACTCGCGAGATTCCCCTGGACGCCAGACTGCACCACGGCCCGTCGAGGCCCTAGGGTTCGCATCATGAAGGTCGGCTTGCTCACCCGCGAATACCCGCCGGAGGTCTACGGCGGCGCCGGGGTCCACGTGGAGTTCCTCGCCCGGGAGTTGCGGCCGCTGGTCGACCTCGACGTGCACTGCTGGGGCGCCGACCGCGCGGACGCCACCGGGCACACCGATCCGCACGGCTACCGCCAGCCCGCGTTCACGACCATGGACATCGCCGTGTCGATGGCGAACGCCCTCGAAGGCCACGACCTCGCGCACAGCCACACCTGGTACGCGAACCTGGCCGGGCACCTGGCGAAGATGACGCACGGCATCCCGCACGTCGTCACCGCCCACTCGCTCGAGCCGCTGCGGCCGTGGAAGGCCGAGCAGCTCGGCGGCGGCTACCGCGTCTCGTCGTGGATCGAGCGCGAGGCGTACGAGGCCGCGGACGCGATCGTCGCCGTCAGCGGCGGCATTCGCCGGGACGTCCTCGCCGCCTATCCGGCGGTGCCGCCCGAGCGCGTGCACGTGATCCACAACGGCATCGACACCACCCTCTACCGCCCCGACCCGAACACCGGCGCGCTGGCCAAGCACGGGATCGACCCGGACCGGCCGTACGTGCTGTTCGTCGGCCGGATCACCCGGCAGAAGGGCGTCCCGCACCTCGTCCGGGCCGGCGCCGCGCTGGACCCCGGTGTCCAGCTCGTGCTGTGCGCGGGCGGCGCCGACACCCCCGAGCTGGACGCCGAGTTCCGCGGGCTGGTCGCCGAGCTGGAGAAGACCCGCACCGGCGTCCGCTGGATCCCCGAGATGCTGCCGCGCGACGAGGTCGTGCAGCTGCTCACCCACGCCGCGGTGTTCGCCTGTCCGTCGGTCTACGAGCCGCTCGGCATCGTGAACCTCGAGGCGATGGCGTGCGGCACGCCCGTGGTGGCCAGCGACGTCGGCGGCATCCCCGAGGTCGTCGACGACGGGCGCACCGGGCTGCTGGTGCACTACGACGAACAGGACCCGCAGGGGTTCGAGGCGGGCCTGGCCGCCGCGCTGAACGAAGTGGTCGGCGCCGGGGACCGGGCCGCCGCGATGGGCAACGCCGGCCGCGAGCGCGCGGTCGGCGAGTTCGGCTGGAAGGCGATCGCCGAGCGGACGGTCGCCCTCTACGAGGCGTGCGGGAGGTCGTCGTGAACGGCGAATGCCATGTCCTGGGCATCGTGCTCGCGGGCGGGGAAGGCAAGCGGCTGATGCCGCTGACCGCCGACCGCGCGAAACCGGCGGTGCCCTTCGGGGGCACGCACCGGCTGATCGACTTCGTGCTCTCGAACCTCGTGCACGGCGGGATCCGCCGGCTGTGCGTGCTGACGCAGTACAAGTCGCACTCGCTCGACCGGCACATTTCCACCACGTGGCGGCTGTCGTCGCTGACCGGCGAGTACGTCACGCCGGTGCCGGCGCAGCAGCGGCTGGGCCCGCGCTGGTACCAGGGCAGCGCGGACGCCATCCACCAGAGCCTCAACCTCGTCCACGACGAGAACCCCGAGTACATCGCGGTGTTCGGCGCCGACAACATCTACCGGATGGACCCGCGGCAGATGCTCGACGCGCACATCGCGTCGGGCGCGGGCGTCACCGTCGCCGGCATCCGCGTCCCGCGGGAGGAGGCGAGCTCGTTCGGGGTCATCCGGACCACCGACGGGCTGATGATCGACGCGTTCATGGAGAAGCCGGCCGACCCGCCGGGCCTGCCGGACTCCCCCGACGAGGCGTACGTGTCGATGGGCAACTACATCTTCACCACCAAGGTGATGCTGGAGGCCCTGTACGCCGACGCCGAAAACGCCGCTTCGCACCACGACATGGGCCGCGACATCATCCCGGCGCTGGTGAAGTCGGGCGAGGCCGCGGTCTACGACTTCAACACGAACGTCGTGCCCGGCGAGACCGAGCGCGACCACGGCTACTGGCGCGACGTCGGGACGATCGACAGCTACTACGAGGCGCACACCGACCTGATCTCGACGCACCCGATCTTCAACCTCTACAACCGGAAGTGGCCGATCCTGGCCCACCCCGGTCAGCGCGCGGCGGCGAAGTTCGTCGAGGGCGGCTCGGCCAACCAGTCGATCGTCAGCAACGGCTGCATCATCTCCGGCGCGCAGGTCGTCGACTCGGTGCTCTCCCCCGACGTCATCGTCGAGCAGGGGGCGGTGGTCCAGGGCTCGGTGCTGCTCGACGGCGCCCGCGTCGGCCGCGGCGCGGTGGTGCGGCGGGCGATCCTGGACAAGAACGTCGTGGTCCCGGCGGGGGCGCACATCGGGGTCGACCTGGCCCGCGACCGCGGCCACTACCACGTCAGCGAGGGCGGGATCGTCGTCCTGGGCAAGGGGGAACGCGCGATCTGAAGACGGGCTAGCGGGCGGCGGCGGAGATGCGCTCGACCACCTGGCGCGGGTCGATGCCCCAGCGTTCGGCGAGCTCCGAGATCGACGCTCCCGCCGCGTACTCGGCGGCGATCATGCTGTTGACGACGCCTGCCACGGTTCACTCCTCGGGCCCGGGTGCACGAGCACCCGGGATGCTACATGTTCGTCGCGGACGTCGAGCAAAGTGCCACACGTCAGCGGGGCGCCACGCCGCGATGCCGCGGCCGATGGCCTCGGGCAGGAACGCCCTGGCCGAGCCACGCACGTCCGGTCCGCTCACCGCCCGGTTTTTCCCGGCTCGCGCGCCGTATTCTGGGTATTCGCCCGCGTCGCGCTGAACACGGCGTCGAAGATCGGCGTCGGCTCACCCTCGTCGCGCTCCGGCCCCTCGTCCGCCGGGGTGCGCTTTTCCTCTCCCACGCGCCCAGTTTCGGCGAAGCCGGCCGATTTCGCTCGGGCAGCACCGAAATTCGCCCACCCGGGGGATCACCCGCTCGTGCACCGTTTCCACCCGTTTCCGGAAGATCAAAAAAGATTCGGGACCGGCCATTTCCCCGTGCGCCGGGAATAAACCCCGGCACGCCGGGATTGCACCCCGGCATGAAAGCAGTGATCTTCCGCCGCCACGGCGGCCCCGAGGTGCTGTCACTGACGGAGCGGGACGTCGCGAACCCCGGCCCCGGCGAGGTCCGCGTCCGGATCGTGGTGTCCGCCGTCAATCCCACCGATTGGAAGGCGCGCAGCGGCATGCGTGCCGAGCCCGGGGCCGAGATCCCCGAGACGGTGCCCAACCAGGACGGCGCCGGGGTGGTCGACGCGGTCGGCCCGGACGTCACCGGCTTCGCGCCCGGCGACCGCGTGTGGCTGCTGCTCGCGGGCGCGTACGGGCCGTCGTCCGGCACCGCGCAGGAGTACACCGTGCTGCCGGCCGCGAAGCTGGTCCGGCTGCCCGACGGCGCCGGCTTCGACGAGGGCGCCGGCTTCGGCATCCCGGCGCTGACCGCGCACCGGGCCCTCACCGTGGCCGAGGACGGACCGGCCCGGCTGGCCCCGGGCGCGCTCGACGGCCGGACGGTGCTGGTCAGCGGCGGCGCGGGCGCGGTCGGCAACGCCGCGATCCAGCTCGGCCGCTGGGCCGGGGCGACGGTGATCGCCACGGTCAGCTCCGACGAGAAGGCCGCCCTCGCCCGCGCGGCCGGCGCCCACCACGTCGTCCGCTACCCCGACCCGGACCTCGCCGCCCGGATCCGCGAGGCCGCGCCCGGCGGTGTGGACCTGGTCGTCGAAGTCGCCATGGGGGTCAACGCGAAACTGCACACCGAGGTGCTGCGCCCCCGCGGCACGGTCGCCGTCTACGGCAACGACCGCGGCACCGGCACCGTCAGCCTGGACTTCGGGCCGAATCTGATGCTGAACACGCGTTACCAGTTCCTGGTGCTCTACACCGTGGGCGAGGACAAGCTCCGCGCCGGCGCGGAGGACGTCAACGACGCCCTGGCCGACGGCGCGCTGCGGCTGGGCGAGGACCACGGCGTGCCGATCCACCGGTTCACCCTGGAGGACACGGCGAAAGCACACGCCGCCTCGGAGGAAGGCATCACCGGCAAGGTCCTGATCGACGTCACCCCGGCCGGCTGAAATGCCGTGAAGGCCTCCTTACCGGCCATAAAAGCCGGTAAGGAGGCCTTCACGGACTTGGGACGCGGCTGAGGCCCGGCAAGCCGATCTCGTCGTGCAGGGCGCGGCCCGCGCGCCGGTGATGCTCCGCCTCCGGGTGCCGGTCCAGTGCGGCGCCGAGGCCGAGCAGGGCGCGGGCCTCCTGGGCGCGATAGCCGATCCGGCGTGCTGTCGTGAGAGCGAGGCGGTAGGCGGACGCCGCCGACGCCGGGTCGCCGAGGGCGAGAGCGGCCGCGCCGAGGCTGTTGGCCGCCATCGTCAGCAGCAGCGGGTGGTTGAGCTGCCCGAGGATGGCGCACGCGCGCTCGGCGTGCGCGTGCGCCTCCGCCGGGCAGCCGTCCGCCAGCAGCACCTCCGCCGCGTCGATGCGGCTCCACGCCTCCCCGAACGCGTAGCCCGCCTCGACCGCCGCGCACACCGCCTTCTCCGCCACCTCCCGGGCTTCCCCGAGCCGGCCGAGCCGGGCGAGCACCAGGCCGAGCTGCGCGGTCATCAGGATCGCGCCGTCGCCGTCGCCGAGTTCCTCGCGGATCGCCCGGGCCCGCGCCGCCGACGTCAGCGCGTCTTCGTACTGCCCGAGCACCTCCTGGGCGTTGCTGAGGTTGCCCCACGCCAGGCACGCGACGGCGTGGCTGCCGGTCTCCCCGGCCAGTACCAGGGCCTGCCGGTAGAGCCGGATCGCGTCCGGATAGCGGCCGAGCATTCCGTGGAGCGCGCCCATCCGGGCGAGCGACGCCGCTTCGGCCGCGCGGTCGCCGCACTCGCGGACCAGGCGCAGGCGCTTCGCGTTGGTCTCGACGGCCTCGGCGAGCCGCCCGCTCTCCCAGTGCGCGATCGTGAGGTTCGCCAGGCTCTGCTGGCGGGCCTGCGGGTCACCCAGCCGGTCCGCGGCCCGGGCTCCCGCGCGGGCCAGTGCCGTGAGCTCGTCGCGGTGCCCCCGCTCGCGCAGCGCGGCCACCGCACGGTCGGCGATGCGCCGGACGTGCTCGTCGTACCCGCCGAGCGCGGTGACGGCGACCAGGTTGGCGCGCTCGGCGGCGAAGGAGAACTCGCCGTCGCGGTAGTGGTCCAGGAGCCGGTCCAGCGCCGCCGCGGCTTCGTCCGGGTCGGCCACCTCCCGCGCGTGCTCGGCGATCAGGTCGTGGAAGCCGTAGCGTTCCGGCGCGGGCTGCCGGAGCAGGTGCGCGTCGAGCAGGTCCTCCAGCAGCCGCTCGGCCTCGGTGAGGTCCGTGCCGTACAGGGCCGCCGCCGCGGCCGCGGCGAAGTCACCGCCCGGATGGCAGCCCAGCACCCGGAACATGCGCCGCTGGGAAGCCGTCAGATCGCGGTAGGACAGCGCGAACGCCGCCGCGACGTCGCGGCCGCCCGCGCGCAGCTCCGCCAGCCGCCGCCGCTCGGAGCCCAGCCGCGCCACCAGGTCGTCGACCGTCCACAATGGACGTGACTGCAGCCGGGCGGCGGCGATCCGCAGCGCGAGCGGCAGGTACCCGCACAACCGCGCGACGCCCGCGCCGGGCCGTCCCCCGGCCGCGGCCGTGAACAGGGCCTCGGCTTCGGAGGGCGGCAGCACGTCCAGGCCGAGTTCGAGCGCGCCGTCCACCGCGGCGAGCCGGCGCCGGCCGGTCACCAGCACCCCCGCACCCCGGTCGCCGGGCAGCAGGGGCACCACCTGGTCCGCCGAGCGGGCGTTGTCCAGCACGACGAGCAGGCGGCGCCCGGCCACCCGCGACCGCCACAGCGCGGCGCGTTCGTCGAGCCCGTCCGGCTGGCGGCTCGCCGGCACGCCGATCTGCAGCAGCAGGGCGGAAAGCGCCGCCTCGGCCGGCAGCGGGTCGCGGCCCGGCGTGTGGCCGTGCAGGTCGACGAACAGCTGCCCGTCCGGGAAGTCCCCGGCTGCCTGGTGCGCGACGCGGACCGCGAACGCCGTCTTGCCGACCCCGGCCATCCCGTCGGCCACGACCGGCCGCCCGGCACGCAACGCCTCGAGCGCGCCGGACACCTCGGCCGCGCGCCCGGTGAAGTCCGGGACGTCGTACGGCAGGAAGCAGCGGCCGGGGGTGGGCTCGTCGTGGAGGAGTTCCTCGTAGATCGCCCGCAGTGGCGCACCGGGCTCGATGCCGAGCTCGCCGGCGAGCCGCCGTTTCGCGCGCTGGTAGGCGTTGAGCGCGTCGGCCTGCCGCCCCGCCCGGTGCAGCGCGCGCATGAGCAGCCCGACGAGTCCTTCGCGCAGCGGGTGCTCGGCGACCAGCGCGGTCAGCTCCGCGACGGCGTCACCGTCCCCGCCGTCGACCTCGGCGGCCAGGCACTGCTCCAGCACGGCCAGCCGCCGCTCCTCCAGGCGCTCGGCGTCCGGGCGCAACGCGGCGCTGTCCACCCCGGCGAGCGCGGGCCCGCGCCAGCAGTCCAGGGCCTTCCGGTACTCGCCGCGCGCGGCGTGCTCCTCGAAGGCGTGGAGGTCGAACTCGCCCGGCCGCAGCGTGAACCCGGGCCCTTCGGCGGTGAGGACGTCCGTCCCGGCGCCGGCCGCGACGAGCGCGCGCCGCAGGGCGGTGGTGAGGTTGCGGACCTGCCGCACCGCGGTGGCCGGGGGTTCGCCGTCCCACACGACGTCGACCAGCCAGGACACCGGCACGACGCGACCGGCGCCGAGCAGCAGCGCCGCCAGGATGCGTTCCTGGCGCGGCCCGGACGGCCCGATCGGCCGTCCGTGGCCGAGCACTCGCACCGGACCCAGGACGCGGAACTCCATGACTCACCCCGCGGGCGAGGTTAACGGGCTTCCCCGCGGCGCCGGTGCGGAAGTGATGCAGCTGTGATGCGCCGCCCCGGCAGCCTGCGAACCGGTCCACGAGGAAGGGAAACCAGATGCGCAAGTGGGGTTACGCGGCCTTGGGCACCGCGCTGGCGGCGGCGGTGCTCGGCACCCCGGTCGCCTCGGCGGCCGGCGAGCAGGCGGCGGGCGGGCAGCAGGAGTGCCGGCGGGCGTTCGACCACGCCGTGTGGGAGGACATGGACAGCTACAACAAGCGCGACGCCGCCCGCTACCGCGCGATCATCCACCGCGACATGGTCACGGTGGGCCGCCGGGGCCAGGTCATCATCGGCTACGACGCGAACGTGAACCCGGTGCTGGAGCAGTTCAAGGTGCCCTACGAGTTCTCGATGCCGTGGACGGTGACGCACACCGTCGTCGAGGACTGCAAGATGGGCTACGCGATCCTCGACGCGCACTACCTCGAGCCGTCGCACGACATCGACCGCCACTTCACGATCAGCCTCACGCTGGTGCGCGACCACGGCCGGTGGCAGGTCGTGAAGGACACGGTCACCGACGTCGTCGCCTGAAGCGTGCCAGGCGCCGGGCTGGGGGTCCGGCGCCTGGCTCACCTCAGCCCACCCGCAGGCCGCGGCGCAGGGCGTCGACCTCGTCGGCGAACATGCGGCGGGAGATCTCCGCCGTCTCGACCAGCCCGGACCCGTGGAAGGTGCCCGGGTAGTGCCGCAGCTCGGCCTGCACGCCCGCGTGCGCCAGCCGCCGCGCGTACTCGATGCCTTCGTCCCGCAGCGGATCGAACTGGCACGTCGTCACGAACGCCGGGGGCAGCCCGGACAGGTCGGCGGCCCGGGCCGGGGCCGCGTAGGGCGAGACGTCGCCGCCGCCCGGTTCCGCGCCGAGGTAGGCGGTCCAGCTGTACACCGCGTTCGGCCGGTTCCAGATCGGCGTGTCGGTGTAGTCCCGCATGGACGGGGTGTCCAGCCGGTCGTCCAGCTCCGGGATGCCGAGGTACTGGAAGCACAGCGCCGGGCCGCCGCGGTCGCGGGCCAGCAGGGCCACCGCCGCCGAGAGGCCGCCGCCGGCGCTTTCGCCCGCGACGCCGAGGCGGGCCGGGTCGATGCCCAGCTCGTCCGCCTTGGCCGCGACCCAGGTCAGCGCGGCGTAGCAGTCCTCGACCGGCGCCGGGAACGGGTGCTCGGGGGCCAGCCGGTAGTCCACCGACGCGATGACGATCCCCAGCTCGTCGACCAGGCGCAGCAACGTCGTGTGGAACATGTCCAGGTCACCCATGACGAACCCGCCGCCGTGGATGTAGAGCAGGCCGGGCACCGCGCCGGTGCGGTTCGCCGGCGCGTAGACGCGGACCGGCACGTCCGGGGCGTCGGACGGGCCCGGCGCGGCCAGGTCGCGGACGTCGACGGGGTTCGCCGGTTCGTAGCCCGGCAGGACTTCGGCCAGCTGGGCCATCGAACCGCGCGCGGCCAGCAGGGATTCGTGGTCGGACAGGGTGACCGCCGGCAGCATGTCCAGCCAGGGCACCAGCTCGGGATCGATCGCGTAGGTCATCCTCCGATGATGGGCCGCCGGTTGTGACCGCGGCCACCGCCACGCGGCGGGCGTTGCCGGGCCGGACCTCGCCATCCGGCGGCGGCCGCGCCTATCGTGGCGGCATGAAAGGCCTGCTGCTGAGGCTGTCCGGACTCGACGCCGACGCCGAGAACGCCGTGCGTGTCATCGGGTTCTTCGACCGCCTGATCACCGCGCGCGCCGGCCTGGACGCCTTGGTGCGCAGCACGGCCGAGCTCGCCGGCTGCCCGGTCGGCGTGCACGCGCCGGGGCAGGGGCTGTCGCTGCGTGCGGAACCGGGCGCGGACGTCGTGACTCCCGGCCCGGCGCCCACGGGAGCGGCCACGCGCGTGCTCGAAGGCGGCGTGCTCGTGTGGGTGGCGAGGCCGGGCGAGCCCGTCCCGCTCGACGACATGCTGCTGGAGCGGTTCGCCATCGCCACCGCGATCCTGCTGGAGCACTCCGGCGTGCCCCGGCCCGAGCTCGGGGATCCCGCGCTGGTCGAGCTGGTGCTGTCGGAGGACGTCGGCACGGCCGAGCGGGCGCGGGCGCTGCACCTGCTCGGCATCGCCCCGGCGGCCCGGCTGCGCGTGCTGGCCGGCACCGGCGCCGGCGTGCCCGCCGGGCGGTCGGCGCAGCTGGGCCGCGTGCGGGCGGTCCTGACGGACGACGTGCCCGGCCTGTTGCCCGACGGCACCCGCGCCGGGATCGGCCCGGAGCTGCCCGCCCTCGAGGCGGCCCGGTCGTGGGCGGCGGCCCGGACCGCGCTGCGGTTCACCTCGGCCGCCGAGCCGGTGGTGTGGTGGGAACGGCTGGGCGGCCTCGCCGCGTTCGACGGCAAGCTCGGCCCGGCGGACCTCGCCGAGCTCGCGGACATAAGGGCGCTCGACCGCCTCGCGGCCGAGTCCCACGGCGAGGACATCCTCGCGGCACTCGGCGCGCTCTGCGCGACCGGCTCGGCCCGCAAGGCGGCGGCGGTGCTGCACCGCCACCACAGCACGATGCCGGCCCGGCTGGCGCGGGCCGAAGCCGTCCTCGGCTTCGACGTCGACTCCCCCGCCGGCCGCTTCCGGCTGCACCTGGCCCTCATGCTGCGGCGGTTGCGGGACAACGCCGAGCTCAGCTGACCGGCTTCAGCCCATGGCGCGTCCGCCGCGCGAGGTCCGCCGCGGCGGCGAGCCACTCCGGATGGTCGAAGACGAACCCGGCGGAGCGGCGGCCGCGAGGCAACGCCGAACTCAGCTGACCGCCGCAGCCCGCTACCGCAGCCGCCCGGGATGATCGAACCCAGCCTCGCAGCGCCCCTGCGAAGCAACGCCGAACTCAGCTCACCGGCCGCAACCCGCGCCGCGTCCGCCGCACCAGGTCCGCCGCGGCGGCGGGCCACTCGGGGTGGTCGAAGACGAACCCGGCTTCGAGCAACCGTCCCGGCACCACGCGACGGCTCTTCAGCAGCAGCTCCGTGTCGCTGCGGAGCACGAACGCCCCGATCTCCGCCATCCACTTCGTGGCCGGCAGTCCGAACGGGACACCCGCGGCCGCGCGCAAGGCACGCTGGAAGTCGCGGTACGGCAACGGTTCCGGCGCCGCCAGGTTCACCGGGCCGCTCAGCTCCTCCCGCTCGACGAGGAAGCCGATCGCGCGGACCAGGTCGTCCTCGTGGATCCACGACACGTACTGCCGCCCGCCCGCGACCGGGCCGCCCAGGCCCAGCCGCGCCAGCCGCAGCAGCGCTTCGAAGGCGCCGCCGGGTTCCGGGCTCATCACCATCGATGTCCGCAGCGCGACCTTGCGCGTGTGCGGCGTGTCGGCCAGCCGCTGCTCGCGCTCCCAGGCCTTGGCGATGTCGACGCTGTAGGCCCAGTAGGCGGGCACGTCCGGCTCGTCGCCGCCGAGGACGCCGGTGGTTTCGTCGTTCGGCGCGTCGTGGCGGTGCGCGTAGATCGTCGCCGTGCTCATCTGCAGCCACACCCGCGGCGGCCGCGCGGCGCGGGCGATCGCGCCGCCGACGACCCGCGCCGAGTCGACGCGTGAGCTCATCATCTCCCGCAGGTTCGCCCGCGTGTACCGGCAGTTCACCGACCGGCCGGCCAGGTTGAGCACGACGTCGCTGCCGTCGACCTCCGCCGTCCACGGCCCCGCACCGCGCCCGTCCCAGCGGACGTGCCGCACCCCCGGCTCCGGCCGGGCCTCCCCTCGCGTCAGCACGACGACTTCGTGGCCTTGCCCGGCCAGCGCGCGGCTCAGCACGCGCCCGAGGTGACCGGTGCCGCCCGGTATCACAACCTTCATGGGTCTCACGCTACCGCAAGAGTTGAACGCGTTCAAATATCACGGAAAGTCATAGCCGGGAGAGGGCCGTCGACCGGCGCCGAGAGCCGCTCCGGGGAGCACTCGAGATCAGCTGCGACCGCCGGGCAAGATCACGGGACGGTCTCCGCCATTCGGCCGAACGGGTGGCGAAACCCGCAGGTCACGGTTCGGGCATCGGAACTTTTTTCGCAGTGAAACGATGACGGTCCGGCCCGATCCCGCGCGCGTAACACGGCTCGCCTCCGGACACAAGGGACCTCCGGCCTTCGCAGTCGGGCCGGTCGCCCGAGGTGAAGATCGCCGCGGAATTCGCACACTCTTCGTGACGGTCCACACGGACCACTCCGGTGTGCCCCGAGCCCCTCCGCACCGGCCTTCCCGACGTAACAGCCTTCAGGAGAAACTCATGCGCAAGATCAGCAAGCGGTCCGCGGTCGTCCTCGGTGCCGCCGGGGTCGTGGTCGTCGCAGGTGTCGCCTACGCGGCCTGGACGAGCACCGGCGCCGGTTCGGGCTCGGTCACCTCGACGACGTCGCAGGACTCGGTGATCTCCTCCACCGACACCGGCACCGCGCTCTACCCCGGCGCTTCCACCACATTCACGGTCAAGATCACCAACCCGAACGACTACTCCGTCGCGGTGAACAGCATCAGCGCCGGTTCGTCGAACCTGGTCAACGGCTGCGCCGCCGGAACCGTGACCAGTGCGGCCGTCACGAATCCCGGCACCATCGCCGGAAAGGGCGAGGCCACCTTCACCCTGACCGCGACCATGGCGCCCACCGCCACCGACGCCTGCAAGGGCCAGATCTTCACGCTGCCGCTGACCGCCACCCTGTCGTCGAACGCCTGATCCCGCCCCGGCGGGGCGGCGTTCCAGGCGCCGCCCCGCCCTTCTCCGGAAGGACCCCGATGTCCAGGTGGCGGATCGGCCTCCCGGCGGGCGCGCTCGCGGTCGTCGTGCTCACGTGGTTTTCAGCGGGCCCGGTGCCCGTGGCGAACACCGCGAGCGGCAACGGCATCAAGCAGTTCGGCATCGCCGACGTCCCCGGCCGGGCGACCGCGCTGTTCCCCGGCGCGACCGGGAACCGGTGGATCCGGCTGGCCAACGCGGAAAACTTCCCCATCCTCGTCCAGACCGTGACGGCGGCGGTCGGCAAACCGGTCGACAGCCGGGGCCGGACCGTCGCGGCCTGCCCGGCGTCGTCGGTGCGGGTCGACGCGCTCGCGGCGCCGATCACGGTCCCCGGCAGCGGGACCGCCGACGTCGCGCTCACCACCCACATGCTGCCCGGCACCCCCGACGCGTGCCGGTCGCTCACCTTTCCCCTGACCTACACAGGAACGGCGGTCAAGCCATGAAGAACCCGACCCTGCGCCGCGTGCTCGTGGTCACCACGGTGGTCGGCGCGACGCTGGGCGGCGGGATCGCCGTCGCGGCGTGGACGAGCTCCGGCACGGGCACGGCCGGCGCGAAGGCCGGCACGGCCGCGGCCCCGACGACCGGCACGGTGGACGCCTCGGCGCTCACCACCGGCCTGCTCTACCCGGGCGTCGACGGCAACGCCCTAATCCGGATCACCAACCCCAACCCGTACCCGGTCAAGGTCACCGGCGTCACCGGCAACGGGACGGCGACCGCCACCGGGACCTGCCCGGGCAACACCGTGACGTGGAACGCGAAGCAGCCCAACACCGTGATCGCCGCCGGCGACACCGCGACGATCACGCTGACCGGCGCGGTTTCGATGGCACCGACGGCCGCCGACGCGTGCCAAGGTGCGGTTTTCACCATCCCGGTCACGGTGACGGTGAGCTCGTGAGCGCGGCTCGGGTGACGTTCGCGGCGGTGCTGGTGGCCACGGCCTGGACCACGGCGATCACCGGCATCACCCTGGTCGGCGCGGCCAAGGCGGAGGCGGCGTGGCTGAAGTCCGGGCCCGGCACCGCCGCCGCACGAGCCCTCACGCTGACCGCACCGAGTTCTTTCACCGTTACGACGATCAGGTGCACCGGCAACGGAAACCGGCAGGTCTCCATGGCCTGGAGTGCGGTCACCGGTGCTGCGAACTACGAGATCTACGCGACCACGACGACCGGCACCAACGGCCAGGTGCTCACGACCACCGCCGCGACCACGATCGCCAGCCTTGACCTTCCGTACCGGCCCGCGGTGATCACCGTACGCGGCCTCAACACCAACTGGCGCGGGGTGGCCTCCGACCCGGCGACCGGTTGCCCCTAGCGAGGTCGAACCCGACCCAAACCCGACAACCAAAGGAAATCCCATGCTGGAAAAACTGCGTGCCGCCCGTGGGCACGAGGACGGCTTCACCCTCATCGAACTGCTCATCGTCGTGGTGATCCTCGGCGTGCTCGCCGCGGTCGCCGTGTTCGGTGTGCAGGCGTTCAACGGCGAAGGCAAGGCCGCCGCCTGCGAGACCGACTGGAAGAGCGTCGAGACCGCCAACGAGGCCCTCTACGCCAAGACCGGCGCCTACGCCGCCGACACCGCCGAACTCAAGACCAAGAACTTCCTCAAGGACGAGCCCTCGACCACCAACGGCTACACCATCTCCATCGACAAGGCGACTGGTGCTGTCAAGGCGACCGGCGCCTGCACCCACTGACCCGTCCACCGCGGGGTGGGGCGACCCACCCCGCGGCACCACCGTCCGAAGAGGACCCCTCGCCCCGGAGGAGACCCATGCCCACCCTGACCGGCAGCCGCGTCGACGGCCTGCTCGAAGCGCTCTGGCAGGCGCGTGGCACCGACCTGCTGCTCACCGCCGGCCTGCCGCCCCAGCTGCGCGTGCACGGCGACCTCTCCGCGGTCCCCGGCCACCCGGCCCTCACCGGCGAGGACACCGGCGCTCTGCTCGCCGAACTGCTGAACGACGACCAGGCACGCGCCTGGCGGGCCGCTCACGAATTCGACTTCTCCTTCAGCTGGCGCGACCAGGCCCGCGTCCGCGGCAACGCCTTCACCCAGCGCGGCGAGACCGTCGTCGCGCTGCGGATGTTCCCGCGGCGGATCCCCGGCATGGACGAACTCGGCCTGCCGCCGGTCCTCACCGACTTCGCCCGGCGGCACCAGGGTCTCGTGCTCGTCACCGGGCCGACCGGCTCCGGCAAGTCCACCACGCTCGCCGCCGTCATCGACCGGATCAACACCGAGCGCGCCTGCCACATCCTCACCGTCGAGGACCCGATCGAGTACGTCCACGACCACCGGCGGTCCGCCGTCAACCAGCGCGAGGTCGGCACCGACACCGAGTCCTTCCCCGCCGCCCTGCGCAGCGCGTTGCGGGAGGACCCCGACGTCCTGATGGTCGGCGAGATGCGCGACCTCGATTCGATCCGGTTCGCCCTCACCATCGCCGAGACCGGGCACCTGGTCTTCGCCACCCTGCACACCAACGACACCGCGCAGTCCCTCGCCCGGATGATCGACGTCTTCCCGGCCGGGCAGCAGGAACAGGTGCGGGTGCAGCTCGCCGCGGCCCTGACCGGGATCGTCTACCAGCGGCTCCTGCCGCGCACCGGCGGCGGGCTCATCGCCGCCTTCGAGGTCCTGGTGGCGAACACCGCGGTCCGCAACCTCATCAAGGAAGGCAAGCCGCACCAGCTGCGCAACGCGCTGGTGACCGGCAGCCGCGACGGCATGGTGACCCTGGAACAGTCCCTGTCCGCGCTCGTCGCCGCCGGGCTGGTCTCCCCCGCCGACGCGGCCGCCCGCAGCCTCCACCCGCAGGACATCGACCCGCGTCCCCGGCCGCGGAGCGTGCCGGCATGAGACTCCGCACCCAGCCCCGCACCGTCGACCTCCGCACGGTGACCCCGGACCGCGCGGCGGCCGAACTGCTCGGCGAGGCCCAGGCCCGCGAGCTCTGCGCGATCCCCCTGGCCGTCCGCGAGGACACCGTGCTGGTCGCGGTCGCCGACCCGGCCACCGCCCCCGCGCTGCAGGCGGCGCTCGGCCGTCCGGTGACCGTCGCCGTCGCCGCCCCCGCCAACATCCTGGCCACCATCGGCCGCACCTACCGGGCGCTCACCGGCGTCGACCAGCAGGTCAAGGCGTTCGAAGCGCGCGACGCCGTCCGGCGGGAGACCGCCCGCGCCGGGGCGCCGGCCACCGCGAACGACGACGCGCCGGTCGTGCACGTCGTCGCCCTGATGATCACCCAGGCCCTGCGCGACCGGGCCTCCGACATCCACGTCGAGCCGCAGGCCGAGCGGGTCCGCGTCCGCTACCGCATCGACGGCGTGCTCCACGACGTCCTGGACCTGCCCGGCTCGATGGGGCCCGCGGTGACCAGCCGGATCAAGATCCTCGCCGGGATGAACATCGTCGAGCGCCGCCGTCCGCAGGACGGCCAGATCAGCATGGACGTCGAAGACCGGCCGGTGGACATCCGGGTGGCGACGACGCCGGTCGTCGGCGGCGAGAAGGTCGTGCTGCGGCTGCTGGACAAGAGCCGCCCGCTGTTCCGGCTGCCGCAGCTGGGCATGCCGGAGGAGATGGCCGCGCGCTACACCGGCGTGCTGCAGTCGCCCTACGGCATGGTGATCTGCGCCGGGCCGACCGGCAGCGGCAAGACCACGACGCTCTACGGCTCGCTGGGCGAGCTCGACAGCAGCGAACGCAACATCATGACCATCGAGGACCCGGTCGAGTACACCATGTCCTCGATCAACCAGATCCAGATCAACGAGCAGGCCGGCGTCACCTTCGCCGACGGCCTGAAGTCGATCCTGCGCCAGGACCCCGACGTCATCCTCGTCGGCGAGGTCCGCGACGTCGACACCGCGCGCATCGCCGTCCAGTCCGCGCTCACCGGGCACTTCGTGCTCTCGTCGCTGCACGCCACCGACGCGGCGTCGGCGCTGCACCGGCTGCTGGACATGGGGATCGAGAACTTCCTCGTGGCATCCTCGGTGACCGCGGTGCTCGCCCAGCGGCTCGTCCGGCGGATCTGCCTGCGCTGCCGCGAGTACTACGAGCCGTCCGCGGAGGAAGTGTCCTTCCTGGACTCTCTCGGCGCGGACGAGCCCGCCGGCGGGTTCGTCCGCGGCGCCGGGTGCAACTTCTGCGCCCAGACCGGGTTCCTCGACCGCACCGGCGTCTACGAGCTGATGCCGGCCAGCGACGGGATCCGCACGCTGGTGCTGGAGAGCGCGCCACATCGAGAGGTCCACGAGCTGGCCCGCAAGGAGGGCATGCGGACGCTGCAGGACGAGGCCCTGCGGCTGGTCGCCGAGGGCGTCACCACCCCGGCCGAAGTGCTGCGGTCGATCTACCTCACCGGAGGGGCCCGATGAACCGGTACGCCTACGTCGCCACCGGCCCGGACGGCCGCCGCACCAGCGGGGTCCAGAAGGCCGCCGACGCCGACTCCGCCGTCCTCGCGCTCTACGAGCGCGAACTGCGGGACATCGAGATCAGCGAGAAGAAGAGCATCCTGCGCATGGAGCTCACCGCGCCCCGGGTCAAGCGCGAGGTCGTCATGCACCTGTCCCGCCAGCTCGGCGCGTTCGTCCGGGCCGGGGTGCCGCTCATCGACGCGGTCCGGATCCTCGGCGACGAGACGACGAACTCCTCGGTGACGCGGATGCTGCGCTCGGTCGAGCAGGGACTGCGCGCCGGCGACCGGCTGTCCGACTGCGTCGACCGGCACCCGAAGATCTTCCCCGAGTTCTACCGCGAGATCCTGCGCTCGGCCGAGCTGACCGGGCAGCTCGACGTCGTCCTCGACCGGCTCGCCGGGTACCTGGAGCGCGACCTCGAAGCCCGGCGCCGGGTCAAGGCCGCGCTGATCTACCCGGCGATGATCGCGCTGATGTCGGTCGTCACCGTCGTCGTGCTCGCCACCTTCGTGCTGCCGCGGTTCAGGACGTTCTTCGCCAGCCTGAACGCGAAGCTGCCGCTGCCGACGCGGATCCTGCTGGGCGTCACCGACTTCCTCGGCGCGTGGTGGTGGGCGCTGCTGGCGGGGCTCTTCGCGGGCATCGCGCTGTACGCCCTCGCCGTCCGGACGCCCGGCGGCCGGTACGCCCGCGACAGCGTGCTGCTCGCCGTCCCGGCGATCGGCCCGGCCGTGCGGCACGCGCTCGTCGAGCGGTTCTGCCGGATCCTGTCGTCGATGGTGGGGGCCGGGGTCCCGCTGCCCGAGGCGCTGCGGGTCGCGACGGACTCCCTGCGCAACCGCGTGTTCATGCGCGCGCTGGCCCGGGTCGGGCACGCCGTGCTCGAAGGCGAGGGCCTGGCCCGCCCGCTCACCGGCTCCGGGCTGTTCCCGGTGACGGCCGCGCAGATGATCCGCGTCGGCGAGGACACCGGCACCCTCGACACCCAGCTCGAGGTCACCGCCCAGTACTACGAAGGCGAGCTGGACTACCGGCTGAAGAAGCTCACCGCGCTGTTCGAGCCGGTCGTCATCGTGGTGATGGGGCTGGTCGTCGGGTTCGTCGCGGTCGCGCTGGTGTCGGCGATGTACGGCATCTTCGACCAGGTGCACGTCTGATGCGCGGCGACCGGGGCGAGAGCCTCCTCGAGCTGCTCGTCGCGGTCGCGATCCTGGGGGTCGCGGTCGCCGCGATCGTCGGCGGGGTCGGGGTTTCGGTGCTGATGTCCGACGTCCACCGCAAGCAGGCGACGGCGGGCGCGGGGGTGCGCGACTTCGGCGAGGCGATCGAGAACCAGGTGATGGCGGGCGGCTACTTCGCGTGCGCCACTCCGGCGAAGTACGCCAGCCCGGCCGGGTTCACCGCGCCGGCGGGGTTCACGCCCTCGGTGACCGCGGTGAAGTACTGGACCGGCTCCGCGTGGTCCGGGACCTGCGGCACCGACAGCGGGCTGCAGCAGCTGACCCTGCAGGTCGCCAGCGGTGACGGGCGGGCGAACGAGAAGCTGGTCGTCGTGGTGCGCAAGCGCTGCGGGCTCGGGGAGGCGCCGTGCTGAGCCGCCGGTCCGATGCCGGGTTCACCGTCGTCGAGCTCCTGGTCGTCATCGTCATCCTGGGCGTGATCGCCGCGCCGATCGCCAATGTGGTGATCGGCGCGATCCGGAACACCGACACGACGTCGGCGCGGCTCGCCGTGTCGCACGACGCCCAGCAGAGCGCGGCCTTCTTCGCCCAGGACGTCGCCGCCGTCGGGTTGCGGGACTACTCGGGGCAGATCGCGAACGGCGCCGTACCGTATTCGCCGTCGATCCAGCTCGGGGCGGCCTACGACGCCGGCGGCCAGGTCTGCGGCACGGCCGCGACGCCGATTTCGCTGGTGCGGCTGCTGTCCGACGACTGGGACACCACCACGCCGGCCACGACGCGGCGCACCGCGATCGTCGCCTACTACCTGGCCGGCACCGAACTGCACCGCCTGCGCTGCCTGGGCTCCGCGACACCGGTGTCCGACGCCGTCGTCGCGCACAACGTCCAGGCCGGCACTCCGGCGGTGACCTGCTCCAGCACGTGCACGGCCGCGGCGGTCCCGCTGTGGGTGAAGCTCACCTTCACCGCCGTCGCACGCAACGCCGACCCCTACCCCATCACCCTGTTCGGGCAACGGAGGCAGACATGAAGCGCGACGACTCCGGGGCCGCGCTGCCGCTGGTGCTCATCCTGGTCACGGTGATCGCGGTGGTGACCGGCGCGCTGCTGTCCTTCGCCGACACCAGCGTCCGGACCACCGTGAACCTCCGCGACCAGGCCGCGTCGGCCTACACCGCCGACGGCGCGTTGCAGGCGGCGATCAACCAGATCCGCACCAGCACCTTCACCGGGGCCGCCGGGCAGCACTGCTTCGGCGCGTCCGACACGCTGAACCTGCCGGACTCCGGGGCCGGCGCGGCGGCCGTGTCGTGCACCGCCGACCCGGCGAAGGTGCTGATCCAGTGCCCTTCGCTGAGCGTGTGCAACCGGCCGGGCAGTGCCATCCTCACCCTGGGCACCGGCGGCGAGGACGGGCTCAACATCCAGCAGCCGACCGGCTCGTCGTTCAAGGTGCACGGCGTCGTCTATTCGAACTCCAACATCAACGTCGTCAACGGCTCGCTCGACACCAACACCGCGGTGTACGCGCGCGGCGCCTGCTCGGGCACGATCCGGAGCACGCCCGCGGCGTCGTGCGGCTACGGCGGGTCGAGCCTCGGCGCCGACCCGGGCTACGCGCCGGCGCTGACGTCGGTGCCGCCGCGCCAGAACCTGCCCGCCTGCACCAAGCCCGGTTCGCTGGTCACCTTCCAGCCCGGGTACTACGACGACGCGGCCGGGCTCTCGGCGATGATGTCGAGCAGCAGCAAGTGCAAGGACAGCACGTTCTGGTTCACGCCCGGCGCGTACTACTTCGACTTCCACAACAGCGACGCGGCCCGGCCGCCGTCGCTGCCCGGCGGCGACGACGTGTGGACGGTCGACAACGGGTTCCTCGTCGCGGGCACGCCGGTGGACGGCAGCGGGCGGATCATCGCCAAGCCGGCGGTCCCGGCGAACATCCCCGGGGCCTGCGACAACCCGATCGACGACGCGAAGGCGGTCGGCGTCCAGTTCGTCTTCGGCGGCGACAGCCGGCTGGCGGTCAAGGCCGGGCAGGTGGAGATCTGCGGTACCTACAGCGCCGACCACCCGCCGGTGGCGGTGTACGGCCTGACCTCGGGCGCGGAGACGCCGGTGACGGCCACGCTCACCCCGGGCGGCACGCCATCCGGCACGTTCACCAGCGCCCCGGCAGGCAGCCTTTCCACTGTGGACGGAAACCTCGCCACCTGGACCAACAACGGCAACGGCAACCAGAGCGCCACCCTGACCGCCGCCGGCTACGCGCCGCCGGCGGCGATTCCGGCGGGCTCGCTGCTCAAGTCGGCGAAGATCCGCGTGGTGCACGGCAACGACAACGGGACGAACCAGGACAACCTGTCCGTGCAGCTGACGCCGTCGGGCGGGACGGCGGGCAGCCCGCTGCCGGTCCCGGCGTACTCGGACAAGGTGCTGCACACCGACCTGGTCGACGTCACCGACGCCCTGGCCCAGCGCGTCTACGACGGCACGTTCACCGGTGCGCAGCTGAGCTACACGGCCGCGGTGAAGCACAAGGGCACCGAGCAGGTCGACGCGCTGCAGCTGGAACTCGTCTACACCCCGCCCGCGCTGCGCGCCGAAAGCGGCTGCACGCAGCTGCCGTACACGACCAGCGCGGCGTGCGCGCTCGTGACGTCGGTGAACAACTCCGGCAACCGGTTCTACGTGCAGGGGACGACGTACGCGCCCAAGGCCGTCCTGGACATCACCCTGAACAACGCCACCGAGCCGATCTTCCGCTTCGGCGTGATCGCCCGGTCGTTGTGGGTGAAGGAAACCGGGAGCGTGACGTTCGCCGGCGCGGTGATCGAGGTCCCGGACGACTCCCCCGGGTTCGTCTTCGGGGTCTACCTGTCCGCCTACGTCTGCCCCGGCGCGGGGACGTGCGCGCCGGGCGGCACCCCGGCGGCCCGGGCGCGGGTGGCCTATGTGGACGGTGATCCGGCGAACCCGGTGGCGGGCGCTCGCCAGGTGTCCGTGCTGAGCTGGTCCGGGAGCCGGTGACCGCTCAGGCCAGGCCTGCCAGCCGCTGGTAGGCCTGGCTCAGCGGACCGGCCGCGAAAAGCGCCACCAGGGCCCCGGCGATCATGAACGGCCCGAACGGCAACGCCGTCTTGCGGCCGCCCTTGCCCGTCGCGAGCACCACGGCACCCGCCAGCGCGCCGAGCAGGAACCCGCCGAACGCGCCGATAAGCAACGCCGACCAGGAGACGTACGCGAGAACCCCGCCCAGGATGCCCGCGAGCTTGACGTCGCCGAAGCCCATGCCGGCCGGGTACGCGAGCGCGAGGACGAGGTAGAAGCCGAACAGCGCGGCGCCGCCGATCCCGGCTCGGGCCAGCGACCACCAGTCGTCGCGCCACCAGGCCGACGCCGTCAGCAGGACCGCGAGCACCGGGTAGGACGGCAGCACGATGGCGTCCGGCAGGCGGCGGCAGTCGAGGTCGATCAGGGCGAGCGCGATCCCGATCGCGCCGAAGTACAGGAACGCGGGCAGGTCCGGCGGACCGAACCGCAGCGCCAGCAGCGCGAACAGCACCCCGGTGCCCAGCTCGACCAGCGGGTAGCGGACGCTGATCCGCTTGCCGCAGCCCGCGCACCGGCCGCGCAGGACCAGCCAGCCCAGGACGGGGACGTTGTGCCGCGCCCGGATCTGCTGCCCGCAGTCCGGGCACCGCGACGGCGGCCGGACGACCGACTCCCCCCGCGGCACCCGGTGGACGACGACGTTGAGGAACGACCCGACGAGCAGGCCGAGCACGGCCGCCACCACGACCAGCACCGCCATCGGGCTCCTCCGGAATCGGGTCGGGAACGCCGCAGATCTTGCCCGACGACGCCCCGCCCCGCGACCGGGCCGTGTGGGGAGGGGCATCAACCGTGATCGAGCGGGCACCACGTGTGATTGAGCGGGCATCGCGGTGATGCCCCTCCAGTCACGGGTGATGCCTCTCCAGTCACGCTTGATGCCCCTCTGGACACGCGTGATGCCCCTCGCGGCACGGGAAACAGGCCCGGACGTCGCCGGACGGGCCTAGAGTGCTGGGGATGACCGAGGGAACTCCGCCGCCGATCGTCACCGGGGTGGACGGGTCGGCCGAGTCGCTCGACGCCGTCCGGTGGGCCGCGCGGACCGCGCGCCTGCGGGAGGCGCCGCTGGAGATCGTCCACGCCCTCGACGTCTCCGCGCTGCTCGCGGGCGGGGTCGTGCCGCCGCCGGACGAGATGGTGGACGCCCTGCGCGCGCGGGGGCGCCGGGCGCTGAGGACCGCGCGGGAGCTCGCCGCCGCGCAAGGCGTTGCCGGCGCCGTCACCCGGCTGGATCCGGACCGGGCGACCCAGGCGCTGGTCGAAGCGTCGCGGACCGCGTCGCTGCTCGTCGTCGGGGCGGCGGGGCACGGCAGGCTGACCAGCCTGCTCGCCGGCTCGGTCGCCGCCGCCGTCGGCACCCACGCCCACTGCGACACCGTCGTCGTCCGCGGGGACAGCTGGGACGAACCGGCCGCGGCCGGCCGCCCGGTCGTCACCGGTATCGACGGCAGCGAGGCCGGCGCCCGGGTCCTGGCCGCGGCCCTCACCGAAGCCCGCGCGCGCCGGGCGCCGCTGGTCGTCCTGCACGCCTGGGCGGACACCCCGCCGCCGCACCCGGACCCGCGGTGCGTCACCGAGGCCGGGCAGCGGCTGCTCGGCGAGCGGGTCCTGGCCCACGACACCGGTGACGTCGAAGTCGAGCGGGTCGTGGTCCACGCCCACCCGCGGCGGGAGCTCGTCGAGCGCAGCGGCAGCGCCCAGCTCGTCGTCCTCGGCGACCGCGGCCGCGGCGGCTTCCCCGGCCTGCTGCTCGGCTCCACCGGCCAGGCCCTGCTGCACCACGCCGCCTGCCCGGTCCTGCTGGTGCGCACGACCGCCTGAAGGGAAGCGGAACGGAAGCGGCACCGGGCAGGATGACGGGCGGAAAGCGAGAGGGAGGACATCCATGAAGACTGCGGTACGAGCCGGGCTGGCCGCGCTGCTGGCCGGCGCGACGGTCCTGGTGGCTCCGGCACAGGCGGCCACGGTCGTCCAGCGGACGGCCGTCTGCCAGGACGGCGACTTCCGGGGCAGTTTCACCCTCCGGTACGAGGCTTCCGGCACCTCCTACCACCTGATCGGCGGGATCACGACGTCCGGGCCGTACATCGGCGACTCGGCGGGCACCATCGCGCTGCGGATCTCCTACCGCAGCGGGACGACGGTGCACACGGTCTACACCCGTTCGGTGTCGACGACGACCGGGAGCACCACCTTCGCGATGCCCTCGGGCACCGACGTGCCGATCCGGTCCTTCGGCACCGCGGCGACGACCTTCGACAACGGCGTGAATTCCTGCGTCGCGACGGTGCAGCTCCCGTAACGCGGCCCGCGATGTCTTGAACGACTCGTTCCTGTCGTCGGACGACAGGAACGAGTCGTTCAAGACGTCCGCGCGACGGCTCAGCCCGGCGGGTCGAGGGCCGCGCGCAGGATGGCCCGCGCCGAGCCGGCCAGTACCTCGGCCGCCCGGTCGCGGTCGAGGCCGCCGATGTCGGTGAGCCACACCAGGGACTCGATGCCGGTCGCCGACCGGATCGCGACGGCGAGACCGTGGACGTCGAGCTCCGGACGCGTGTCCGCGAGCGGGGCCAGCGCCTCCTCGATCCAGCGGATCGCCCGGCCGCGCCGCAGCACCGGCCGCGCCGCGCCGGGCTCCAGCGACAGCCGCAGCTGGGCGCGCAGCTGCGGCTCCCAGCGCAGCGTGAACGCGATGAACGCCCGCATGACCAGGTCCAGGCGGGCGGCGGGATCGGCGGGCGCGTCCGGGGGCAGCAGGCCCGCGTCGTCCTGGATCTCCGGGTACGCGGCGAGCAGCAGCGCGCGCTGGTTGGGGAAGTAGCGGTAGGCGGTGGTGCGGGAGATCCCGGCCGCCTCGGCGGCGTCTTCGACCGTCGGCGACCCGCCTCGCGCGAGCAGTTCGTGGGCGGCCGCCACCAGTGCGGCCCGCGTCCGCCCCTTCTGGCGACGCCGGCCCGTGGACTCATACGGGACTTCCATGCCATCATGGTACTCAAGTCCCACGAAGGAGGCGGCCATGACCGGTGACCCGGCCGACACGAACCCGGAGCTGTACCGGGTCGTCTTCGAAAACGAGCGGGTGCGGGTCCTGGAGTACCGGGACACGCCCGGCGACCGCACCGCGCCGCACCGGCACCCCGACACGGTGATGGTCACGCTCAGCGCGTTCAGCCGCCGCATCCGGTCCGGGGGCCGCGAGGTCGGCGTCGAAATGCCCGCCGGCGCCGTGCGCTGGGTCGCGGCCCAGGAGCATTCGGGCGAGAACGTCGGCGGCACGCCGACGCACGCGATGTTCGTCGAGCTGAAGGAGCCCCGGCCCGGCGGGGCCGCCGGCGGGACCGCCCTGGGTCCCGCCGGGCCGTGACCCTCAGCAGCTCGAGTGCTGGATGGTCTTGAAAATGTTGACAGCACTGAAGAGCGCCGCGTCGTAGGTGAAGTGCTTGCTCCACGGGTAACGCGGCGGCGGGTTGCCGTCGTCCATCCGCGGGCTGTCGAACGTGCCCGCGTGGAACAGCTGCGTCCCGGCCGTGGTCTTGAAGTCGAAGCTGGAGTGCCAGACGTCGCCCGAGTGCGTCTGGTAGGTCAGCGTCGTCGCGCTCCAGTCGCCCGTGCCGTCCGACCGGATCACGATGGTTCCGTTGTCCTGCTGGCAGTCGCCGACGTGCAACTGGCCCCAGGTCGCGCTCTTCACCTCGAGCGTGGTGGCCTGGGCCGCCGGGGCACCCGCCAGCAGCGCCGTGCCCGCCGCCGCGGCGGCGAGAACCGGTGCGAGACCCCGAATCATGCGTTTCATGGACTTCCTCCCGAAGAACCGGTGGCCGCGGACCCCTCGGTCCGCGCCAGCCGACCTTCGCAGCGGCCGTCGACAGTCCGTCGACAGTTCATCGACGGAGAATTACCCTGCTGTGGGACGTATCCCGCGCGGCGCGGGCCGCTCTTGTACGCCGGAGCGCGCGGGATACCCGCGCGCGGAGGGGCGGGCATGGGCGGGGTGGACCTCGGGGTGCTGGGACCGTTCGAAGTGCGGCTCGACGGCGAGCCGCGGGACGTCGGGGGGCCGCGCCTGCGGACCCTGCTGGCGGTGCTGGTGGCGGAGGCGGGTCACGTCGTCAGCGTGCCCGCGCTCGGCCGGGCGCTCTGGGGCGAGCGGCCGCCGGCGCACGCCGACCGGACCGTGCGGACATACCTCTCGCGGCTGCGCGGCACGGTGGACCACGGGCTGATCCTGACCCGGTCGCCGGGGTACGTCCTGCACGTGACGCCGCAGGCGCTCGACGCCACGCGGTTCGAGCAGCTCGCCGCCGAGGGGCGCCGGGCCCTCGCCGCCGGGGAGCCCGCGGCGGCGCGCGAGCACCTCGCCACGGCGTTGGGCCTGTGGCGCGGGCGCGCCTACGAGGAGTTCGGCGACGTCGAAATCCTGCGGGCCGAGGGGATGCGGCTCGACCGGCTGCGTCACAGCGCCGTCCAGGACCGGATCGACGCCGACCTCGCGACCGGCGAAGATGCCGGGCTGGTCGCGGAGCTGGAGGCGCTGACGGCGGCGTTCCCCGGGCACGAGCGGCTGTGGGCGCAGCTGATGACGGCGTTGTACCGGGCCGGGCGCCAGGGCGACGCGCTCGAAGCCTTCCGCCGGGCCCGGCACGGGCTGATCACCGCGTCCGGGGTCGAACCGTCACCGCTGCTGACCCAGGTGCACCGGCAGGTCCTCGCCCACGACGCGGGGCTGCTCGCGACCCACGCCAGGACGGTCGTCACCATCCCCGACGACGCGCTCGCCGCCGGCGAGCACGCGCTGCTGGAAGACGGCGACCTCCGGACGAGCCGGGAGCACTTCGAAACCGCCTACCTCCGGGCCGAACGGGCCGGGGACACCGACGCGCTCGCCCGCGCGGTCCTCGGCCTGGGCGGGGTGTGGGTGCACGAGCACCGGACAGCCGCCGCGTCGGCGTCGCTTCTGACGCGCCTGCGGTGCGCGCAGCAGGCGGTGGATCCCGCGTCCGTGCTCGGTCTCCGGCTCCAGTCCCGGCTCGCGGCCGAACTGGACTACGAAGAGGGCACGCACGACCGGATCCTGGCGATGACCGGGCGGACGCGGGCGGCGGGCGACCCGGTCGCGCACGCCGAAGCGCTGAGCCTGGCCCACCACTGCCTGCTCGGCCCGGACCACACGCAGGCGCGGCGCGCGCTCGCGACGGAGCTGGTCGGGGTGAGCGGCCGTTCGGGACGGCGGACCGACCTCGTCATGGGCGTGCTGTGGGACACCGTCGATCTCTTCCTGGCCGGGGATCCGCACGCCGAACGGCGGCTCGGCGAGCTCCAGGACCTGCTGTCCGAGCGGAAGCACCTGGCGGCCGGGTTCGTGGCCGACGCGCTCGGGGTCATGCTGGCCATCCGCGCGGGCCGGTTCGCCGAAGCCGAAACCGGGGCGCAGGCGTGCGCCGAACTCGGGCAGGCGGCCGGCGACTTCGACGCGCTCGGCTGGTACGGCGCGCAGCTCGTGGCGATCCGGTGGTTCCAGGGACGGCTGGGAGAACTGGTTCCGGTGCTGGACGGGCTGATGCACTCCCCCACGCTGAGCCCGATCGACAACTCGTACTACGCGGCACTGGCCGTGGCGGCCGCGTCGTCCGGGGACCGCCGCACGGCCGCGGGCGCGCTGGCGAGACTGTGCGGCGACGACCTGGGGACGCTGCCCCGGTCGAGCACGTGGCTGATTTCGCTGTGCGGCGCCGCGGAAACGGCGTACCTGCTGGACGACCGGGCCACGGCGGCGCGGATCCACGAGCTGCTGGGCCCGTTCGCGCAGCTGCCCGCGATGGCGAGCCTGGGCATCGCCTGCTTCGGTTCGGTCCACTACCCGCTGGGCACGACGGCCCTGACGGCCGGCGACCCGGACCGGGCCGTGGCGCACCTGCGGGCCGCCGTCCGGCACAACCTCGCCCTCGGCCACTGGCCGGCGGTGGTGTTCTCCCGCCGCCGCCACGCCGAGGCGCTGCACCGCCGTGGCGGCCCCGGCGACAGCGCGGCCGCGGACCGCGAACTGGCCGCGGCCGACGAGGAGGCCCGTAGCTACACCGCGCCATCGATCACCGGGCGATGAGGTGCGGCTCCCCGCCGCCGCGGCGCCCCGGTGACAACGCGGCCACCGACGAAACCCGCAGCGACACCGCGCCGTCGGTCACCGGGCGATGAGGTGCTCCTGCCCGGTTTCGCGGTCTTCCAGCCGGAACAGCGGGCCCACCGCGGCGAGGTCCAGCGCGCGCCGCACGACGCGGGACGGCTTCAGCACCAGCTCGATGCCGGCGTCCGCGCACCGGGCGCGCAGCCGGCCCAGGGACGCCACGCCCGTCACCCCGCAGAAGCCGACGCCCAGCAGGTCGACGACGAGCCGCTCCGGCGCGGCCGCCACCGCCCGGTCGAGCTCCTCGTCGAGGCGGGGGCGCGTGGCCATGTCGATCTCGCCCGCGACGGTGACCCGAAGCGTTCCCGGCCGGGCCTGGACGGTCGACGCCGTGAGCAGCAGGGCGGACAGGTCGAGGGCGCTCATCGAAGTGCTCCTTCCACGCGGGGACAGCTGCAGGTGATCAACTCCTACCCCGCCGTGCCGGGCTCGAAACGCCGCGCTCTTCCCTTCCGCCGTCCCGGGCTGAAAAGCTCGAGGGTCGAGGAGAGGAGCGACGATGCCCGGACTTCTGCTGTGCGACGGCCGGCCCTGGACCGTCGGCGGCCCGGCCGACCTGCTCATCCGCGACGGCGTCATCGCGAAGCTCGGCCCCGGTCTCGATCCCGGCGACGCCGAGGTGATCGATCTCGGCGGCCGGCTCGTCCTGCCGGGCCTGGTCGAAGCCCATTGCCACCTCGACAAGACGCTCTACGGCCTGCCGTGGCGGCCGCACTCGGCCGGGCCCGCGCTGGCCGACCGGATCGCCGACGAACGCCGGCACCGCGCCGAGCTGGGCCTGCCCGACCCGGCCGCCGTGACGGCGTTGCTCGAAATCATGGCCGCCGCGGGGACCACTCACGTCCGGACCCACACCGACGTCTACGCGGGGATCGGGCTCACCGGTGTCGAGGTGGTGCGTGACGTCGCCGCGCGGCTGGCCGGGCGGATCACCGTCGAGCAGGTCGCCTTCCCGCAGAGCGGCATCCTCGCCAACCCCGGCACGGCCGCCCTGCTGGAAGAGGCCATCGGGCTCGGGGTGAGCGCGGTCGGCGGGATCGACCCGGCCGGGATGGACCGTGATCCGGTCCGCCACCTCGACGTCGTCTTCGGCCTCGCCGAGCGCCACGGCGTCCGGATCGACCTGCACCTGCACGACCCGGGCTCGCTCGGCGTGTTCGAGCTGGAGCTGATCATCGAGCGGACCCGGGCGGCCGGCCTGGCCGGGCGGGTGACGGTCAGCCACGCCTACGCACTCGCCCAGGCGGACGCCGCGACGCAGGATCGGCTCGCGGCGGGCCTGGCGGACGCGGGCATCACGATCACGACCGCCGCGATCTTCGACTTCCCCGTCCCGCCGGTGAAGAAGCTGCGCGCCGCCGGGGCGAACGTCGCCTGTGGCCACGACGACATCCGCGACCTGTGGAGCCCCTACGGCAGCGGCGACCTCCTGGAGCGGGCCATGCACCTGGCCTACCGCAGCACCTTCCGCCGCGACGAGGACATCGAGGTCGCGCTGGAAGCGGTCACCTTCGGCGGGGCACGGGCCCTCGGCCTCGACGGCTACGGCCTGACCGAGGGCGCGCCCGCCGATCTCGTGGTGGTCGACGCGGAAACCGCGGCCCACGCGGTCGTGACGCGGCCTCCGCGCGACCTCGTCCTCAAGGCCGGTCACGTCGTGGCCCGGAGTGGCTCGCTCCGGACCCGCAGCGTATAGGCCGTTATACAACGCTAGTAGACGTACGGCCAGCCGGCGCTGTCGTAGCCGATGAGGTTGATGCCGAGCTTGCCCGTCAGCGGCGTCGCGTCCGAGTAGTAGTAGTGGTAGATCAGCACGTCGGCGTCGGTGTCGTGCAGCACGGCCACGTGGCCGGGGCCGTGGACCGCGCCGTGGCTCGCCAGGATCTGCGTGCCGCCGCCGGCGGTCATCCGGACGCCGTTGCGATCGGTGTACGGGCCGGTGATCGACGTCGAGCGGCCGACCATCACGCGGTAGGTGCTCTTCGTGCCTTGGCAGCACAGGTCCCACGAGACGAACAGGTAGTAGTAGCCGCCGTGCTGGATGATGTACGGCGCTTCTTCCGCCGTGGTGCTGCCGGTGCGCTGCGCGATGCTCCGCAGCGCGGTGTCGGTCGTGCTGCGCTTGCCGGTCGCCGGGTCGAGCCGGATCATCTTGATGCCGGTCCACCACGAGCCGAAGCTGAGCCACCAGCGGCCCGAGGAGTCGACGAACAGGTTCGGGTCGATCGCGTTGTAGTCGTTGCTCGTGCTGGTCCGCACGACGATGCCCTGGTTCGTCCAGCTGCCCGGCAGGCCGGTCGTGCTCGTGGCGAGGAAGATCGCCGAGTTGCGGGAACCGAGCGACGAAGCCGCGTAGTACAGGTAGTACTTGCCGTTGTGGAACGAGATGTCCGGCGCCCACAGGTACTCCGGCTTGGCCGGGTCGGTGAAGGGCGCGGTCCACGGCGCGCCGTTCGGCCAGACCGAGCCGATCTTCGTGAAGTGGATCCGGTCGGTCGAGCGGCGGATCTGCAGGTACTGGTCGGTGGAGTAGAGCAGGTAGCTGCCGTCCGCCGCGCGGATCATCGACGGGTCGTGCACCGCCTCGATGTCCCCGGTGACGTAACCGGGATCGGGGTAGGTCGCCGCCTGCGCGGCGGGGGCGCTCAGCAGAGCGGCGGCGACGGCGACGAGGGCCGGGAGGCGGCGCAGGCGCATGCGGTGTCCTAGAGGTCGACGTTGACTGTTAACGCTAACAATTGACGTTGAATGGTGGGCGTTCAGCGGGCCGCCGTCAAGGGCCGGACGGAGGGTTCCCGGCCGGCCCCGACGTCCGTCAGTGCACGGGGTTCCACCCGTCGCCGCCGGCGAGATAGCGCTGCGCGGTGTAGTTCGCGGCCTGCGCGGCGGGCAGTTGCGGCCGGTCGGTGCCGGTCCCCGCACCCGGGCCCGTGTTGCGGTACTCGAAGAACCGGGCGTCCTTCCACGAGAAGCCCGACATGTCGGTCCACGGCGCTTGCTTGATCGCCGCGGGCAGCGAGGTCTCGCGGATCACGACCTGCGCGATGGCGTCGACGTCTCCGCCGGGGTGCCACGGCCGGCCCAGGTAGAAGCTCGCGCCGGCCGCCGAGCTGAGCACCCGGCTGCCGACGATCAGGAAGCCGTACGGGTTCGACCGCCGCGTGCTGGCCGCGGTCAGGAAACCGTTGTTGCTGCTGGAACCGCGGTCGAGCGCGGTGATCGCCGCCCGGTCGAACACCGCGGTGGCGCGGCCGAAGATGAAGTCGACGTCCCCGCTGATCGAGCAGTTGCGGTAGTACTGGCGCCCGACCGTGCCCACCGCCGCGGTGTCGGCGTAGAGCGTGTCCTGGTGCCCGAGGAAGGTGACGTTGTCGAAGACCATCCTGTCGCCGGTGGTCTTGACCGCGACCGCCTGGGTGTCCTTGATCTCCGGGTGGGCGTTGCGGTCGAAGGAGTTGCGGAAGGTCAGCGCCGACGCGGTGAACCCGCTGGCCGCGATCGTCGCGGTCGCGCTGCCCGACGTGCCGTACGTCGAGCCGTCGGGTTTCTTGGTCCCGCTGGCGTTGTCGTAGTCGATGACGACGTCGGCGGCCTTCCCGGTGGTGCCGCGCATGGTGATCCCGGTCTTGCCCGACGGCACCGAGACGACCTCGTGGTACGTCCCGGGTTTGATCGAGATCGTGCCGCCCGCCGAAACCGCGTTGATCCCGGCCTGCACGGTCGTGTAGTTGCCGGAGCCGTCCTTCGCCACGACGACGTTCGCCGCCGCCGCGCCTGCCGGCGGAGCGGCCAGCGACGCGCCCGCGAGCACCGACGCGACGAGCAGGGTCTTGAACATGACGCCTCCACGGGGGAACGCGCCGGGGGTACCGGACGGCGGCCGCCACCCCCGGCGCGGGTCGGTTACTTGTAGGTGATGTTGGCCGCGGTGTAGAGGCAGTTCGTCGAATCCGGGCCGCTGCCGGTCTTCGTCGGCTCGCCGCTGGTCACGCCCTTGTACTTCTGGCAGGGCTCGATCTTGCGGCTGGAGTCGCCGACGATGGTGATCCTCGTCAGCTTCGCGGTGTCGCCGTAGTTGGTGTTGATGCCGACCAGCGCCTTGCCGGGCACGGTGGCGGTGACGTTGTCGACGACGACGTTGCGCTTGTACTGCGTCTTGCAGTTGCCGCAGGAGCGGTACAGCTTGCCGAAGTCGTTGACCTGGAAGTTGCGGATGTACATGGTGCCCGGCCCGTTGTGCTGGAACACCTTGTCCGACGCCTTGCGCGCGCCGCCGCCGTCGATGGTCATCGTCTGCGAGTCGGAGGTGCCCTTGAAGGTCGCGGCGTCCTCGCCGACGTCCTCCCACCAGACGTTCAGCAGCGTGCAGGTGCCGAGGCAGTGCACGCCGTCGGCGGCCGGGTTGCCCAGGACGACGTTCTTGAGCGTGGTGCCTCCTGCCAGCTCGAAGATCGGGCTCTGGTTCTCGTCCTGGCCGCCGGTGCCGAGGTCGCCGGTGCCGTAGAACCGCTTGAGGCCGCCGTCGTAGGTGCCGCTGGTGACCTTGATCGTCTTCGGCACCGGCACGCTGGTACCCGGGTTCGGCCAGGAGGCGGCCGACGCGGTCGCGCCGGTGCCGACCGCCGCCGAAACCACGAGCGCGGCGACGGCGGCCATCCGGAGGACACGGGATATCGCTGGGGAAATCATTCGTCACTCCCTGGTCTTGAGCTTCAATCGGCGCTGAGGGAAACGTCCGACCGGGTTGTGAAAGCGCTTTCTCGTCACCGAGTTTCGGGTTGGGGCCTCCGGTGTGTCAATGTCGTTCGCCGCAGCGGAACGCATGTCGCCCGGATGGTCGCCGACGGCGGCGGTTTTCAGAAAACGCCGAAACTGTCGAAGGTTTCAGCGACCGGGGCCGGCGGCGGCGAGCACCAGCGCCGGGACCGCCCACGCGGGATCGAGGCGTTCGACGAACCCGGGTGTCCAGCCGACGTCCGCGCCGAGATCCGGGTCGTTGGCCGCGTTGTATTCGGCCAGCAGGTCGACCGGACGCGGCCACTGGCCGCCCTGGGCCACCAGCGTCCCGGTCGCGTGCAGCACCGTGCCCTTCCAGTAGTGGACCAGCTGCCCCAGCGGCAGCCCGGCCGGGAGCCGGAAGAAGTTGTTCTCCGCGTAGATCTTCGACTGCACGCCCACGCCCAGCGAATACGTGTAGTCGGCGGGATCCGTTACGACGTACAGGTTGTCGTAGACGTGCACCTGGCCGTACCGCACCCGCGGCGCGCGCTGCCCGATGTCGGAGAACAGGTTGTGGTGCAAGGTGACGCGCAGCTTGCCGACGTCGTAGGTGGGCTTGTCGGTGTTGCCGATCAGCATGGTCTTGTCGTGCTCGCGCAGCCGGTTGTAGGACACCGTGACCAGGTCCGAGCCGTTGACGATGTCGAGCAGCCCGTCGTGGACCTCGTACTTGCGGCCGTAGTACGTCGGCTGCTGGTCGTTCCCGCCGTCGCTGAACTCGTCGTGGTCCACCCAGACGTGGGTGGCGCCGACGAGGTCGAGGTTGTCGTACTCGGAGTTCCAGTTGCCGTCGGCGGTATCCAGGGGGTCCCACTGGGGGAAGCAGTCGTGGGCGTCGGAAAAGCGGAGGTTCCGCAGGATCACGTTGTCGCCGGTGACACGCAGGGTCAGCCCGTGCAGCGTGGCGGGGCCGAGCCCGACGATCGTCGTGTTCGGGCCGACGTCGAGCACGACCTGCCGGGCCTGGTTCGCCTGTGACCGCGCGCGGGCTTCCTCCAGCGGGCCCGAGGGCGGCACTCTCCCCCAGGTCGCGGGATCGTACGCGGCCAGGTACGCCGGAAGGCTGTAGGCCGGGTCGGCGAAACTTTCACAGCCGACCGGCCGGTCCGCGGCGTCGACGTTGCCTTCGACCGTGCCGCGGACGTAGACGATCTTCGGCGCGCCGGGGTTCGCCGCCAGGGCGGCGGCCAGTTCCGACCGTTTGGTCACCGTGCGCACGTCGCCGGGGGCGGCGGCCGAGCCGCCGGTGGTCCCGGTGGTCGCCGCGGCCCAGCCGTCGTGCGCGCCGAGCACGACCCGCCCGGGGTCGTGGCCGTGGGCCTCGGCGGGTGCTGCGGTGAGCGTCAGTCCGAGCAGGGTGAGGCACCCCGCCAAAGCCTTCCAGCGCATGTCGGCTCCTCTAGTCGGTTTCCTGTCTCTCGAGCACTCGCGCCGCGTACCGGCCGAGCCGGGCGGCGTCCGGGGCGCCGTCGATGACGACGACGTGGTGGGTGAGCGTCAGCTCCTCGTCCGGTTCGAGCAGCCACGGCCGGTGGTAGGTCGCGGCGAAGCTGACGACCGGGAACGGCTCGGCCCGGACGTACCAGGCCGTCGGGAAGGCCGCGTTCGCCGGGCTGTCGGCGAACAGCAGCGTCGAGGTCCGCAGGCTTTCGTCGTGCCGTCCGGTGAAGGCGAGCCACGGCGCGCGGTGCCCCATCGCGTCGGCCGCGGTCCGGTCGTCCGGGGTGCGGACCGTGCCGCCGACGAACGAGCGCGGCCCGCGCCAGAACAGCCCGCCGTAGCCCGCGGTGTCACGGCCTTCGGTGACAGGGCTCCCCCAGCGCAGCCGGCGGCCGCTGGTGTTGCGCAGGCGGCTGGACCAGGTCAGCGTCCAGCGGCCGTCGGCGGCCGAGACGTCGCCGAAGCGCAGCGTGCGGTGCTCGGTGAGCCAGCGCTGCCCGGCCGCGGTGCGCCAGGCCAGCTCGTGCCGCAGCTCGCAGTGGCCCGCCGTGCGGACGACGCCCTCCCAGCGGACGTGGCCGATCGTGCCGTTGTTGTCGAGCGGGGTGTAGCCGCGGCCGCGCACGTAGGTGCGGCCGCCCCAGAAGTTCTCGGGTGCGGCGGAGTTCTCGCCGGACAGGTGGGCCATGGTGAACTGCAGGCCGTTGTGCCAGGTGTGGTCGTAGGGCCGGACCGCCGTCACGGTCTCCCCCGCGGTGGTGCGCAGCGGGTGCAGGTACGGCTTCGGCGAATCCCCGGCCGGCGTGGGCGGCTCGACGACGTACTCGGCCAGGACGACGTCGCCGAAGCGGACCCGCACGCGGCCGTCGTCGGCCTCGGCCAGCTCCAGCGTGCCGTCCCCGACCGCGGCCCGGCTCACGCCGGTTCCCCGATCTCCCCCAGCAGTTCTCCGACGGACACCGACCGGCCGGTTTCCAGGGACCGGTTGGCGGCCAGCCCGGTGAGCAGGGCCTGCAGGCCGGCCTCGTGGTCGGCCGCGCAGCCGACGGGGTCCGGTTCGGCGTCGCCGAGCAGCTCCGCGAGCATCCGTTCGTCGCCGCCGCCGTGCCCTTCCCCGAGGGTCTGGTCGAGCACGACTTCGGCGGGCTCCCAGAGCCGCTGCAGGGTCAGCCGGGCCCGGCCAGGCTCGGGCACCGGCTCGGCGCCGGACGCGTACTCGTTCTCCCGGACGTCCAGCTCCAGCCGTCCTTCGCTGCCGGAGAACGCGACGCGGTAGCCCTCCCGCGGCGAATACGCGTGCAGGTGGTAGTTCAGCACCGCCCCGCCGCGGTGGCGCACGAGCACCGACAGGTCGTCTTCGATGGTGACGCCGGGCGCGAACACGTCCTGGTTCCGGACGTAACCGTCTTCCCGTTCGGCGTCGCGGTAGAGCGCGCGCAGCCTGGGTGAGGCTTCGAGGTCCAGCGCGAACCGGTCGCCGGCCGTGCGGTGGCCGTTCTTGTCGCCGTAGAAGAACAGCCGGCCCAGCGCGAAGACAGTCTCGGGTCCGCTGCCGAGCCACCAGTTGACCAGGTCGAAGTGGTGCCCGGACTTGTGCACGAGCAGGCCGCCGGAGTTCGCCTTGTCCCGGTGCCAGCGGCGGAAGTAGTCGGCGCCGTGCGCGGTGTCGAGCAGCCAGCTGAACTCGACCGAGCCGATCTCCCCGATCGCGCCGGCGGCGAGGAGCTCGCGCACCCGGCGGTGCACCGGGTTGTACCGGTAGTTGAAGGCGACCCGCACCGATCCCCCGGTCGCGCGCCGGGCGGCGAGGATGCGCCGCGCGCCGTCGACGTCGGTCGTCATCGGCTTTTCGGTGACGACGTCGCAGCCCGCCTCCAGCGCGGCGACGACGTAGTCGGCGTGCGTGTGGTCCGGCGTGCACACCACGACGACGTCGATGCGCTCCTTCGCCAGCATGGCGGCGAAGTCCTCCGGCCGGTAGCCGGGGATCCGCGTGCCGAGCCAGTCGTTGTGGACCCGCATGCGGGTCTCGTTGTGGTCGCAGAAGGCCGCGAGCTCGGCCCGCGGCGACGCGGCCAGGGCCCGGGCGAACAGCTGGGCGCGGGAGCCCAGGCCGACGATCGCGTGGCGACGCACCGCCATCACCTCTCTCTTTTCAGGCGCGCGTACCGGCGCCGGTCCAGGGCAGGGCGAGTTCGGAGAAGAGCGCGAGCCGGTCGGCCGCGGTGCCGACGTCGCGGTCGACGCCCGGCACGACGAAGTGCCGGTCGGGCCCGGTGTCCACGGCCCGGACCCATTCGGCGGGCAGGGGCAGTGGTTCGGGCGCGTCGCGGACCGCTTCCACCAGCGCGGTGAAGGCCCGGGTCGCGGCCAGCGGGGCCAGCAGCGGCTCGCCGTCGCGCACGTGCGCGACGAGGTTGGCCAGCAAATCCCGCGGTGGTTCGATCGTGAGTTGCCTGTCTTGGATGGTGACCACGTCGGTCTTGTAGTGCCAGCGGATCCGGCCTTCGGTGCCGTGGACCAGCACGTATGGCTCGTGGTCGGCCTCGGCGGCCAGTGTCGCGGCGACGACGACGTCCGGGGCACCGGCGAAGCTCAGCCGCGCGCAGGCGGTGTCGTCCGACTCGATGTCCCGGGCCCGGTAGAGCTCGACGGCGGTCCGCTCGGGCAGGACTTCGGCGGTGCCGTTGACCAGCAGGGCGGTCGCCACGGCGTGGGCGAACGGGTTGGTCAGCGCCCCGTCGACGACCGGCTGCCCGCCGACGCGGCGACGGCCCGCCCAGCCGGTCCGCGCGAAGTACCGGTCCCGCCGGATCCACGCACCGGCGGCGGCGACGCCGGTGACCGTGCCGATCTCGCCGTTGCCGATCGCCGCCCGCACCACGGGGACGGCGGCCGAGCCGAAGCTCTGGAAGCCGGTCTGGCAGGCGCGGCCGCGGGCCAGGCCGGTGAGTTCGGCGAAGGCCGCGAGGTCGAGGACCGGCGGTTTCTCGACGAGCAGGTGACAGCCGGCGGTCAGGGCGAGTTTCGCCAGGGGCAGGTGGGTGTGCGGCGGGGTCGCCACCACGGCGATGTCCGGGGTCGTGCGGGCCAGCAGTTCGGCCGCGTCCCGGGTGATCACGGCTCTTTCCGGCAGCAGGGCGCGGGCTTCTTCGGAGGGTTCGCGGATGTCGCACGCCCCGGCGAGGAGGATCTCGCCGCGGTCGTGCAGCGCGCGGGCGCGGCGCAGGTGCTGGGCGGCGTAGCCGGCCATGCCGAAGACGACCACCTCCGGCGTCATCGGCGGCCGCCGGTCGCGACCGCGGCCAGGGCGAGGGGGCCGGCCACCACGAGTGCCAGGATCGGCAGCATCCAGACGAGCAGGACGGCGATTCCGGCGGCGACGGCCAGGAGCAGGGCGTTTTTGGGGTCGGCGGCGGTCTCCCGTGCCGCGGTCACGAACGCCTGGCGCCAGACCGGGTTGCCGGTGGCGACAAGCTCGCAAGTCCGCACCGCCACCACCACACCCGCCACGGCCAGCACCCACAACGCCGGCCGCAGCACGCTGGAACCCGGCATCGAAGCCACCACCTCCAGGTCCACCGCGAAGAGCACCACCGCCGCGAGGCACCCCAGCCCGAAGAGCACCCCACCCCGCGCGACCTCGCGGAAGTCCGCCCAGAACGTCGTCCACAGTGGACCGCCGACGTCCCGCCGGGTGCGGTCGAGGACCCGGCAGCCCGCCACGAACGCCGGCGCCGCCGTCACCACCGGCACCGACGCCAGCGCGACCAGCAATCCCGCCAGCAGGCAGTCCGAGAAGTCACCGAGCCCGGTTCGCCACTGGGTCCGCATCGCTTCACCCCTTCAGGCCGCTGGTGCTGACGCCTTCGACCAGCAGGCGCTGGAAGGCGAGGAAGAACAGCACGATCGGGACCAGCGCGAGCGCCGACATCGCGAACATCGCGCCGAAGTTCGACTCGCTGCTGGTGTCCACGAACAGCCGCAGGCCGAGCGGCACCGTGAACTTCTCCGTGTCGTTCAGGTACACCATCTGCGTGAAGAAGTCGTTCCACGTCCAGATGAACGTGAAGATCGACGTCGTCACCAGCGCCGGTTTCGACAGCGGCAGCACCACGTGCCAGAACGTGCGGTACACCGAACAGCCGTCGATGATCGCCGCTTCGTCGAGCTCGCGCGGGATTCCTCGCATGAACTGGACGATGAGGAACACGAAGAACGCCTCCGTCGCGAGCAGCTTCGGCAGGATCAGGGGGACGAACGTGTTGACCAGCCCGGCCTGCTGGAAGATCACGTACTGCGGGATGAGCGTGACGTGGTAGGGCAGCATCAACGTCGTGATCATGAACGCGAACAGCGCGCCGCGGAACCGGAACTTCAGCCGGGCGAAGGCGAACGCGGCCAGCGAGCACGACAGCACGTTCGCCGCCACCGACAGGCCGGCCACCAGGAACGAGTTGAGGAAGAACCGACCGAACCCGACGTCCGCCGCTCCCTCCCAGCCCTTCGTGTAGCCGTCGAAAACGAACCGCGTCGGCAGCAGCGACAGCCGCGAGAGGATCTCGTCCGGCGGCTTGACCGACGCGAACGCCAGCCACACCAATGGATACAGCACCACGGCGACGATGACGAGACACAGCACGTGCCAGCCGAACGAGCGGGCCGTGCGGGGCAATACGGTCATTTGGTATCCCCTGTGCTTTCTACGTCGTCGTAGAACACCCACAGCTTCGCCGTCCGGAACACGATCGCCGTGACGATCGCGATCACCGCCAGCAGCACCCACGCCATCGCGGACGCGTAGCCCATCTTGAAGTCCTGGAAGCCGACCTCGAACAGGTAGAGCGTGTAGAACAGGTCCGCGTCGGCCGGGCCGCCGCGGCCGCCACCGATGACGAACGCCGGGGTGAACGCCTGGAACGCGTGGATCGCCTCCATCACCAGGTTGAAGAAGATCACCGGAGACAGCATCGGCAGCGTGATGTGGCGGAACCGGCGGAACGCGCCCGCGCCGTCGATCGCGGCCGCCTCGTGCAGCTCCGCCGGGATCTGCTTGAGCCCGGCCAGGAAGATCACCATCGGCGCGCCGAACTGCCACACCCCGAGCAGCACGATCGAGGCGAGGCTGAACTGCGGGTCGTCGACCCAGCTCGGCGTGTGCCAGCCGAAGAACGCCAGCACCTCGTTCACCGGGCCGCCGCCCATGAACAGCGCCCGCCACACCAGCGCCGCCGCGACGCTCGCGCCGAGCAGCGACGGCGCGTAGAACGCCGCCCGGTAGAAGCCGTTGGCGCCACGGCGGGTGTTGAGCAGCATCGCCACCAGCAGCGACACCGCGAGCTTCAGCGGCACCGAGACCAGGACGTAGATCAGCGTGACCTTCACCGACTGCAGGTAGCGGTCGTCCGCGGTGAACATGTGCGCGAAGTTGCCGAAGCCGACCCACTTCGGCGAGGTGAACATGTCGTAGTCGGTGAACGACAGGTACAGCGAGACGACCATCGGCCCGACGGTCAGCGCCACCGCGCCGAGCAGCCACGGGGTGAGGAACGCGAAGGCCTCCGGCTGGCTCTTGCGGCGGCGCCCGGCGGGCCGGTCGGGCCGCCGGACGCGCGCGGCGACCGGCGGGTCCGGGGTGCGCAGGGTCGTCATCGGCTACGAAAGTCCCTTCTGGGCTTCGGACATGAACCGGTTCACCGCGTCGTCGATGCTCATCCGGCCGAACGCGACCTCTTCGTACGTGCGCTGGAGGAGCTTCTGGATCGCGCCGGCGCCCTTCGGCGGCACCGGCGGCGCGGCCCCGAGCTTCGGCTCGAGAGCGGCTTCGTAGTCGTAAAGGATCTTGTCGTTGCCCTTCGCGCTTGCCGCCAGCTGCGCGCGGACCTTGAGGTTGGGCGCGAGCCCGCGGTCGGTGCCGACGATCTTGCCGACCTCCGGGTCGTTGATCAGGAAGTCGACGAGCTTCGCGGCCGCCTCCTGCTGCTGGCTGCGCGCCGAGACCGAGAGGAACATCGCCGGCCGCCGGTACTGCCCGGTCTCGCCGTTGGCCCCCGAGGGGTACGGCGCCACGTTCAGCGGCTTGCCGTTCGCCTTCTGGTACGCTGGCAGCAGGTTGTCGTAGGCGAACTCCGAGCTGGTCAGCTTCTTGCCGAGCGGGGACTGCTCGGGCGAGGTGTTGTAGGACGCCGTGACGTCCGCGGGCGAGGCACCCTTGTCGTCGCGGAACTTGCTCGCCAGCTGCCAGTAGCCGCGCAGGTCGTCGGCGGTGAACCCGAGCTTGCCCTCGGCGGTGTAGAACTGCTTGCCCTGCTGGCGCAGCCAGATCTCCAGGGTCGTGTCGAGGATGCCGAAGTCGGTCGCCCCGCGCGTGGAGAACCCGTTGGCGGCGCTGACCTTCCGGGTCGCCTCGGCGAACTGGTCCCAGGTCAGGCCCTTCGCCGGGTCCGCCCCGGCCGCGGTGAACGCGGCGGGGTCGTAGATCATCGCCGGCGTGTTCTGCGCCCACGGCACGGCGTACCGCTTGCCCTGGTACACGCCGGTGGCCGCGAGCTCGGGGTTGACGTCGGCCAGCGAGATCGTCTTGCCCGCGCCGGAGTTCAGGTCGGCCAGGACGTTGCGGCCGCCGTACTCGGCCAGGTAGCGGCTGTCGACGTTGAGCACGTCCGGCGGCTTCCCGCCGGCCGTCTGCGTCGCCAGCTTCTCCCAGTAGGCCGCATACGCCGAGAACGACGTCTGCACCTTGATCTTCGGGTTCTTCTGCTGGAAGAGCTCGACGGCCTTCTTCGTCAGGCTCGCCCGCCCTTCACTGCCCCACCAGACGAAATTGATGGTCACGTCGCCGCCGCCGGCGGAGTCCGAGCCGCAGGCGGCCACCCCCGTCAGCAGCAACGGGACCACCACGGCCAGCGCGGCGACACCCCGCCTGGTCCTACGCACAGTTGTCCGCCCCATCGAACTCTCCGTCCTCAGCCGGTCAGCACTTTTCTGAAAACGCTGTCAGCGCGCTCACGGTAGGCAGTGCGTCACACCGGTGTCAACGGGCAAACGGGCGCAATAACCCTTGTGCAGCAACGGTTCCGACATTCGGCGGGCACGTTGAGAAAGCGCTTACAGCAACCGGGACGAGATCCGGGCCGTCAGCGCGGGGAGCACCGGTGCGAGCTATCCGGTGCGTTCGGCGGTGCCGTGCCGCGGCGACGCGCTCGCCCACGGGACGCCGAGTTCGGAGAACAACGCCAGCCGATCGGCGGCGACGGCGACCTCTTCGCCGATCCCCCGCACCACCGGGTGCCGGCTCGCCCCTTCGCCGACCGAGCGGATCCAGCCCGCCGGGATCCGCGACGGCGACGGCGCGTCGCGCACCGCCTCGACCACCGACGCGAACGCCCGGGTGTCGTCCAGGGGGGCGAGCAGCGGCACCCCGGCCGGGTCGAGGTGGTGGGCGATCAGGTTGCGCAGCAGGTCGGCCGGTTCGCCGAGGTGGACCCGCTCGTCGTCGATCTCGAGGCGGTGGCTCTTGTACCAGAACTTCGCCCGTCCCTCGGCGCCGTGCACCACGACGTAGGGCTCGTGGTCCTGCTCGGCGCACAAGGACGCGGCGACGACGATCTCCGGCCCGTCGCCGAACCGGATGCGCAGGCACGCCGTGTCGTCGGCCTCGATGTCGCGCGTGCCGTAGAGCTCGAGCGCGATCTCGGCCGGGTCGCGTCCGGCGACCCCGCCGACGAGCAGGGCGGTGGCCACGGCGTGGGAGAACGGGTTGGTCAGGGCGCCGTCGACGACCGCCTCGCCGTCGAGCCACCGGCGGCCCGCCCAGGGGTTGCGGCGGTAGTAGGCGTCGGTGCGGATCCAGGCGCCGGCGGCACCGACGCCGGCGATCTCGCCGAGTCTTCCCTCGGCGATGGCCGCGCGCAGGACGGGCAGTGCCGGGGAGCCGAAGCTCTGGAACCCGGTCTGGCAGGCCGATCCGGTCTCCGCGGCGAGCCGGGACAGCGTGGTGAAGCCGTCGAGGTCGAGGACCGGCGGAGTCTCCAGCAGCAGGTCGCTGCCGGCGCGCAGCACCGCGCCGCCGACCTGGACGTGGGCGTGCGGCGGCGTCGCGACCACCGTGATGTCGGGGCGGCACCGGCGAAGCAGGTCGTCGACGCCGACGTGCGCCGTGCCGCCTTCCGGCAGCAGGGCGATCGCGGCGGCGGAGGGCGGCCGGATGTCGGCCATGCCCACGAAGGAAACCAGGCCCTCGTCGTGCAGGATGCGGGCGCGGTGCAGGTAGCTGAAGGCGTACCCGGACGTGCCGACGACGGCCAGCCTCGGCGGCTCCGCGACGGTGCGGCTCCTGCTCCCCGACATGGATCTCCGATCGGCGGCCGCCGGGGCCGCGCGCAACTGACGAATGGGTCAGGAGTTCGGGAGAAACTTCCGGCCGTCACGGTAGGGCGTGCGCGACAAAGGTGTCAATATCCGGGACAGCGCAATCGAATTCGTCGAAGATGCTTTGCTCCGAATGGCGGACGTCGATTCGAGAGAGCGCTTACTGGAAACGACTTTTCAGAGGGTTTTCAGGATTTTCCGTTGTTGACAACGCTGCCGGGCGTTCTCATGATGTTGCAGGACCCTGCGGAGGAGTAGCCGTGAGCGTGACCATTCACGACGTCGCCCGCCGGGCCAACGTGTCGATCTCGACGGTGTCGCGGGCGTTCACGTCCCCGGATCTGGTCCGGCAGCAGACCCGCACCCGGGTGCTGGCCGCGGCGACCGAGCTGGGTTACCACGCCGCCGGCGCGGCCCAGCCGGTGCCTTCGGTCCGCACCGGGCACATCGGCATCGTGGTTTCGGACCTGGGCAACCCGTTCTTCACCGGGGTGCTCAACGGCGTCCAGGCCCGCGCGCGCCAGGACGACATCGCGGTGCTGTTCGCCAACAGCGACGAAGACCCGGCCACCGAGCAGAACCTCGTCCGCCGGATGGCCAAGCAGGTCGACGGCGTCGTGCTGTGCAGCCCGAGCATGACCGACGAGCAGCTGCGCGCGCTCGCCGGGCAGACCACCCTGGTGCTGCTCAACCGCGAGGTGCCCGGGATCCCGTCGATCGTGATGGACGCCGCGGACGGGATGCGGCAGGCGGTCCAGCACCTGGCCGCGCTCGGCCACCGCCGCTGCGCCTACCTCGGCGGGCCGCGGACGTCGTGGGCGAACCTGGCCCGCCGGCAGGGCCTGACGGAGGCCGCCGAACGGCACGGCACGGACGTCGTCGAGTTCGGCCCGTTCCCGCCGGTGTTCGAGGGCGGGCTGCAGGGCGCGGACCTCGCGCTGGCGGCGGACGTGACGGCGATCGTCGCCTACAACGACCTGGTCGCCTTCGGCGCGCTGGCGCGGCTGAACGCCCGTGGCGTGCCGGTGCCGGACGAGATCAGCCTGGTGGGTTTCGACGACCTCGTCTTCGCCGCGATCTCCGCGCCGCCGCTGACGACGATCGCGATGCCGACGGAGGCGGCGGGCCGGGCGGCGGTCACCATCCTGCTCGGCCTGCTCGACGGCGAAGCCGACGCGCACACGACGCAGGTGCTGGACACCTACCTGATCGTCCGCGCGACGACGGCCCCGCCGGCGGGCTAGCCGCTGAAGATGTGACGGTTCAGGAACGGGTTGCGGAACTTGCCTCCGCCGTCGAGTTCCGCTGCCAGCGCGCGGAAGTCGGCCATCCGCGGGTACCGGGCGGCCAGCCCGCCGCCGTGGAAGAGCTTGCCCCAGTGCGGGCGCGCGCCGAACGGGGCCAGGCGCTCCTCGATCACCGGCAGCACCGCTTCGACGTCGGCCTGCCGCGGTTGCCAGGTGAAGTGCAGCGCCACCCGGTCGCCGCCGTGGCACGGGCTCAGCCAGGCCTCGTCGCCCGCGATCGCGCGGATCTCGGACACCAGCAGCAGCGGCGCGACGAGGTCGCCGATCTGGCGGACCGCCTGGATCGCGGCCACCGCGTGCCGGTACGGCACGAAGTACTCCGACTGCAGCTCGTCCCCGACGCTCGGGGTGAACGCCAGCGCGAAGTGCGGGAGCCGCTCGTGCCACGGGCCTGGCACGCCTTGCTGCGGGGTGCAGTTGTCCGCCGGGATGCCGGCCGCGTGCGCGGGGTGGCGGGGCCCGTCGGCGGGCACCGCCCCGAAGAGCCCGGGCCGGTCGGTGCAGGCGTCGGTACGGCTCTTGACCCACACCTGGTCGATCGCGTCGTTCGCCCAGTTCGTGAACAGGCTGACGCTGTAGCCGGCGTCTTCGATTTCGTCGAAGTGGCGGTACGCGGCGTCCCACGGCAGGTCGTCGAACACGTCCTGGCGCACGTCGAACGCGGGCACCAGGTCCAGCGTCAGCCGGGTGACGACGCCGAACGCGCCGAGGCCGACGGCCAGCCCGGGGAATTCGCGGTCCTCACGGGTGAACGTCCGCAGCCCGCCGTCGGCGGTGACCAGCTCGATCGCCGAGACGGCCGAGGCGAGCCCCGGTTGCCGCCGCCCGGAGCCGTGGGTGCCGGTGGCGATGCTGCCGGCCACGGTGATGTGCGGCAGTGAGGCGAGGTTCGGCAGGGCGTACCCGGCGGCGTGCAGCCGGCCGGCGAAGTCGCCATACCGGGCGGACCCGCCGACGGTCACCGTCCCGTCGTGGATCTCGACCGGGGTGTCGAGCCGGCTCAGGTCCAGCAGGACACCACCGGGCGAATCCGCGATGTCGTTGAAGCAGTGCCTGCTGCCGAGCGCCTTGACGCCGGTCGCCGCGGCGACGGCCTCCCGCACCTCGTCGACGGTGCGCGGGGTCAGGACCGTCTCCGCGCCGTAGGCGTGGTTCCCCGCCCAGTTCGACTCGCCCACCCGCATCGTCCTTCCCCGTGCCGGATCTTCCCCCGCCGACCCTACGCGGCCGAAGTCCCGGCCCGGCGGCAAGGTCGGCGGGCAGTTCGTCCACAAAGGACAACGCACCGAAGGCCACCACGGCGGACGTGGTGGCCTTCGGGTCGTGGGCGATCAGTCCGTGCCGAACTCCATCGCGGCGTTGTCGAGCAGCTCGACGTCGTCGGTCTTGCCGCGCGAGGCGATCACCTCGGCGCCGCCTTCGGGCATCGCGCCGATCAGGCCGGTCGACGCGGCCTGGGCGGCGCCGATCAGCTTCGGGTTCGAGCCGCCGACCATGCCGAGGCTCGCGTACTGCTCCAGCTTCGCGCGCGAGTCGGCGATGTCGAGGTTGCGCATGGTCAGCTGGCCGATCCGGTCGACCGGGCCGAACGCCGAGTCCTCGGTCCGCTCCATCGACAGCTTGTCCGGGTGGTAGCTGAACGCCGGGCCGGTAGTGTCGAGGATCGAGTAGTCCTCGCCGCGCCGCAGCCGCAGCGTCACCTCGCCGGTGATCGCGGTGCCGACCCAGCGCTGCAGCGACTCGCGCAGCATCATGGCTTGGGGGTCCAGCCAGCGGCCCTCGTACATCAGGCGGCCGAGGCGGCGGCCTTCGTTGTGGTAGCTGGCGAGGGTGTCCTCGTTGTGGATGGCGTTGACGAGCCGCTCGTAGGCGGCGTGCAGCAGCGCCATGCCCGGGGCCTCGTAGATGCCGCGGCTCTTGGCCTCGATGATCCGGTTCTCGATCTGGTCGGACATGCCCAGGCCGTGCCGGCCGCCGATGGCGTTGGCCTCCAGCACCAGGTCGACGGCGGTGGCGAACTCCTTGCCGTTGATCGTCATCGGCCGGCCGTGCTCGAAGCCGATCGTGACGTCCTCGGCCGGGATCTCGACCTCGGGGTCCCAGAACGCCACGCCCATGATCGGCTTGACGATCTCGATGCCGGTGTCCAGGTGCTCCAGCGACTTGGCCTCGTGCGTGGCGCCCCAGATGTTGGCGTCGGTCGAGTAGGCCTTCTCGGTGCTGTCGCGGTAGGGCAGCTCGTGCGCGAGCAGCCACTCGGACATCTCCTTGCGGCCGCCGAGCTCGGTGACGAAGTCCGCGTCGAGCCACGGCTTGTAGACGCGCAGGGAGGGGTTGGCCAGCAGGCCGTAGCGGTAGAACCGCTCGATGTCGTTGCCCTTGTAGGTGGAGCCGTCGCCCCAGATCTGGACGTCGTCCTCGAGCATGGCGCGCACCAGCAGCGTGCCGGTGACGGCGCGGCCGAGCGGGGTGGTGTTGAAGTAGCTGCGGCCGCCGGTGCGGATGTGGAACGCGCCGCACGTCAGCGCCGCGAGCCCCTCCTCGACCAGGGCTTCCTTGCAGTCGACGAGCCGGGCGATCTCGGCACCGTACTGGCCGGCCCGGCCGGGCACCGACTCGATGTCGGGCTCGTCGTACTGGCCGATGTCGGCGGTGTAGGTGCAGGGGACCGCGCCTTTGTCGCGCATCCACGCGACCGCTACGGAAGTGTCGAGGCCACCGGAGAAGGCGATACCGACACGCTCGCCGACGGGCAGGGAAGTGAGCACCTTGGACATGCGAATGATTATGCACGGCCATGCATCGTCGTGCAATCCGGGGTGCCGGGGGTCACGAAAACCCGGTTGACCTGGGTGGTTCGGTGGGATCATGCGGATGCACGCGGATCAGCACGCCATCGACGCCGGCCTGGTCCGGCGGCTCGTCGACGGGCAGTTCCCGCGCTGGGCCGGGTCGCCCCTCACTCCCCTGGCCTCCGGGGGCACGGTCAACGCCGTGTACCGCCTCGGGGACGACCTGACCGTCCGGCTCCCCCTGACCGCGGGCGGCGCCGGAGACATCGCGAAGGAACGAGAGGCCCTGGCCACGCTCGCCGGGCTGCCGGCGGCGGTCCCGGCCGTCGTCGCGGTCGGCGAGCCGGCTGAGGGCTACCCGTGGCCGTGGGCGGTGCACGGCTGGCTCGACGGCGCACCGGCGCGCGAAGGCCGCGACGCGCCGGCCCGCGACCTGGCGGACTTCGTGCGTGCGCTGCAGGCGCACCCGGCGGAAGGTCCCCCGACCCGCCGTGGGAAGCCGCTGCCGGACGTGGACCCGGCCACCCGCCGGGCGATCGAGGAGCTGAGCGGCACCGACGAGCCGTTCGACGCGGAGGCGGCCCTCGCCGTCTGGACCAGGGCGCTCGACGCTCCACAGTGGACCGGACCGCCGCGCCGGCTGCACGGCGACCTGATGCCGAGCAATCTGCTGCTGCGCGACGGTCGCCTGAGCGGTGTCCTCGACTGGGCCACGGCCGGGATCGGCGACCCGGCGATCGACCTGATCCCCGCGTGGAACCTGCTGACCGCGGACACGCGGCGCACCTTCCGCGAGGCCGTCGGCGCCGACGACGCGACCTGGGCGCGCGGCCGCGGCCGGGCGCTGTCGATGGCCGTGATCCAGCTGCCGTACTACCGGCACACGAACCCGGTCATCTCGGCCAACGCCCGATACGTGCTCACGGAGCTGGGGTGCCGTCCAAAGCCGTGAAGGCCTCCTTACCGGCCATAAGAGCCGGTAAGGAGGCCTTCACGGACAGAGCAGCTCAGCTCGGCAGGAGCGCCGGCGCCGCGAGGCGGGTGGCGTTCGCCGCCGCGTCGTCCGGTGCTTCCTGCGCCGAGCGCTCCGCCTCGACGCGGGCCAGGTAGTTCGCCACCTCACGGTCCGTGCGGTGGGAATCCCAGCCCAGCAGCGGGGCCATCAGACCGGCCACGACGGGGGCCGCCGCCACGCCGCGGTCACGCTCCTCGATCGAGATGCGCGTCCGCCGGGTGAGGACGTCCTCCAGGTGCAGCGCACCTTCGTGGGAAACCGCGTAGACGGCCTCCACGCGGAGGTACTCCGAGGTCTCCGTGATGGGGTCCCCGAGCGAAGGGTCCTCCTCGATGAGCGAGAGGAGGTTCCAGATCCGCGTGCCGTACCGCTGCAGCAGGTGCTCGACGCGCGTCAGCGGCAACCCCGCCTTCGCGGCCACGCCGAACCGGTCCTCCCACAGCTCGTGGTAGCCCTCGGCGCCGACGATCGGCAGCCGGTCGGTCCACGACGGCGGGGCCGGGCGGCCGACCTCCTCCACCGCGACGTCGACGGCGTCGGCGGCCATCACCCGGTACGTCGTGTACTTGCCGCCGGCCACGATGACCAGGCCCGGCACCGGGCGTGCCACCGCGTGCTCCCGCGACAGCTTCGTCGTCGCGGCCGCCTTCGCCGCCAGCAGCGGACGCAGACCCGCGTAGACGCCCTCGATGTCGTCGTGCGTCACGGGGGTACGCAGGACGGCGTTGAGGTGGTCGAGCACGTAGTCGACGTCCGCGCGGCTCGCCGCCGGGTGCTCGCGGTCGAGGTCCCACTCGGTGTCGGTGGTACCGACGATCCAGTGCCGTCCCCACGGGATGACGAAGAGCACGCTCTTCTCGGTCCGCAGGATCAGCCCGGTGTCGAGGTCGATCTTCTCCCGCGGCACCACGAGGTGGATGCCCTTGGACGCGCGGACGGTGAACGGCGCGGGGATCCCGGCCGCTTCCGCCATGTCGTCGCTCCAGACCCCCGTGGCCGCCACGACCGTGCGGGCGCGGATCTCGAACTCGACCCCGCTCTCGCGGTCCACGACCTTCGCCCCGACGACGCGCTCGCCGTCGCGAAGCAGCGACGTCACGCGAGTCCGCGTCAGGACCGAAGCGCCCTGCTCGGCGGCCGTCCGGGCGATCGTCATCGTGTGGCGGGCGTCGTCGACCTGGGCGTCGTAGTACTGGATCGCCCCGATCAGCGCGTCGTCCGCCAGCGCCGGGGCCACCTTGAAGGCGCCCCGCTTGGAGAGGTGCCGGTGCCTCGGCAGCGCGCGGGCGCCGCCGAGGGTGTCGTACAGCGTGACGCCGGTGCCGATGTAGCCGCGCTCCCACACCCGGTGCTGCAGCGGGACCAGGAACTTGACCGGCCGCACCAGGTGCGGGGCCAGCTTCTGCAGCAGCAGCCCGCGCTCCTTGAGCGCTTCGCGCACCAGCTTGAAGTCCAGCTGCTCCAGGTAGCGCAGGCCGCCGTGGATCAGCTTCGACGACCGGCTGGACGTGCCGGCGGCGAAGTCGCGGGCCTCGACCAGCGCGGTCGACAGGCCCCGGGACGCGGCGTCGAGCGCGACGCCGGCCCCGGTCACCCCGCCGCCGACGACGAGCACGTCGACTTCTTCGTTCACCAGCTTCCGCAGGGTTTCCGCCCGGTACTGCGGGGAAAGCGGGGTCACGGTGTTCCTCCTCATGGTCACTGCACGTCGACCCAGTCGAGCGTGCGGCCCACGGCCTTCTGCCAGCCCGCGTAGCCCTCGGCGCGCTGTTCGTCGCTCCACGACGGCGTCCAGCGCTTGTCCTCGTTCCAGTTCTGCTCGAGCTCGTCGGTCGACTTCCAGAACCCGACGGCCAGGCCGGCCGCGTACGCGGCGCCCAGCGCGGTGGTCTCGGCCACGACCGGCTTCGACACCGGCACGCCGAGGATGTCCGCCTGCAGCTGCATGCACAGCTCGTTGGCGGTGACGCCGCCGTCCACCCGCAACACGTCCAGCGTGACGCCGGAGTCGTTCTGCATGGCCTCGACGACATCGCGGGTCTGGTAGCAGATCGCCTCGAGGGTGGCCCGCGCGATGTGGGCGTTCGTCGTGGCGCGGGTGAGCCCGACGATCGCGCCGCGGGCGTCGGAGCGCCAGTACGGCGCGAACAGGCCGGAGAACGCCGGGACGAAGTAGACGCCGCCGTTGTCCTCGACCTGGCGGGCCAGGCTCTCGCTCTGGGCCGCGCCGCTGATGATGCCGAGCTGGTCGCGCAGCCACTGCACGGCCGAGCCGGTGACGGCGATCGAGCCTTCCAGCGCGTAGACCGGCTTGTCGTCGCCGAACTGGTAGCACAGCGTCGTCAGCAGGCCGTGCCGGGAACGCACCAGCTCCTGGCCGGTGTTGAGCAGCAGGAAGTTGCCGGTGCCGTAGGTGTTCTTGGCCTCGCCGGGCCGGAAGCAGACCTGCCCGACCGTCGCCGCCTGCTGGTCGCCGAGGACGCCGGTGATGGCGACCTCGCCGCCGAGCGGGCCGTCGGCGCGAGTGGTGCCGAAGCCGGGGTTCGACGACGGCCGGATCGCCGGGAGCATCTGCCGCGGGACGTTGAAGAACGACAGCAGCTCGTCGTCCCAGTCGAGGGTCTCGAGGTCCATCAGCATGGTGCGGGAGGCGTTGGTCGGGTCGGTGACGTGCACGCCGCCGTCCGGGCCGCCGGTGAGGTTCCAGATGAGCCACGTGTCGGTGGTGCCGAAGAGGGCGTCGCCCTTCTCGGCGTCCTCACGCACGCCGGGGATGTTCTCGAGGATCCACTGCAGCTTGCCGCCGGAGAAGTAGGTGGCGGGCGGCAGGCCGGCCTTCCGGCGGATGATGTCGCCCTTGCCTTCGCGCTCCAGCGCGGAGGCGATCCGGTCGGTGCGGGTGTCCTGCCAGACGATCGCGTTGCCGTACGGGCGGCCGGTGCGGCGGTTCCAGACGACGGTGGTCTCGCGCTGGTTGGTGATGCCCAGCGCGGCCAGGTCGTTCACCGTCAGGTTGGCCTTGTTGAGCGCGGTCGCGATGACCGAGCGGGTGCGTTCCCAGATCTCGGTGGCATCGTGCTCGACCCAGCCCGGCTTGGGGAGGATCTGCTCGTGCTCCAGCTGGTGGCGGGCGATCTCGTTGCCGCCGTGGTCGAAGATCATGAAGCGGGTGCTGGTCGTGCCCTGGTCTACGGCACCGACGAAGTCCGGCATGGTGGTTTTCCCTTTCAGGCGGCGGGCTCGAGGTCCTTGGCGGGCATGGCGTCCAGCGGGTCGCCCGCCGGGAGGTGACGCTCGATGAGGTACTTGTAGATCGCGCCGCCGATGACCGCGCCGATGACGGGTGCCACGATCGGGATCCACCAGTACGGGAAGCCGTATTGGTCGGTGAACGCCGTGTCGTAGCCGGTCAGCCAGGACGCGAGGCGCGGGCCGAAGTCGCGGGCGGGGTTGATCGCGTAGCCGGCGTCGGTGCCCCAGGCCATGCCGATGGCGACGACGAGGAAGCCGACGACGACCGGGGCCAGGTTCGCGCCCGGCGAGGTGTTGCGCAGGTCGGTGATCGCGAAGATCACCAGGACGAGGATCGCGGTGCCGATGATCTGGTCGCGGAAGGCACCCCAGTCACCGACGGGAAGCGTGCCGTTACCCGGAAGGGTGGAGAACACGCCCTGGGTCTTGATCGTCAGGCCGGGGTCCTTGGCGTTGAGGACCTCGGTGTAGTTCCAGCGCACCAGCAGGGCGGCGAGGAACGCGCCGGCGGTCTGGGCCAGGGCGTAGGGGGCGACCTTGCGCCACTCGAAGCCCTTGAACACCGCGAGGGCGATGGTCACGGCCGGGTTCAGGTGCGCGCCGCTGATCCGCGAAGCGACGTAAACACCGAGCGTGACGCCGAGGCCCCAGGCCCAGGCGATGCTGTCGTGGTCCCCGATGCCCGCGGCGACGACCTGCGCCACCACCCCGCATCCGAACAGGATGAGGATCATCGTCCCCACGAACTCGGCGGCCATTTCGCCGGCGAGCCCACGGGCCTTGAGGCTTCGCACCATTGCTTTCCTCCACAAAGGACCTTGTCCCCCTACTGGTGGAGGGAAAGTTAGGTTCGCCACGCGGGAGGGTCAACGGACGGCGGTCGGCATTGTCGAACGGCCGGTGTCGATGTTCGACATTGTCGAATCGCGGCCGGTCGGGTTAGGGTCTCGCCGTGCCGGGTCCGATCCAGTCCATCGAGCGCGCCGCCGCGATCCTGCGGTTGCTGGCGCGCGGCTCGGGGCGCCTGGGCGTCGGCGAGATCGCCGAGTCGCTCGAACTGGCGAAGGGCACCGCGCACGGGATCCTGCGCACCCTGCAGGGCGTCGGGTTCGTCGAGCAGGACCGCGACACGGGCAAGTACCAGCTCGGCGCGGCGCTGCTGCACCTGGGCACGAGCTACCTCGACGTCAACGAGCTGCGGTCGCGGGCCATCAACTGGGCCGACGCGCTGGCCGCCCGCAGCGGCGAGGCGGTCCGGATCGGCGCGCCCCTGGAGGGCCGGGTGCTGGTCGTGCACCACGTGTTCCGGCCGGACGACAGCCTGCAGACGCTCGACGTCGGCACGCTGCTGCCGCTGCACGCGACCGCGCTGGGGAAGGTCCTGCTGGCCTACGACACGACGTTGAAGGCGACCCCGGAGCCGTACACGCGCCGCACGCTGGTCACCCAGACGGCGATCAAGCGGGCGTGTGCGAAGGTACGGGAGGCGGGCTGGGCGGTGGAGAACGGCGAGATGATCTCCGGCGAGGCGGGGATCGCGGCCCCGATCCGCGGGCACGGCGGCATCGTGGTGGGCGCGATCGGCGTGTCGGGCGCGGCCGAGCGGATCTGCGAGCCCGACGGCGCCCCGAGCCCGCGGTTGCTGACCCATATCCGCGACGCGGCGCGCGCGGTGTCACGGGACCTGGGTGCGTCCCGATGGTGAAGGATGCGGCCATCCCCCGGCGACGCCGGACGTCGCGAATGACTCATTCGGGACCTCGGAGGTCCCGAATGAGTCATTCGCGGCACCCGGGGACGGGCAGAAAGGCGGTGAGCACGTGGTCCAGCGGTACGTGATGTCCATCGACCAGGGCACCACCTCTACCCGGTGCATCCTGTTCGACGCCCGCGGCCGGCTCGTCTCCGTCGTGCAGCGGGAGCACCAGCAGCACTTCCCGCGCCCCGGCTGGGTCGAACACGACGCCGTCGAGATCTGGCGGAACCTGTCCCGGATCGTGCCGCAGGCCCTCGCCGACGCCGGCGCGACCGCCGACCAGGTCGTCGGCCTCGGGATCGCCAACCAGCGCGAGACCACCGTGCTGTGGGACCGGCGCACCGGCAACCCGGTCGGACGGGCGATCGTCTGGCAGGACACGCGCACCGACGCCATGCTCGAGCAGCTCGCCCGCGAGCCGGGCGCCGACCGCGTCCGGCAGCTGTGCGGCCTGCCCCTGGCCACCTACTTCTCCGCGCCCCGCATCCGCTGGCTGCTCGAACGCACTCCCGGCCTGCGCGAACGCGCCGAGCGCGGCGACGTCCTCTTCGGCACCATCGAGAGCTGGCTGATCTGGAACCTCACCGGCGGCGCCGAGGGCGGCGTGCACGTCACCGACGTCACCAACGCCTCCCGCACCATGCTGATGAACCTGCGCACGCTGAACTGGGACGACGAGCTCCTCGACTTCTTCGACGTCCCGCGCGCGATGCTGCCGGAGATCCGGTCGTCGACCGAGGTCTACGGCACCACCAGCAGGGTGGTGCCGGGCATCCGGATCGCCGCCGCGCTCGGCGACCAGCAGGCGGCCCTGTTCGGCCAGACCTGCTTCGCGCCCGGCGAGGCGAAGTGCACCTACGGCACCGGCAGCTTCCTGCTGCTCAACACCGGCCCGACACCGGTGCTGTCCACCCACGGCATGCTCACCACGGTCGGGTTCAAGATCGGCGACGAGCCGGCGGTGTACGCCCTGGAAGGCTCGATCGCCGTCACCGGGTCACTGGTCCAGTGGTTCCGCGACGGCCTGGAGCTGATCGGCAGCGCACCCGAGATCGAGACCCTCGCCCGGACGGTCGAGGACAACGGCGGCTGCTACATCGTCCCCGCGTTCTCCGGCCTGTTCGCGCCGCACTGGCACAGCGAAGCGCGCGGCGTCATCGCCGGGCTCACGTCGTACATCACGAAGGGCCACCTGGCACGGGCGGTGCTGGAGGCGACCGGCTGGCAGACGCGCGAGGTCGTCGACGCGATGAACGCCGACTCCGGGCTGGCGCTCTCGACGTTGAAGGTCGACGGCGGGATGACCGCCGACAACCTGCTGATGCAGTTCATCGCCGACGTCCTCGACGTGCCGGTGGTGCGCCCGATGGTGGCGGAGACGGTGTCGCTCGGCGCGGCGTATGCGGCCGGGTTGTCGGTCGGGTACTGGCCGGACCTGGAAGGGCTGCGACGCAACTGGCACCGGGCCGGTCAGTGGTTGCCGGCGATGGACCCGGTCCGCCGCGACAGCGAGTACGCGCACTGGCGCCAGGCGGTGGAGCTGACGTTCGGCTGGATGCGCCCGGCTCCGGCGGCGGCCGCGCCCGGCTCGGACCTGGTCGAGGTGCTGCTGGCCGACCACCGCCGGTTCGAGCAGCTGCTGCGCGACCTGCGCAACGCCGAGGCGGACCGCCCGGCCCTGGTCGCGGAGCTGGCGGCCCTGCTGGTGGCCCACGCGACGGCGACCGAGCGGATCGTCCAGCCGGCGGCGCCGGGCAAGCCGTTCGGCGACGACCTCCTGGCGGTCCTGGACGGCGACGATTTCGAGAAGGCGTTGCTGCGCTTGGAAAACGCCGTGGACGCGCACGTCCGCGGCGAGGAACGCGGGCTGCTGAACGAACTGCGCCGGGAAATGTCCACTTCGGACCGGACCGGGCTGGGCCGCGCGTTCGTCGCGGAACGCCGCCGCCAGCTGGACCTGGACTGCGGCCGGGCGGACCACATCCGCGGGCTCGGCGATCGCCTGCGGCTCTAGTCCCGCCCAGCGGGAAATCCGGTTCCGCGTCCTGCCATCCGGGTGAAGCGAGGTCCGGGCCCCGCCCCGGCACGGGAGACTGCGGGAGCCGATTCGCCTCTGGAGGGAGCACCATGTCCGCAGCCGCCGACGAAGCCCTGCTGTCCCTGTCCACCCCGGCCGGGCTCGCCGATCCGTACCCGGTCTACGCGAAGCTCCGCGAGCAGGCGCCGGTCTTCCGCAGCGAAGTCTTCGACGGCTGGGTGCTCAGCCGGTTCGCCGACTGCCAGCGGGTGCTCGCCGACGGCGAGACGTTCCTGGTGCTGGACGCGCAGTGGCGCGACCGGCACCGGCCGGGCTGGCGCGACAACCCGGCCATGGTGCTGCTGGCCGCGCTCCTGCCGTGGAAGAACCCGCCGGAACACACGCGCGAGCGGCGGTTGCTCATGCGGGACTTCACCGTCCGCCGCGTCCAGGCGCTGGAACCCGTGGTGCGCCAGGCCACCGACCAGGTGCTGGACCGCTTCGCCGACGCCACGGCGGACGGCGGCGCCGCGGAGTTCGTCGGCACGGTGCTCTACCCGCTCGGGATGGCGGTGATCGGCGGGCTGGTCGGCGTCCCCGAAGCCGACCACGACCGGCTCCGCCGCGTCACCGACCTGATCGGCAAGCAGGTCAACCCGGCGATGTCGCCGGACCTGCGCGCCGAGGTCGACGCGGCGGCCGTCGAGTTCCGCGCCTACTTCACGGACCTGATCGCCCTCCGGCGCGCGGAACCCCGGGACGACCTGACGTCCGCGCTGCTGGCCCGGCCCGCCGACGACGCCGAGCCGATGTCCGCCGACGACGTGCTCAACTCGCTCATCGTGTTGTTCGGCGGCGGTTACGAGACCACCGCGGGCGCGCTGGGCATCGGGATCCACGCGCTGTTGACCCACCCGGAGCAGTTCGCCCTGCTCACGGGCGATCCCGGGCTGGCGGCCGGAGCGGCCGAGGAGATCCTGCGGTGGGACGGGGCGGCCCAGATGAGCCAGCGCGCGGCCGCCCGGCCGGCCGTGGTCGGCGGCGCGGAAATCCCGGCCGGCGACGCGGTCGTGGTCCTCAACGGAGCGGCGAACCGGGATCCCGAACGCTTCCCGGACCCGGACCGGTTCGACATCACCCGGGACGCCGGCCGGGGCCTGTTCTTCGGCCACGGTCTGCACCTGTGCCTCGGCGCGGCCCTGGCCCGGCTCGAGATGACCGTCCTGCTCGAACAGATCGGAAAGCGGTTCCCGGCGTTGCGGATCGCGGGCGAGGTGCAGCGCCGCCAGAACCCGTCCCTGCGCGGGATGGCGGCGCTGCCCCTCACCCGGTGACCGCCGGCTCGAGGCAGGCGGCGGTTCGCTGGTCGGCCGCGGGTTGTCGTGCGTGGTAAAGAGGGTTGGAACCCTCTTTACCACGCACGCCCCTCGGACGCGGGATACCGGTCCGCAGCCTGCCGGAAAACCCGTTGCCAGGCCGAAGGTTCTTCTGTCAGCGTGGTCTCAGTCGTCCGGACCCGCCTCGGCCGGGCCGCGTCCCTCCGCCCGGTTGCCCGGCGGCGTCGAGGACTCCCATGTCGCCCACTGTCTCCGGTTATCGCTTCGTGCTGCGCACCCCGGGCGCCGCCGCCTTCTTCTTCACCGCCGCCGCGGGCCGCGCCGGCATCGCCATGACCGGTCTCGGCCTGATCTGGCTGCTCCACGCCCGCACCGGCTCCTACACCACCGCCGGCCTCGCCGCCGCCGGGTTCGCCCTCGCCGAAGCCGTGGCCGGCCCGCAGCTCGCGCGGCTGGTCGACCGGTTCGGCCAGACCCGCGTCCTGCCGTTTTCCGTGGCCACCCACGGCATCGCCATCGCCGGTGTCCTCGTCACGCCCACCCCGGCGGCGATCGCCTCAGCGGTCTGCGCCGGCGCGGCCGTCCCCCAGCTCGGGGCCCTCTCCGCGGCCCGCTGGGCGCACCTGCTGCGCGAACGCCGGGCCGATGAACTCCCCACGGCCTTTTCGCTGGAGTCACTGGCCAACGCCACCGCGTTCCTCCTCGGGCCTGTCCTGGTCACCGCGCTCGGGGCGGCCGGCCACGCGACCCTGGCCAGCGCCGTCGCAGCGGCCCTGATCGTGGGCGGTGGTGCGGCCCTGGCCATCCAACGCCGCACCGCGCCCCCACCCGCCCGCGAGCGCGCGCACCCCGTCCTCTTGCGACCGCGTTTCCTTCGCCTCGGCCTGCTCAACCTCGCCGTAGGGCTGTACTTCGGCACCATGGGCGTCTCGGTGAGCGCGTTCGCCACCGAGCACGGCGTGCCCGGCGCGGCCGCGCCGATCGTCGCCGCCGCCGGCATCGGCAGCCTGGTCTCGGGCTGGCTCTACGGGCTGCGCCGGCACCGCGCCCCGGCCCGGCTCCAGCTCGTCGTCGCGACCGCATACCTGACGACGACGGCGCTGCTGCTTCCCCTGGCCCCGACAGCGACCTGGCTCGGGATCGCCGTGGTGGTCAACGAGGCGGCCGTCCCACCCACGCTCGTGCTGCTGAACGTCCTCACGGAGAAGGCCGTCCCCCTGGCCGTCCTCACTCAGGCGTTCACCTGGAACAACTCCTTGAGCACTGCCGGTTCTGCACTGGCTGCGTTCGTGGCCGGCCGCACCACCGACGGGCTCGGCGCTTCCACCGCCTTCGCCCTGGCCCCTGCGGCCGGGTTCGTCCTCCTCGTGCTGTCCGTCCTCCACTGGCGGTGCACCACACACGAGATGGCCTGACGGCTCTGGGCGCGAAGCCGGTCTCGCGCTGGCTGGAGTGTCACACCTTGCGCGCCCGGTGGTCACCTGCTCTGCGTCGTGCCGGTGCACAGCGACCCGGAGACGTTCGCAAGGCTCGCACGGACCTGGCCGTGAGGTGACCCGCTAGACACCCCGCAGGCAGCGGCTGCTCTCCCGCACCACCAGCTCGGCCTCGACCGACCCGCGCATCGGTGCCGGAACGCCGTCGATGCGGGCCTCGAGCACCGCCAGCGTCTGGCGGCCCGCCGCGACGAAGTCCTGGCGGACCGTCGTCAGCGGGGGTGCGAAGTAGGCCGCCTCGGGGACGTCGTCGAAGCCGACGACGTGCGCGTCGCGCGGGACCTGCATTCCCGCTTCGGCGAAGGCCGCGAACAGGCCCAGTGCCATGTGGTCGTTGGCCGAGAACACCGCGCCGACGCCCGGTTCGACGGCCAGGGACTGGCCGGCCCGGTAGCCGGAGCGGGCGGACCAGTCGCCGCGGACCACCGGCGGGATCTCCGCACCGTGGCGTTCGAGGGTTTCGCGCCAGCCGCGCTCGCGGGCGCGGGCGATGGGGCCGTCTTCGGGACCGCCCAGGTGCCAGACCGTCGGGTGGCCGAGCGCCAGGAGGTGCTCGGTGGCGCGGCGCGCGCCGTCGTACTGGCCGGTGGGCGCGGCCGGGATGAGCGGGATGCCGGGGACCGGCGCCATCTCGGCGACCAGCCGCGCGTCGAGCACGATGATGCCCGCCACGCCCTGCAGCCTCAGGCCGGCCACGGCCGCCATCACCGCCGCGCCGCCGTGGCCGGTCACGCTGAAGACGCTGACCTCGTACCCCTGCTCGCGGGCGGCCGCGCGGAGGCCGTGCAGCACGGGCCCCGTCACGGTGGCCGCGGTGGCGATCACCCCGAGGGTGCCGCGCCGGTGGAGAACCGGCGCGCGGAGCGGGCCGTCGGGACCTGCGTCGTCCACGGACATGGAGTGATGTTAGCGATCACACGGGTGGACGTGAACTTTGTTCACCTTCCATAAATAACGAACAGGTAACGGCGAGATCGCGGCTTGAACCGCTTCCCGGCGGCAGCCGTTCCCCCCAATGCCGGAACCAGTGACACCGGACGCGGTCCCCCGATCCCCGCGCCCGGCGCCGCTCCCCGGGTTCCGCGCGTTTCCCCACCGGGCACGCAGCTGTCTTCGGCGTGCCCGGAAAACCGAACGAGGTGAACATGGCCCGGAATACCACCCGCTCCCCCGCCACGGGCAGACATCGCATTTCCCGCCGCACGAAGATCGCGACCGGTGGTCTCGCCCTCGCGATCGCCGTCGGCGGCATCGTCGTCGCGACCACGGCCGGGCGCAGCGACGAAGCGAGCGCCGACCCCGCCAGCAAGTCCTTCTTCATCGACATCACGAAGGTGCCCGCGGGCTCCAACGTGAACAAGGCGTTGCAGCAGAAGGGCGCGCGCGGCACGTTCACCGTGGACTGCGGCCGCAACGAGAACCAGCACTTCAACCCCGACAACTTCATCGCCCAGCCCGGCATCAAGAACGGCGCCCAGCACCTGCACGACTACGTCGGCAACCTGTCGACGAACGCCGACTCGAACAACAAGAGCCTCCTGAAGGCCGGCACGACCTGCAAGAACGGCGACAAGTCCGCCTACTTCTGGCCCGTCGTCCGGATCGACACCGGCGACGCCGAAAAGAACCCGCCGGGCAAGGACCCGAAGGGCGACCGCGCGCAGAGCGCGAAGGACAAGGCCAGCTCCCAGGTCGACTGCCCGGACGTCGCGAGCAAGCTCCCCGACGTCCCGGACCAGGCGATGGACGAGGTGAACCGCAACCTCGACCTGCTCGACAAGCAGATCGACGAGGCGAACAAGCGGATCGCGAACGGCGACCTCAAGACGCCGCAGGACATCCAGAACGCCGTCATCGGCCCGCTCAAGGACAAGCGGGTGGCCACCATCGACCGGATCGCCATCGCCATCGGCCGGCGCGCCCAGAAGCCGACCAACCTGGGCGGGCTCGCGCCGTGCGTGCTCAAGCAGAACGGCCAGGGCGGCCTCGACAACGGCGGCGGCAACAGCAACGGCCAGCCCGCCGAGCTGCCCGGCGTGAACGACAAGAACGAGGTCGGCGACAACGACGGCGAGATCCAGCGCGTCCAGGCGGCGATCATCACTTTCACCAGCGGTGGCGCCAACAAGGTCGTCGCGATGCCGCAGTTCCTCCGCATCCTCTACGGCGACGCCAAGCAGAGCACCAACGGCCCGGCCAACGCCCGGGCGAGCTGGACCTGCACCGGGTTCGAAGACCGGCTCACGGACAAGTACCCGATCTGCCCGCAGAACAGCAAGGTCGAGCGCATCCACGCCTTCCCGAACTGCTGGGACGGCAAGAACATCGACAGCGCCAACCACCGCACGCACATCGTGTTCTCCGACCAGCAGGGCCGCTGCCCGCAGGGCTTCAAGAACGTGCCGCAGCTGGTGATCAAGCTGATCTACAACATCCCGCGGGACATCCAGCTCAAGGGCCAGTACAAAGTGGACGCCTTCGCGCAGGAGAAGCACAATCCCCGCTCGGACCACGACGACTTCGCCAACGTCATGGGCCAGCGCCTGATGAACCAGGCCGTCAACTGCATCAACACCGGCAAGCGCTGCAACCAGTAGCCCGGCCGAACGGCCGTGAAGGCCTCCTTACCGGCCATAAAAGCCGGTAAGGAGGCCTTCACGGACATCAGGACCGCCGGACCCAGGTGACTGTGTCCGTGAGCAGCCGGCCACCTTGGACGGAGGTCGCCTGGATGAGGTTCGGGCCCGGATGGAGGGCGACCGCGGGCCAGACGGCGATGTGGTCGTCGGGCACCCGGGTGCCGAGCGGGACTCCGTTGACCGAAAGGCTCACCGGCACGGTGCCCGCGTAGACCTTGACGTCGGTCGTGGCGGTGGTCCGGACCGTGTCGCGGGCCGAGGTGATGTGCAGGACCGGGCGGGACGACCAGTTGGCCTGGTACCAGTAGAAGGCGTCCTTTTCGGTCAGCCGGTCGTCGGTGACCAGCCCCTTGTCGTTGATCCCCGGGCGGTCGCCCTCGTTGCGCCCGTCCGAAGCGAAGTCGAACATGACCCACACGAACGAGCCCCAGAGGTACGGATGCGCCTCGATCGCGCGCCACGCCGCTTCGGCGACCTCCGCCTGGTACTCCTCGGGGTGCCAGTGCCCGCCGGGGACCGGCGGGGCCGGGTGCTGTTCGTGCTGGCGGACGCTCGCGCCCGCCCCGTATTCGGAGACGGCGATCCGCCGGCCCGGGTCGGCCCGGTGGAGGTCGTCGGCCCACGTGCCCAGATTCGCCGCACCCGGCACGTACCAGCCGTAGTAGCGGTTGTAGCCGGTCAGGTCCGCGTGCCCGGCGAGAGGGTCGGTGTCGGACAGGCAGCAGTGGGCGTACGTCGTCAGGCGGTCCGGATCGTCCGCGCGGAACACGGCCTGAGTTGCGGCGAGCACGGCGTTGGCGGCCGGGCTGGAGGCGTACTGCTCGTTGCCCAGGCCCCACATCGCCACCGACGGGTGGTTCTCGTTCTGCCGGACCAGCTCGTGCGCCTGCGTCTCGGCGTTCGCGGTGAAGGCCGCCGAATCGGTCACCCAGCCGACCAGGGGCACCTCGGTCCAGACCACCAGGCCCAGCCGGTCGGCGAGGTCGTATTCGCGCGGCGAGTGCTGGTAGTGGGCCATCCGGACGGCGTTCGCGCCCAGCTCGGCGATCAGCGCGTAGTCGGCGTCGATGTCGGCGGCCGACACCGCGGCGCCGCGGCCGGGACGGCTGGGCAGCTGGGTGTTCACCCCGTGCAGCGGGTACGGGACGCCGTTGAGCAGGAAGCCGCGCGCGGGATCGGCGGCAAAGGTGCGCAGCCCGAGCGGGACGGTCACCGCGTCTCCGCCCACTTCCGCCGTGACCGAGTACAGGTAGGGATCGCGCACGCCGTCCCACCGGTGCGGGTCGCGCACGCGCAGCGCGGACGTCACCGGCAGGGTCGAGCCGGCTCCGACGGTGACCGCGCCCGCGGAGACCGCCACGACGCGGCGCGCGGCGTCCCGGACCACCGTCCGGACCGGGATCCGCCGCGGCACGGCCGTGTCGTTGGTGACCCTGGTGGTCGCCTCGAGGTCGGCGGCCGCCGCGGTCAGCGCCCGCTGCCGCACCGAAACGCCCGGACCGCCGTAGTCGAGCGCGTCCACGTGCACCGGGTCGGTGACGACCAGCTTCACCTCGCGGTAGAGCCCGCCGAACAGGGTGAAGTCGCCGTCGAGCGGGGCCACGCCGGGGTTCTTCCGGTTGTCGACCGCCACCGCGACCGACACCGTCCACCCGGCGGGCGCGAGCGCGGTGACGTCGAAGCGGAACCCGGAGTAGCCGCCCTCGTGCCGCCCGGCGCGGTGCCCGTCGACGTAGACGTCGGTGACCAGATTGGCGCCGTCGAACTGCAGGAAGACCCGCCGGTCCCCCGCCGGGACGGCCAGCCGGGTCCGGTACCACCCGACGGCACGCCGGTAGTCGCCGCCGCCGTCCGCGCCGTCGGCCGCGTTCCACGTGTGCGGCACCGAAACCGGCGCCCAGGACGTGTCGTCGAAATCGGGGGCCGCGGCGCCGGCGACGTCGCCGAGGTGGAACCGCCAGCCGGCCAGCGGCGTCTCGACGCGGGGGTGGCCCGAGGCCGCCGCCACCGGGACGCAGAAGCCGCACAGCAGCACGGTGACCACCGCGAGGACGAACCGGCGCACGCGACCCTCCACTCAGGAACTGGTGACGGAGTAGCTGTTGGTCGTGAAGTTCAGGCCGCCGGACGACGAGGTGATCTCGAAGCCGAACTGGACCTCGCCGAGCGTGACGTCGCCGAACCAGCCGCGCGCCTTGATCCAGTTCAGCACGGCCAGCACGTCGACCGTCCCCGCGTTCGTGTTCGACGTGCGGACGAACGAGAACACCGCGTTCGAGCCGTTCGATCCCTTGTAGACGTCCCAGGTGTGCCCGCCGACGGTCGCGGTGGTCTGCTTGGTGCCCAGCGGCCCGACCGCGCCCTGCTTGTTCATCCAGAGCATGGTTTCGTAGGCGTTGTTGTTCGCCCAGATGTCATACGCGGTCTCGTAGGCGCCGCTGCCGGGGCGGGTGACGTTGAAGCTGCTCGAAACCTTCGAAAGCGAGCTGAGCTGCCTGCCGACGTTCTTCGCCGAGTGGGGGTAGGACTTCACCCCGCCGGTGTTGGGCTGGTCCGACCAGACCCCGAAATTGCTGTGCGAGTTCGCCCAGATGCTCTGCGGGCCCGCCCCGCTGCCCCAGACGTCGTTGCGGATCGTGTAGCCGCCTTCCGACCAGGTCGCCCATTTGTCCGAAGACGACCAGGTCGCCGCCGAGGCGACCCCCGCCGAAGTGGCCACCGAAGCGGCCACGGCCAGGGAAACCACCAGGGAACGCACGACTTTGTGCATGGTCACATCCTGTCGTCGGTGAAGGATTCACCAAGACTATGACCGGGCCGTCAGCGCGTGGTCAAGCATTGCCGGGCGCATTCGAGAACTTCGAAAATCGCTTTCCGTCGAATTCATTGAACACGCGGAAAGGGGCTTTCCCCGCGTACGAGGAAAGCCCCTTTCCGGCGACACGGGTGCGCTCAGGAAGCCGCGCGGCGTTTCGTCCAGATGTCGTAGGCCACCGCCGCGAGCAGGACGACGCCCTTGACCAGCATGACCCGCTCGCTCGGCGCGCCGATCAGGGACATGCCGTTGTTGATCACGGCCATGATCAGGCCACCGGTGATCGCGCCGACCACCTTGCCGACGCCGCCCTGGACGGCCGCGCCGCCGATGAACGCCGCCGCGATCGCGTCCAGTTCGAAGTTGATGCCCGCCGTCGGGCCCGCCTGGTTGAGCCGGCCGGCGAAGATGATGCCCGCCAGCGCGGCCAGCACGCCCATGTTGACGAAGATCCAGAACGTCACCTGCTTGACCTTGACCCCGGACAGGGTCGCGGCCTGCAGGTTGCCGCCGACGGCGTAGATGTGCCGGCCGAAGACCGACTTCCCGGCCACCAGCGAGTAGCCGAGCACCAGCACCGTCAGCAGGATGAGCACCCACGGCAGGTTCTTGAACCGGGCCAGCTGCACGACCAGCGCCAGCACCAGCACCGCGATCCCGGCGAGCTTCAGCACGAAGACGGGGAACGGGTCCACGTCCTGGCCGTAGCCGAGCCGGCCCATGCGCTTGCGCCACTGGGTGAACACGATCCCGGCCACCGCGGCCACGCCGGCCAGCAGCGAGACCAGGTCGGCGCCGCCGAGCGGGCCGAGGCCGATGTTGCCGAGGTAGCCGTCGGTGAAGCCGTTCGACAGCGTGCGGATCGCGTCCGGGAACGGGCCGATGCCCTGGTTGCCCAGGACCGTCAGGGTGAGCGCCCGGAACGCCAGCATGCCGGCGAGCGTCACGATGAACGCCGGGATGCCGAAGTAGGCGACCCAGTAGCCCTGCCACGCCCCGATCACCGCGCCCACGACGAGGGTGATCAGCACCGCCCAGAACCACGGCATGTGCGAGTTCACCATCAGCACCGCGGACACCGCGCCGGTCATCGCGACGACCGACCCGGCGGACAGGTCGATGTGCCCGGAGATGATCACCAGGATCATCCCGATCGCGAGGATCAGCACGTAGCTGTTCTGCACGATGATGTTGGAGATGTTCTGCGGCTCCAGCAGCGCGCCGCCGGTGAGCACCTCGAACAGCACCACGATCAGCGCGAACGCGACGTAGATACCGCTCTGGCGCGGGTTGATCGAGATCCTCCGCTTGGAGCGCTCAACCGGGGGCACGGCGGGCCGCGCTTCGGTCGTGGTCATTCCCGTTCCTTAGTCATGTACTGCATCAGTAGTTCCTGGGTCGCTTGTTCGCGGGTCGCCTCGCCGGTGATCCGCCCCGCCGACAGCGCGTAGATCCGGTCGCAGAGCCCGAGCAGCTCCGGCAGCTCGGAGGAGATGACCAGCACGGCCTTCCCCTGCGCGGCCAGTTCGTTGATGATCGTGTAGATCTCGAACTTCGCGCCGACGTCGATGCCTCGGGTCGGCTCGTCCAGGATCAGCACGTCCGGGTCGGTGAAGATCCACTTGGCCAGCACGACCTTCTGCTGGTTGCCGCCCGACAGCTTCCCGGTCACGCTCTGCACGCTCGGCGCCTTGATCCGCAGGTCCCGGCGGTACCGGTTGGCCGTGTCGTGCTCGGCGTGCTCGTTGACCCAGCCGCGCTTGGCCAGCTTGCCCAGCCCGGCCGCGGACACGTTGCGCTGGATGTCCTCGATCAGGTTGAGCCCGTAGCGCTTCCGGTCCTCGGTGGCGTAGGCGATGCCGTGGCGGACGGCGTCCTGCACCGACCGGACCTCGATCTCCTCGCCGTGCTTGATGATCCGGCCGGAAATGTCCTTGCCCCACGACCGGCCGAACACGCTCATCGCGAGCTCGGTGCGGCCCGCGCCCATCAGCCCGGCCAGGCCGACGATCTCCCCGCGCCGCAGCGAAAGCGACGCGCGGTCGACGACGACCCGCCCGGCCTGGGTCGGGCTGTGCACCGTCCAGTCCTCGATCCGCAGCACCTCTTCGCCGATTTCCGGTTCCCGGGGCGGGAACCGGTGCTCGAGGTCGCGGCCGACCATGCCGGTGATGATGCGCTCCTCGGTCAGCCCGGCCGCGTCGAGCGTTTCGATCGTCTTGCCGTCACGCAGGATCGTGACGGTGTCGGCGATCGCCGTCACCTCGCCGAGCTTGTGCGAGATGATCACGCACGTGACGCCCTCGTCCCGCAGCCCGCGCAGCAGCTCGAGCAGGTGGGCCGAGTCGTCGTCGTTGAGCGCCGCGGTCGGCTCGTCGAGGATCAGCAGCTTGACCTCTTTGGACAGCGCCTTGGCGATCTCGACGAGCTGCTGCTTGCCGACACCGAGCTCCTGCACCGCCCGCGTGGCGTTTTCGGCGAGGCCGACGCGCTTGAGCAGCGCGCCGGCCTCGTGGTTGGTGCGGTTCCAGTCGATCCAGCCGCGCTTGGCCTGTTCGTTGCCGAGGAAGATGTTCTCCGCGATCGACAACTGGCCGCACAGCGCGAGCTCCTGGTGGATGATCACGATCCCGCGCCGTTCGCTGTCGCGCACCGACCCGAACTCGCACCGCTGCCCGTCGAAGGTGATCTCGCCGTCGTACGTCCCGTGGGGGTAGACGCCCGACAGCACCTTCATCAGGGTGGACTTCCCGGCGCCGTTCTCCCCGCAGATCGCGTGGATTTCCCCGCGGCGCACGGAAAGATTGACGTCCGACAGCGCCTTGACCCCGGGGAAGGTCTTGGTGATCCCGCGCATGCCGAGCAGTTCGGTCATTTCAGCTGACCTGCCGTGTAGTAGCCCGACTCGATGAGTTCCTTCTCGTAGTTGGTCTTGTCCACGGTGACCGGCTGCAGCAGGTAGGACGGGACGACCTTCTTGCCGTTGTCGTAGTCCTTGGTGTTGTTGACCTCGGGCTTGCCACCCTTGAGCACCGCGTCGGCCATCTGGACGGTGGTGTCGGCGAGCTTGCGGGTGTCCTTGAAGATCGTCGAGTACTGCTCACCGGCGATGATGGACTTGACCGAGGCGACCTCGGCGTCCTGCCCGGTGACGATCGGGTACGGCTGGCCGGCGGTGCCGTAGCCGTTGCTCTTCAGCGCCGACAGGATGCCGATCGACAGGCCGTCGTACGGCGAGAGCACGCCCTGGACCTTGGCGCCACCGGTGTAGGTCTTGGTGAGCAGGTCCTCCATGCGGCGCTGCGCGGTGGCCGGGTCCCAGCGGAGGATGGCCGCGCGGGCGAAGTCGGTCTGACCGCTCTTGACGACCAGCTTGCCGCTGTCCATCAGGGGCTTCAGGACGGACATCGCGCCGTTGAAGAAGAAGGTCGCGTTGTTGTCGTCCGGCGAACCGGCGAACAGCTCGATGTTGAACGGTCCCGCGCTCGTGCCCAGGCCCTTGACCAGCGAGTTCGCCTGCTCGACGCCGACCTTGAAGTTGTCGAAGGTGGCGTAGTAGTCGACGTTCGGCGAGTTGCGGATCAGCCGGTCGTAGGCGATGACCGGGATCTTCTTGTCGGCCGCCTCCTGCAGCTGGGTGGTGATGGCGGTGCCGTCGATCGAGGCGATGACCAGGAGCTTGGCGCCCTTGGTGATCTGGTTCTCGATCTGGTTCACCTGGGTGGGGATGTCGTTCTCGGCGTACTGGAGGTCGACCTTGTAGCCGAGCTTCTCCAGGGCGGCCTTGATGTTGTCGCCGTCGTGGATCCACCGCTCCGACGACTTCGTCGGCATGGTGACGCCGACGAGGGCGCCCGCGGCGCTCGCGGCGCCGGGCGCCGCCGTCTGGTCGGCGGTCTTCTGGCTCGAGCCGCACGCCGAGAGCGTCAGCGCGAGCCCCGCGGCCGCGAGCGCCGCGATTCCTCTGGTGAACTTCATCGTTCCTTCTTCCTTTCTCAGAAGCCCTGAGCGAGCCGGTGGTACGCCTGGTTCCAGCGGATGCGGTCGGCGAAGTCGTGCGGGGTCGTGTCCTTGTCGATGACCAGCAGTTCGACGCCGAGCAGGTTCGCGAAGTCGCGAAGGGTCTCCGTGCCCACGGCCTGGGTGAGCACGGTGTGGTGCGGGCCGCCCGCGGTGATCCACGACTCCGCGGACGTCGCCAGCGACGGCGCCGGCTGCCACACCGCCCGCGCGACCGGCAGGTTCGGCAGCGGCTCGTCCGGCTCGACGACGTCGATCTCGTTGGCCACCAGCCGGAACCGGTCGCCGAGGTCGACCAGGCCGAGGACGACGCCGGGCCCGGGGGCGGCGTCGAACACCAGCCGGACCGGGTCCTCCCGGTTGCCGATGCCGAGCGCGTGGATCTCGCAGGACGGCTTCGCCGCCGCGATGCTCGGGCAGACCTCCAGCATGTGCGCGCCGAGGATCTTCGGCGTGCCCGGCCCGAAGTGGTAGGTGTAGTCCTCCATGAACGACGTGCCGCGCTCGCGGCCGACGCTCATCGCCTTGACCGCGGCGAGCAGTGCCGAGGTCTTCCAGTCGCCTTCGCCGCCGAAGCCGTAGCCGTCGGCCATCAGCCGCTGCACGGCCAGGCCGGGCAGCTGGCGGAGGCCGCCGAGGTCCTCGAAGTTGGTGGTGAACGCGCCGAAGCCGCCGTCGGTGAGGAACTTCCGCAGGCCGGCCTCGATCTTGGCCGCGTAGCGCAGCGACTCGTGCCGCGCTCCCCCGGCCGCCAGGTCCGGCACAACGTTGTATTCCTCGGCGTAGCGCCCCACCAGCGACTCCACTGTGTCCTTTTCGGACACACTATCAACGATTTCGACGAGGTCGTTCACCCCGTAGGTGTTGACCGAGACGCCGAACCGCAGCTCGGCCTCGACCTTGTCGCCTTCGGTGACGGCGACGTCGCGCATGTTGTCGCCGAATCGGGCCAGCCGCAGGTTGCGCAGGTGGTCGGCACCGATCGCGGCCCGCGCCCACGCGTCGATCCGCGCGACGACGGCCGGGTCGGACACGTGGCCGGCGACGGTCTTGCGCGGCACGCCGAGGCGGGTCTGGATGAACCCGAACTCCCGGTCGCCGTGCGCGGCCTGGTTGAGGTTCATGAAGTCCATGTCGATCGTGGACCACGGGAGCGCCTCGTTGAGCTGGGTGTGCAGGTGCAGCAGCGGCTTGCGCAGCGTGTCCAGCCCGGTGATCCACATCTTGGCCGGCGAGAAGGTGTGCATCCACGCGATCACGCCGACGCACGAGGCGTCGGCGTTGGCCTCCTGCAGCACCCGGCGGATCGAGGCGGACTCGGTCAGCACCGGCTTGCCGACGATCTCGGCGGGGAGCCCGCCGGAGGCGGCCAGGAGCTGCTGGATGCGCAGGGACTGGCCGGCCACCTGCTCCAGGGTCTCCTCGCCGTAGAGGCCCTGGCTGCCGGTGAGGAACCAGACTTCGGGTTTCGACGCGCGCGTCATCATTCTCCTTGGAAGAAGTTCAGTGCTGGCCGTAGACGTTCTGGTACCGGGCGTAGAGCCGGTCGACGTCCTCGGGCGGCAGGGGTTCGGGCGTACCGAGCTCGAAGGCCTTGTGCACGGTGCGGGCGACGTCCTCGACCATCACCGCGGCCTTGACCGCGTCCCGCGCGGTGCGGCCGACGGTGAACGGGCCGTGGTTGCGCATCAGCACCGCCGGCGACCGGCTGGAGCGAAGCGTTTCGACGATGCCGCGGCCGATGGAGTCGTCGCCGATCAGGGCGAACGGCCCGACCGGGATCTCCCCGCCGAACTCGTCGGCGATCATCGTCAGCACGCACGGGATCGGCTCGCCGCGGGCCGCCCACGCCGTGGCGTAGGTCGAGTGCGTGTGCACGACCCCGCCGATCTCCGGCATGTGCCGGTAGACGTAGGCGTGCGCGGCGGTGTCGGACGACGGCGCGAGGTCGCCTTCGACGAGCTCGCCGTGCAGGTCGGTGACGACCATCGTGTCGGCGGACAGGTTGTCGTAGGACACGCCGGAGGGCTTGATGACCATCAGGTCCCGGCCGGGGACGCGCGCCGAGACGTTGCCCGCGGTCCAGATGACCAGCTTGTTGCGGGTCAGCTCGCTGTGCAGCTTCGCCACGGTGTCCCGCAGCTCGGCGACGGTGTCGAGGACTTCACCGGTCAGCGACATCAGGACCGTCCTTTCGCGACGGCGCGCTTGCGGGCGGCCAGCCGGTGCATGACATCGTTGCCGCCACGGCCGAAGTAGTCGTGCAGCTCGGTGTACTCGGCGTACAGCTCGTCGTAGGCGGTGACGTGCGCGGGCACCGGCTGGTACACCGCGCGCTCGACCGATCCCATCGCCTCGGCGGCGACGCGGACGTCCGGGTAGGCCCCGGCCGCGACGGCGGCGTGGATGGCCGATCCGAGCGCGGGTCCCTGCTCGGAGCCGATGACCGACAGCGGGAGGTTGGTGACGTCGGCGTAGATCTGCATCAGCAGCGCGTTCTTCACCAGGCCGCCGGCGATGATCAGCTCGGTGACCGGGACCCCGGCGGAGTTGAAGGTCTCGATGATCTTGCGCGTGCCGAACGCCGTGGCCTCCAGCAGGGCGCGGTAGACGTCCTCGGCGCGGGTGGCGAGGGTCTGGCCGACGATCACGCCGGACAGCTCGTGGTCGACGAGCACCGACCGGTTGCCGCTGTGCCAGTCGAGGGCGACCAGGCCGTGCTCGCCGATCTCCTGCTGCGCGGCGAGCCGGGTGAGCTGCTCGTGGCCGTCCTGGGCGAAGTGCTCGACGAACCAGCCGAAGATGTCGCCGACACCGCTCTGCCCGGCTTCGTACCCCCACAGGCCGGCGACGATGCCGCCTTCGACGACGCCGCACATGCCGGGGACCTCGCGCAGCTCGGCGCCGTTCATCACGTGGCACGTGGAGGTGCCCATGATCGCCACCATCTGCCCGGGCTCGACGGCTTGCGCGGCGGGCGCGGTGACGTGCGCGTCGACGTTGCCGACGGCGACCGCGATGCCCTCGGGCAGCCCGGTCCAGGCCGCGGCTTCCGCGGTCAGGCTGCCCGCACGGGAACCGAGCTGGCCCAGCGGGTGCTCGAGCTTGTCGGCGACGAACGATTCGAAGCCGGGTGCGAGCTCGCGGAGGAAGTCGCGGCTCGGGTACTGGCCGTCCTGCAGGATGCCCTTGTAGCCGGCGGTGCAGGCGTTGCGGACGTAGGTCCCGGTGAGCTGCCAGACGATCCAGTCGGCGGCCTCGACCCAGTGCCGCATCGCGGCGTAGACGTCCGGGGCCTCCTCGAACAGTTCCAGGCCCTTGGCGAACTCCCATTCCGAGGAGATCAGCCCGCCGTAGCGCGGGAGCCACTTCTCGCCGCGGGTGCGGGCCAGCTCGTTGATCCGCACGGCCTGCGGCTGCGCCGAGTGGTGCTTCCACAGCTTCACGTACGCGTGCGGGTTGCCTTCGAACTCGGGCAGTTCGCACAGCGGCGTGCCGTCCGCGGTCGTCGGCACCATCGTGCACGCGGTGAAGTCGGTGGCGATGCCGATGACGTCGCTGCCGTCGACACCCGCGTCCCGCAGCGCCGCCGGTACGGCGTTGCGGAGCACTCCGACGTAGTCCGCGGGCACCTGCAGCGCCCATTCCGGCGGCAGCGCGCGGCCGGTGGCGGGCAGCGTCTCGTCGAGCACCCCGTGCGGGTACTCGAAGACGGCGGAACCCAGTTCCGCCCCGTCACGGACCCGCACGACCACCGCGCGGCCCGACAGCGTGCCGAAGTCGACGCCGACGGTGAGTGGTTCTCCCACGGTGTCCTCTCCCACGGTGTCCTCCCTCCTGGATTGGTGACCGGGACGCGGCGCGGGCGGCGGTGAACGCGCCGCGTCCCGGGGTCTTAGCGGCCGGTGAGGACCAGCGTCGTCACCGAGTTGGCCGGCAGCGTCAGTTTCGACGTCGCGGCCAGGCCGGTGATCTCCCTGGTCTGCGGCACGATGGCGGTCGGCGCGGCGAGGCTGTTGCGCCCCGCCGGGTCGCCGGTGAGCGTGGTGAGCGTGCCGGTGCCGTCGACGGCGGTGACGCCGGTGAGCGACAGCCGTGCGGTCTGCACCTGCCCGGTCGGGTTGACGAGTTTGACCGTGAAGGTCTTCCTTCCGCTCTTCGTGGTCACGTTGACCACCTGCCGCAGGGGGCTGCCCTGGTTGAGGCGGCTGGTGACGATCTGCTTGCCCAGGGTGCTGGAGAACATCTGCTGCACCCAGTACGACGGCGAGGCGTAGCTCGTCCCGGCGTCGAAGCCGATCAGGTTGACCGGCCAGTTGGACTGGTTCTCCTGCACCAGCACCGGCGCGTACATCGAGCCGATGACGACGTCGCTGTTGCGCTCCAGCCCGGTGAGGAACGCGGCCTCGCCGATGGCGGCGGCCAGGGTGCCGGTGGGCCGGCCGTCCTGGGCGCCGTACTCGCCGACGAGGATGTCCGGGCCGCTGCGGTCGGCGGTGTCGTAGCGGGTCGAGTTGTCGGTGAACCACTGCGGCGACTGGTAGTAGTGGTCGTCCGCGGCGTCCGGCCGCATGCCCGGCGTGGTCGACGCGGCCCCGCCCTGCAGGCCGCCGGTGGTGGCCACGACGGTCAGCTGCGGGTACTTCGCCTTGATGGCGTTGTACATGTCCGTGTAGCGCCAGGCGTAGCTGCCGGAGCCGTCGAACCAGTCCTCGTTGCCGACCTCGACGTAGTGCAGGTCGAACGGCGCCGGGTGCCCGTCGGCGATGCGCTTGGCGCCCCACGTCGTGGAGCTGTCGCCGATGGCGTACTCGATCTCGTCGAGGGCTTCCTGGACGTACTGCGGGTAGTCGGCCTGGCTGACGTGCTGGCCGTTGAGGGTGTAGCCGGCGAACAGGGCCAGCAGCGGCTGGGCGCCGATGTCCTCGGCCAGCTTCAGGTAGTCGAGGATGCCGAAGCCGTCCGTGGACCAGTAGCCCCACGCGGTGTTCTGGTGGCCGGGCCGGTCTTCGAGCTTGCCGATGGTCTTCTTCCACTCGAACCGCGTGTCGAGGGTGTTGCCCTCGAGGTAGTTGCCGCCGGGGACGCGGAACAGGCCGAGCTTCATCGCGGCGAGCTTCTGCCCGAGGTCCGCGCGGACGCCGTTGGGCCGGTTCTTGAAGGTCGGCGGGAACAGCGACACCTGCTGGAACCAGGCGTCCCCGCTCAGCGCCTTCTTGCCCTTGTTCACCAGGGACACGACGATCCGGTTGTCGGTGGACGCGGTGATCGTCGACGGCGTGGTGAAGCTGAACGTCTGCTGCGCCCACGCAGGCCCGACCGGCTGGACGTCCTTGGTCGCCAGGACCGTGCCGTCCGGCTTCTCCAGGCTGACCCGGACGCCGCCGGTCCAGGTGCCCTTGGCGAAGAAGCTGCCGGTGTACTTGGTCGACGGCTTCGCGGCGACGCCGTAGAAGCCGACGTTCGCGGCCGCCATCCGGCCTGCGGCCGGAACGGTGTCCGCATGCAGCTTCAGCGAGCGGTCGAGTGCGGTGTTCAGCGGGGTCGCGGTGTCGATCGAGTAGGTGCCGGTGGCACCCGCCGAGGTGAGCAGCGACCAGTACGGCACCGGCGTGTTGCCCGCGCCGCTGCCGGGCTGGTAGCCCTCCTTGAACGTGCGGTTGCGGACGAGTTCGGCGTAGAGGCCGCCTTCGACCGAGTGGCTGATGTCCTCGAGGATCGAGCCGTACGTCGTCGGCCGGGTGTTGGCGCGGACGACATTGGCGTCGACGGCCAGCTGGTTGGCGCCGGCGAGGGTGCCGATCTGGGCCGCGGTGAGCGGGAAGCGGCGCAGCTCGACCTCGTCGACCGCGCCGGTGAAGCCGGAGCCGACTGTGAACGGCGCCGCCGCGGTGCCCGACGCCGGGCAGGCGGAGACGTCCAGGGTCGTGCCCGACGGCGTGCCGCAGGTGCTGGTGACCGCGGACGCGTCGCCGTCGGCGTAGACGGTGAGCCGCTGGGCGGCGCGGTCGAGGACCAGCGCGGCGTGGTGCCAGTTGCCGTCGGCGAGGCCGCCGCCGTTCGTGGTCACCTGGATCGTGCCGACGCGGGCCGTGAGCTTGCCGCCGGTCACGCCGAGGGCGTAGCCGTCGCCGTGGTCGACCAGGGTGCCGGACGCGGTGGTGCGGAACCACGCGGCCAGGGACAGCGAGCCGGTGCCGGTGTCGAACGCGGGCGAGGTACCCATGTCCACAGTGGACTTGCCGTCGAGCTGGACGGCCTTGCCGGCCGCGCCCGCGGTCCAGGTGGCGCCCTTCAGCGTGCCGTCGGCCGCGTTGGCCGAGGCGTCGCGGGTGACCGTGCCGGCGCCTTCGTCGAAGTGCCACGAGCCGCTCGCGGCCAGTGCGGCGACGGCGGACGCGGTCAGCGGCGTCGGGTACGCGCGGACGTCGTCGACGCCGCCGGCGAACCAGTCGGCAGGGCTGCCGGCCCACTTGCCGCGGCCGATCTCCAGGTGCCCGGACGCGGTCCACGGCGTGGTGAACGGGACGCTCTGCTGCAGGGTTCCGTTGACGTACAGGGAGAGCGTGCCCGCCGCCCGGTTGTAGACGCCGACCAGGTGCTGCCACTGGTCGGCCTGCGCGGGCAACGTCGACACCGCTGAGGATGAAGCGGTGTCGCCGTCACCCGCGCGGCGCGTGAACGCGAAGCGGCCGTCGGCGGCGCGCTGCAGGTAGAAGCCGCTGATCGTCGAGCCGTCGACGCTCACGGCGGTCCGGAAGCCGCCGGCCGCGGCCGGCTTGACCCAGGCCGACACCGAGAAGCTCTGCGCGGTGTCCACGACCGGGGCCGGGACGTCGACCGCGGCGTCGGTGCCGTTCAGGGCGACGCCGTGCGGGCCGACGACGCCGTCACCCCAGGCGGCGCCACCGGTCAGGGTGGCGGTGCGCGCGTCCAGGGAGTCGTCGGCCGTAGTGGTGCCGGTGCCCTCGTCGAGACCCCAGTGCCCGGCGATGGCCAGGCGCGCGGCGCCGGCGGCGGTCACGGCGCCCGAGTAGGCGCGGACGTCGTCGATCGTGCCGTCGACGAAGTCGACCGGGTTGCCGCCGTACTTGCCGCGGCCGATCACCAGGTGACCGGTGCCCGCCCAGGCGGTGGGCGCGGCGACGGTGGCCTGGCGGGTGCCGTCGACGTAGAGCGACAGCGTCGACGCGGCCGAGTCGTACACGCCGGTCAGCTGGTACCACTGGCCGGCGACGGGGTCGAAGTTCGCGCCCGCGACGACGCCGTCGGTCGGCGCGTCACCGGCCAGCCGGGTGAAGGCGAACCGGCGGGAGTCGTCGCGGAACTGCAGGAAGAAGTTGCTCACCTGGGTGCCGTCGACGCTGACGAACGTCTGGTACCCGGACGTCTTGTCGAGCTTGACCCAGCTGCTCACGGAGAAGCTCTTGGTCGTGTCGAGCACCGGCGCACCGGCATCGGCGAAACCGTTCGTGCCATCGGTCGTCAACGCACCACCGCGGATGCCCGGGCCCCAGCCCGCGCCCCCGGTCAGCGTCGCCGGGTGCGCGCCCGCGGTGTCGGCGGCGGTGGTCCCGCTGCCGTCGTCGAACGTCCAGTGCCCCGCCAGGCCCGGCTCCGGGTCCGCCGAAGCCGCCGGGGCGACCACGACCGGGACACCGGAGCACAGCGCCAGGGCGGCGAGCACGGCCATGGGCCGCCGCAGTCTGCGGTGCATGACTCTCCTTGACTGTGAGCCGAGGCGGAGCTTTCACGTGAAAGCCCCGCCTCGGAGCTAGCGGGTTCGGCGGGTGACGAGGCGTTGCAGGACGATGAAGACGAACAGGAGTGCCCCGGTGATGATCGAGGTCCACCAGGAGTTGAGGGTGCCGTCGAAGGTGATCAGCGTCTGGATGATGCCCAGCACCATGATCCCCAGCACGGTCCCGAGCACGTAGCCGGACCCACCGGTGAGGATGGTGCCGCCGATGACCACCGCGGCGATCGCCGTCAGCTCCAGGCCGACGCCGTTGAGCGGGTCGCCGGAGGACTTGTAGAGCACCAGCAGCAGCCCGCCGAGCGCCGAGCAGAATCCGCTGATCGTGTACACCGCGATCTTGGTGCGGCCGGTCTTGAGGCCCATCAGCATCGCCGACTGCGCGTTGCCGCCGATCGAGTAGACCGTGCGCCCGAACCGGGTGAAGGCCAGGACGTACGCCGCGGCGGCGACGACCACCAGGGCGACCACCACGCTGATCGAGATGTGCAACTCGCCGCCGAGCGGGATCTGCGTCTGGGCCAGGGTGGCGATCGTCGCGTTGTCGATCGAGTAGGCCTCGGTGGTGATCGTGTAGCAGAGGCCGCGGGCGAAGAACATCCCGATCAGCGTCGCGATGAACGGCTGGATCTCGAAGAAGTGGATCAGCGCGCCCATCCCGGCCCCGAGCAGGGCGCCGATCACCAGCACCACGGCGATCGCGGCGTACGCCGGCCAGCCGTGCTTCTGCATCAGGTCGCCGGAGATGACGGTGGAGAGGGCGACCACCGACCCGACGGACAGGTCGATGCCGCCGGTGAGGATCACGAACGTCATGCCGACCGCGACCACGAGCAGGAAGGCGTTGTTGATGAACAGGTCGAGGATGACCTGCCCAGAACCGAACGCCTCGTAGCTCGACGCGCCGAAGATGTACGCCCCGATCAGCAGCGCCATGGTGGCCAGGATGGGCAGGTGCCGCTGCTGCGGCCGGTAGCCCTTCACGCGGGCGAGGGTGGTCATGCGGTGACCTCGACCTTCTCCGGAGCGGGTGTGGGCGCCGGGGTGACCGGGTGAGCTCCACGTCGGCGGAACTTGCGGCGGAACGCGGGCGACAGCAGCAGGCACACCACGAGCACGACGATGGCCTTGAACAGCATGATCGACTCCGGCGGGATGCCGAGGGCGTTGACGGTGGTGGTGAGCGTCTGGATGAGCAGCGCACCGATCACCGAGCCACCGAGGGAGAACCGGCCGCCGGTCAGCTGGGTGCCGCCGACGACGACCGCGAGGATCGCATCCAATTCGATGAAGAGCCCGGCGTGGTTGGCGTCGGCGCTGTGCACGTTCGCGCTGATCATCAGCCCGGCGATGCCCGCGCACAGCGCGCAGAAGACGTAGACGAGCCAGGTCAGCCGCGCCGAGCGGAGCCCGGCCAGGCGGCTGGCCTCGGGGTTGCCGCCCACGGCCTCGACGAGCAGGCCGAGCGCGGAGCGGCGGACGAGCACCGACGCGAGCACGAACACGGCCAGCGCGATGAGGATGGCGCTGGGCAGCGTGAACAGGTACCCCTTGCCGATCCATTCGAACGAGTGGGAGTTGACGGTGATGATCTGCCCACCGCTGATCAGCTGCGCGATGCCCCGGCCCGCGACCATGAGGATCAGCGTCGCGATGATCGGCTGGATGCCCAGTGCCGCGACGAGCCAGCCGTTCCACACCCCGAGCACCAGCGAGAGGCCGAGTGCCAGGCCGAACGCGACCAGCGTCGTGCCGGCGCCGTCCGGGTTGTCGCTGATCCACAGGCAGGCGAGTGAGCCGCTGATCGCCACGACCGCGCCTACCGAGAGGTCGATGCCGCGGGTCGCGATCACCAGCGTCATGCCGATCGCGATGAGGATCAGCGGGGCGCCGTTCTTGAGGATGTCGACGAGGTTCCCGTAGAGGTGCCCGTCGAGGAATTCGATCTTGTAGAAGGACGGGCTCGCGATCAGGTCGCCCAGCAGCAGCACCAGCAGGGCCATCACGGGCCAGAAGAGCCGCTGTTTCGTCAAGCCTTTCAAGGCAGTCACGCCTGCACCCCCTCGGCCATCGTGGCCATGATGTCGTCCGCGGTGAGCGCCTGGTGGTTGTCCCGGACCGCCACGACCTTCCGGTCGCGCAGCACCACGACCCGGTGGCTCAGCCGCAGGACCTCTTCGAGTTCGGCGGAGATGTAGACGACGGCCATGCCGTCGCCCGAGAGCTGGGTGACCAGCCGCTGGATCTCCGTCTTGGCGCCGATGTCGATGCCGCGGGTGGGCTCGTCGAGGATCAGCAGCCGCGGTTCGGTGATGAGCCAGCGGGCCAGCAGCACCTTCTGCTGGTTGCCGCCGGAGAGGTTGCCCACCAGCGCTTCGGGGTTGGCGGGCCGGATGTCGAGTGCCTTGATGTACTTCTCGGCGATTTCGTCCTGGCGGCGGCGCGACAGCGGCCGCGCCCAGCCCCTCGAGGCCTGCAGGGCCAGCACGATGTTCTCGCGGACCGTCAGCTCCTCCACCAGGCCTTCGGCCTTGCGGTTCTCCGAGAGGAAGGCGATCTTGTGGTCGAGCCCGGCCCGCGGGGTGCGCAGCGAGGTGGTGTCGCCGTCGACCTCGACGGTGCCGCTGTCGGCGTGGTCGGCGCCGAAGAGCAGCCGGGCGAGCTCGGTGCGGCCGGAGCCGAGGAGGCCGGCCAGCCCGACGACCTCGCCGGCGTGGATGGCGAGGTCGAAGGGCTCGACGCCGCCCTTGCGGCCGAGGCCTTCGGCGGCCAGCAGCACCGGCGCGCCGGCGACCTCGGCCCGGCTGGGGCCGGAGTCCTCCAGGTCCTCGAGGACCTGGAGCTCCTTGCCGATCATCCTGGTGACCAGCTCGACCGGCGTGATGTCGGCCGTCCGGTATTCACCGATGAGTTTTCCGTTGCGCAGCACGGTCATCCGGTCGGCGATGGCGAAGACCTGGTCGATGAAGTGGGACACGAACAGGATCGCCATGCCGCTTTCGCGCAGGGACCGGACGACCTTCAGCAGCTGCTCGACCTCACCGGTGTCCAAACTGGACGTCGGCTCGTCGAGGACGAGCACCCGCGCGTCGACGTCGAGCGCGCGGGCGATCGCGACCAGCTGCTGCACCGCGATGGAACAGGTGGACAGCTCGGCCGAGACGTCCACGTGGACGTCCAGCCGGGCCAGCAGTTCCTCCGCCCGCCGCCGCATCGCGCCCCACTGGATGCGGCCGAAGCGGCGGGGTTCGCGGCCGAGACAGACGTTCTCGGCCACGGACAGGTTCGGGCAGAGGTTGACCTCCTGGTAGACCGTGCTGATGCCGGCCTGCTGGGCCGAGCCCGGTCCGTTGAAGGCGACCTCGTCGCCGCCCAGTTCGATCGTGCCCGCGTCCACCCCGTACACCCCGGTCAGCACCTTGATGAGGGTGGACTTGCCGGCGCCGTTCTCGCCCATCAGGGCGTGGACTTCGCCGGGGTACATCCGGAAGTCGACCCCGTCCAGGGCGAGGACGCCGGGGAACTCCTTGCGGATACCGCTCATCCGCACCATGGGTTGCGGTTCAGGCATTTGGTGTGCTCCGGGGTGGACGCGGGGGTGAGGATCAGTACTGGCGCTGCGGCAGCGCGGCCTTGGCCGACGCCTGGTCGAACTCGGTCTCCTGGGTCTCGATGCGGGCGGGCACCTGCTCGCCGGCGGCGACCTTCTTGACCAGGTCCATCAGCTGCGGGCCGAGCAGCGGGTTGCATTCGACGATGTGGTTGATCTTGCCGTCGGCCAGCGCCTGCATGCCGTCCTTCACGGCGTCCACCGAGACGATCTTGATGTCCTTGCCCGGGACCTTGCCGGCGGCCTCGATGGCCTCGATGGCGCCGAGGGCCATGTCGTCGTTGTGCGCGTAGAGCACGTCGATCTTGGGCTGGGACTTCAGGAAGGCCTCCATGACCTCCTTGCCCTTGGCGCGGGTGAACTCACCGGTCTGCGAGGCGACGATCTTGTACTTCGGGTCGGCCGCGATGACGTCCGCGAAGCCCTTCTTGCGGTCGTTCGCCGGGGCCGAGCCGGTGGTGCCCTGCAGCTCGACGATGTTCACCTGGCCGGTGGCGCTGCCGAACTCCTTGGTCAGCCACTCCCCCGCCTTCTTGCCCTCGGCGACGAAGTCGGAGCCGAGGAAGGTCTTGTAGAGCGACTTGTCCGGCGAGTCGATCGCGCGGTCGGTCAGGATGACCGGGATGTTGGCCGTCTTCGCTTCCTTGAGGACGGTGTCCCAGCCGGACTCGACGACCGGCGAGAAGGCGATGACCTTGACCTTCTGCTGGATGTACGAGCGGATCGCGGAGATCTGGTTCTCCTGCTTCTGCTGCGCGTCGGAGAACTTCAGCTCGATCCCGGCGCTCTTCGCCGACTCCTGGATCGACTTGGTGTTCGCCGTCCGCCAGCCGCTCTCGGCGCCAACCTGGGCGAAGCCGAGCGTGACCGCCCCGCCCGAACTGCCGGACGAACCGCCACTCCCGCAGGCGGTGAGCAGCACGAGTCCGGCCGCCGCGGCCGCGGCGGCGGCCCATCGCTTCTTCAGCACGTTCACTCCTCGATCGACGGTGATCTGTGGGAAAACCTGGGTGTTCGGAAACTGCGTCTTCGAAATCGGGAAGAAAATCGTTGTTAGCGCTAACAATCCGTGGGTGGCCACCGGGTTCGCACCGGGCCGCCGCGCTACCTCGGTCCGGTGCTCTCTCGCACGATCAACTCGGGGACGACCAGGGCCCGCGCGTGCCGGTCGCCACCGTCCATCCGTCCGGCCAGCAGGCCGAACGTACGCCGTCCGACTTCGATGAAGTCCTGGCGCACCGTCGTCAGCGGCGGCGTGAAGTACGCCGCCTCGGGGACGTCGTCGAAGCCGGCCACGCGCACGTCCCGCGGCACCGAGATGCCCGCTTCGGCGAACGCCCGCAGCAGGCCCAGTGCCATCTGGTCGTTGCCGGCGAAGACGGCGTCCAGATCGCGTTCCTTGGCGAGGGATCGCCCCGCCTCGTAGCCCGAGCGCGAGCTCCAGTCGCCGCGGATCACCCGGGGGACGCCGACACCGTGGCGTTCCAGGGTTTCCCGCCAGCCGAGCTCGCGGTCACGGGCCTCCAGCCAGTCCTCCGGCCCGGCGATGTGCCACACGGTGCGGTGGCCCAGCGCCAGGAGGTGTTCGGTGGCCCGGCGGGCGCCGTCACGCTGGTCGACGGAGATCACCGGGACCGGCGCGGCCTCGCCGCCGCCGACCGCGACGACCGGGAAGTCCGCGGGTGCGGCCTCCAGCGCCCGGCCGGCGCTGACGTGCGGGGCGATGACGATGACGCCCTCGACCGCCTGGCGGCGCAGGTTCTCCACCGCGTCGGCGATCGACGACCGGCCCGGACGGCTGACGCTGGAGATCGTGATCGCGTACCCGGCTTCCCGGGCGGCGTTCTCGATGCCGTACAGCGTGCTGGCCGGACCGTACAGATTGGACTCGAGCGCCACGACGCCGAGCGTGCCGGTCCGCCCGGTGACCAGCGCACGGGCCGCGGAGTTGGGGCGGTAGCCCAGTTCCTCGATCGCGGCGAGCACCCGGGCGCGGGTCTCGGGGCGCACCGGGCCGGTCCCGTTGATCACGCGGGACACGGTCATGTGGGACACGCCCGCGACGCCCGCCACGTCGGTCAGGCTCGGCTGCCGCGTGCCGGCCGCGGTCACCTTCACGGGGCCGCCGGAGCGGGGTCGTTCAGCCACCGGCGTCCCCTTTCGTCCGCACCGACATGGTCTGCGTCACCTGTTCCGGTGACGACGAGGAGTTAGTGTTAGCGATAACACCCGTGGGGTCAACCCCGGGCCGCGTAACGGTCTAGTCACGTGGTCTTCACACACCCCCGACGACGAATTCGACGGCGCGACCTGCGCGGAGCCTCGTTTGAAATTCACCGGCAGCCCGGTGACCACGGTGTTCAAGCGCATGTTCGCCCCTGAGCGGCGCGGATGACCTGCGCACTCTCTTCACTCGGACGGCGTATCGGAACCACCACCGCGAGTGTCATCCGGTCGGGGTACGCGGCCTCAGAGCACCAGGGTGGCCGCGACGGGCAGGTGGTCGCTGCCGGTCGCGGGCAGGGTCCAGGACGCCACCGGCCATACGCCGGAGACGAAGATCTGGTCGATCCGGGCCAGCGGCAGCGAGGCGGGCCAGCTGAAGCCGAAGCCGTCGCCGGCGTCGTCCTGGGCCGCCCGCAGGCGCGCGGTGATCGGCGCCAGCGCGCGGTCGTCGGCGGTGCCGTTGAAGTCGCCGACCAGCACGGTGCGCGGCGCGGGTTCCGCGTCCAGGGCGTCGACGAGGAGGCCTGCCGCGGCGTCGCGGTTGTCGGCGGTGAACCCCGCGTCGATCCGCACCCGCACCGACGGCAGGTGCGCCACGAAGACCGCCACCGGCCCCCGCGGAGTGTCCACTGTGGTCCGCAGCGCGCGGGTCCACGGCATGATCGCCACGGGCCGGGTGTCGTGCAGCGGGAAGGTGCTCCAGACGCCGACGGTGCCCTGCACCGAGTGGTGGGGATAGCCGGCGGCGAGCGCCTCCTCGTACTTCGGGACCTCGGACTTCTTCAGCTCCTCGAGCGCGATCACCTGCGCCCCCGAGGCGGCCAAGGCCCGTGCGGTGCCCGCCGGGTCGGGGTTCTCGTCGTTGACGTTGTGCGACACGATCGTGAAGTCGCCGCCCGCCGCCCGCTTGTCGAAGAGCCTGCCGCCGAAGAACCCGCCCCAGACCAGGGCCGGCAGCAGGAGCGAGACGAGGGCGAGCGCCGAGCGCCGGACCAGGGCCGCGGCGAGCAGCGGCAGCAGGAGCAGGCCGGTCCAGGGCAGGAACGTCTCCAGCAGGCTGCCGAGGTTGCCCGGCCAGTTGGGCACCCACGGGTGCGCGAGCAGCAGCACCGCGGTGAGCACGGCGAACGCGGTGATGAGACGGCCGCGGCGCCAGGTCCCGGCCCGCCGATCCGGTGCGGACGGCAAGACGATGGGCTCGGTGACCGCGGTCATCGGGTGGCCGCCGGCAGTTCGCGCCGGATCGCGACCCGCCATGCCCCGACCCAACGGCCCGCGACAGGCGGAACGACGACCGGCTCGGTGACCGCGGTCATCGGGTGGCCCCCGGCAGTACGTGCCGGAACGCGACCCGCCATGCCCCGACCCAGCGGCCCGCGACAGGCGGAACGACGACCGGCTCGGTGACCGCGGTCATCGGGTGGCCGCCGGCAGCTCGCGCCGGATCGCCGCAATGAGCTGCTCGCTGGTCTCCAGCGCGGCCCTCAGCCCCGCCGCCGGGGTTCCGCCCGGGTTCTGCTGCAGGACCACGCCCAGGATGAGCGCGCCGCCGGGCGACGTCGCCGCCCACATCAGGGCGCCGCCGCCCGCGGTCGAGGCGCCCGTCTTCAGGCCGATCACGCCGTTGCGGCCGAGCAGGGTGTTGGTGTTGGCGATCGTCCCGGGTACGCCCTCGACCCGCAGGTTCGCGGTGCCGGTGATCGCCCGGATCACCGGGTTCTTCATCACCTCGCGGGCCAGCCGGAGCTGGTCGGCGGCGGTGCTCGTGGTCGAGTCCTCGACGCCGCTGGCGCCGGTGTAGGTCGTGCTGGTCATGCCGAGCGCCGCGGCCTCGCGGTTCATCTTCCCGGTGAAGGCCTCCTGGCTCCCGGCGTCCCAGCGGGCCAGCAGCCGGGCGATGTTGTTGCCGGACGGCACGAGCATCAGGGCCAGCAGGTCCCGCTCGCCGATCCGGCGCCCCGCGCGGACCGGCACGGTCGACTCGTCAGTCGAGGAAGACTCGGCTTCGGCCTGCTCGTCGACGGTGATCTCCGGGCCGGGGTCGTCCGGCCCCAGCGGGTGGTCCTTCAGGATCACGTAGGCGGTCATCACCTTCGTGACGCTGGCGATCGGCACCGGCCGCTGCTCACCGTGGTCGCCGAGCGAGCCCAGCCCCCTCACCTCGGCGCTCGCCTGGCCCGTGGTGGGCCACGGCACGGGAAGGCGGACTTCGGGGCGGGTGGCGATCGCCCGGCCGGCGACCTCGGGCGGGAAGACGACCCAGCAGGCCGCCGCGAGCGCCACCGCCGCCGCGGCGGCGAGCCCGCCGGCGACGGGCGGGATCCGGGTGCGGGCCATCGTTCTCCTCGGGGTGCGGGGAAGCGCGTACACCTCACCCTGGCCGGAGAAGATCGCCGGTTCGTCGGGGTTGTTCGACAGGTTTGACCCGGAACTGTCTCAAGTCCGTACCAAAGGCACGGCCGTCACGTCGAACGCTGGATGCAGTCGAGGCCCACGCCGAGCGGTGTGGCGAGGTATTGGCAGATGTGCGACGAATGCGCCTGGTCGGTCTCCGTACAGGCGATCGGCACGCCGAGCAGGTCCACCGAGCAGTAGGCGTAGAACTGGGTCGAGCTGCCCGGGACCATGTCGGCCGACGCCGGCGCCGCCGCGGTGACCACCGCGGAAACCGTGAGCGCGGCGACCGCCGCCCAGGAAGCGATCCGGATCTTCATCGTGCTCTCCTTCCGCTGACTTTCCCCTGTGTGCCAGGGGGTTGTGTCAGGGAAGGTTCCCCGTGCGGACCGGGTTCACCTCCGCGTCACCGGAAAGTGTCACGGCCACGGCCCTCAGGGCACGATCGCGTCGACGTACCCGCCGTCCACCCGGACCGCCGCGCCCGTCGTCGCCGAGGCGAACGGGGAACTCAGGTACACCACCAGGTGCGCGATCTCCTCGGGCTCGATCAGCCGCTGCAGCAACGACTGCGGGCGGTACCGCTTCATGAACTCGCGCTGGGCCTCGTCCCACGGCAGGTCCGTGCCCACCAGTTCGCGGACGAAGCCCTCGACGCCGCCGGTGTGCGTCGGCCCGGCGATCACCGCGTTGACCGTGACGCCGGTTCCGGCCGCGTGCTTGGCGAACCCGCGCGACACGCCGAGCAACGCCGTCTTCGACACTCCATAGTGGATCATCTCGGCCGGGATGACGATCGCGGAGTCGCTGGCGATGTACTGGATCCGGCCCCAGCCGCGCTCGGTCATCCCGGGCAGGTAGGCGCGGGTGAGGCGCACCGCGGCGAGGACGTTGACCTCGAAGTAGTGCCGCCATTCGGCGTCGGTGATGTCCAGGGGCTCCTGGACGCCGAAGATGCCGAGGTTGTTGACGAGGATGTCGGCGTCCGGCACCTCTTCGACCACCTGGGCCGCCCCGGCCTCTTCCGAGACGTCGCCCGGGGCCGGGATGAAGTCCGCGTCCGGCACGTTCTCGGCCAGCCGGGCGATGGCCTTGTGGACGCCGGTTTCGCTGCGGCCGTTGACCGCGACCCGCGCGCCCGCGGCCGCGAGCCCCGCGGCGATCGCCGCGCCGATGCCCTGGGTGGATCCGGTGACCAGGGCCGTCTTGCCGCTCAGGTCGACCCGCATCGTCGAAAGCCCTCTCGTTCCGGTGTCTCCCCTCCGGCCGATTGAAGCACAGCCCACCGGTGCCCACCGGCTGGAAAATCCGCTTGCCCGCCCGGCCGGCGGCGGTCACGATTTGCGCCATGACCACCCAGCGCACCCCGCTCCTGCCGACCGCCGCCGCGACCACCGCGCCGGTCCGGCAGCAGCCGTGCCGTCCGCGGAGGTCCGGCACTTCAGCGCCGTGAGCGCCGCACTAGCTGCCGGCCTGATCGCCGGCTACGGAATCGCGATCCCGGTCGGCGCCGTCGGGACGTACCTGGTGGCCCTCACCGCCCGTACGTCGCTGCGGACCGGCCTGGCCGCGGCGCTCGGCGTCGCCACGGCCGATGGTGTGTACGCCCTGGTCGCGGTGCTCGGCGGCGCCGCGATCGCGGGCGTCGTCGCCCCGTTCGCCGGGCCGCTGCGGCTGGCCTCGGCGGCGATCCTGATCGTGCTCGCCGCCCACGGCGCCGTACGCGCGCTGCGGTCCCACCGCGCCCCCGCCACCCGGCCGGTGACGCCGCTCGCACCCGCCCGCGCCTACGTCAGCCTGCTGGGGATCACGCTGGTCAACCCGGCCACGGTCGTCTACTTCACCGCGCTCGTCGTCGGCGACCGGGCCGGCACGGGAGTCCCGGTGCTCGACCAGGCGGTGTTCGTGCTGGCCGCGTTCGCCGCGTCGGCGAGCTGGCAAGCCGCGCTCGCCGGCGGCGGGGCGCTCCTCGGCCGGGTCCTGACCGGGCGGCGGGGCCGGCTGGTGACGGCGCTCGCGTCGAGTGCGGTGATCACCGCCCTCGCCGTCCGGCTTGTCCTTCGGTGAGCCGGAAACCCTTGCCCCGTAATGGTTTGTCCGGTTTCCCGGCGCAGTCCGGAAGACGTCCGGGAGCACGGCCGCCGGTTAGCGTCGAGGGGACGAAGAGTGGAGGCGGCGATGGCGATGCCGATGTCGGGGTGGGACACCGCGGGCGCGGTGCTGCTGGTGCTCTGGGCACTGGCCATGTGGACGGCGGTCGGCGTCCTCGCCTACGCGAACCGCGGGCCGGTGCGGCCCTGGGTGTACCGCGGCTCGGTCGCGGTGATCGGCTTCGGCGTCCTCGGGCAGCTCGGGCACCTCCAGGAGCACGTCGCCCAGGCCGCGTACTGGCTCGGCCACCCGAACTCCCCGGCCTGGATGACGCCGTGGGGCACCGGCCTGGCGAACGGCCTGCAGATGGTGCTGCCGGGCCGGCCGACGTTCGGCATGGAGCTGCTGCACCTGACCGGCAACTTCCTCTTCCTCGCAGGACTCGCGGGCGTCATGGTGATCACCCGCCGCGCGCTGCGTACCCGCACCCGCCGCTGGGCGAAGATGGGCGTCTGGATGCAGGGCCTGCACGGGCTGGAGCACCTGGTCCTGACGCTGTCCATCGCGTTCGGCGCGCCCCGGGCCATCGGGCTGTCCACGTTCTTCGGTCTCGTGGACCCGGGCCCGGGGCTGACCACCTACCGCGTCTGGTGGCACTTCACCGCGAACGTCATGGGCTCGATCATCTTCGGGCTCGCGCTGTACCACCTGTGGCGCGAACGGCGGGAGGTCCGCGCCACCTTCGTGCTCCGGCCGCTGCCGACGGTCACCGAGCGGGCGGCGTGACGCAGGTCAGCGTCGGCACCGCCCAGTCCGCGTGGTCCTGCCCGTTGCCGTCGCCACCGTCGGTCACCAGCAGGTCCAGGACCTGGGCGCCGGTGACGTCGACGTCGATCGGAACCGCCGCCTGCCCGCCCCGGACGACCGGCGTCGTGACCTTCGTCGTGCCGTCCACCGAGACGGCGAAGCTGACGCTGCCGCCGGTGCCCATCTCACCGTCGACGCCCACCGAGGCCGTCAGCCGGGTGCACGTGCCCGCCAGGTAGAGCTGGACGTCGCTGGCCGCGTGGACGCCGAGGCCCTTCGCGTAGGACACCCCGCCGATGGTCATCGGCTTGCCGTCACCGGCGGCGGCTTCGCCGTTGCTCGTGTCGCGCTCGACCGGGCCCCAGCCGTTCGTCGCGGTCAGGAACGGCAGCGAGCTGACCGCCACCTGCCCTGCGGGCGGCGCCGGAGGCACCGCGCCGACGATCCGTTCCCCGGTCACCGAGCCCGGGCGGCCCGGCTGCCGGTACGCCACCGTCACCTTCAGCGCCGCGGTGTCCACTGTGGAGGGAGGCGTGACGGCCCACGAGAACGTCGCCGACCCGCCGCCGTCGATCCGCGGGACCGACGCCGGTGACGGTGCGCCGACCGTCCACCCGGCCGGGGCGGTGAGCACGGGCTTGACGTCGAACGCCGGCGGCGCGCCCGCCGCGACCCGGACCGTCGCCGAGGCGGTGAACGGCTGCCCGCCCGAAGCCGTGTCCGGCGCGGTGAGCGAGACGGCCGTGGCCGGCGCCGGCGGCATCGCGTACCGCACCGGGTCGTAACCGGGCGAGGCGTTCTGCCGGACCGTCAGCGGCGAACGGTAGCTGCCGTAGTTCGTCCACTCGATCTTGCCGAGACCGCCCGTGCTGCCGTCGAGGTTCCACACCGCGACGGCGATCGTGTTGCGCCCGTTCGGGTTCAGGATGCCGGTGGGGATCGGGAAGCTGTGCTGCGGGCCCAGGTAGTTGACGTACTGGCCGAGCTGCCAGCCGTTGACGAAGATCAGCGCGCGGTACTGCCGCGCCGGGTCGTCGGTGATCGTCAGGCCGAGCGAGGTGTCCTGGCCGCGCGGCAGGTCGAGATCCGCGGTGGTCCGGTACCACGAGACACCGGGAGTGGTGTCCTTGGCCGGCAGCGTCGCCGGCGTCCAGCCGCGATCCGGGAACCCGGGCAGCGACCAGCCCGCGCGCTCGCCGTAGAGGCCACCGGTGTTGAGCGGCCCGCGCACCGGGTCCAGGCCGGTCTCGCCGCCGCGGACGCCCTGCAGGCGCCAGGTCACCGACGTCAGCGGGGTGCCGGTGAGCCGCGCGGCGGTGAGCCCGCGGGCGGCCTTGTTGCCGTTGCTGGCGCCGTAGTCCTCCTCGTGGCCCATGTTCACGGTCAGCACGGAGATCTCGTTGTCGCCCTGCTTCAGCGAGCCGGCCGGGAACGTGAACGTGTGTTGCGGGCTGGTCGAGCTGCCGAGGAAGACGCCGTTGAGCCACGCCGAGAACGCGCCCGCCGGCCCGCCGCTCTGGCTCGACAGGGTGATCCCGGTCTGCTTCCCGTCGCCGGTGAAGTGGCCGCGGTACCAGGTGTTGCCGGTGTGGAAGCCGTAGTCGTCGGCGAAGAGCACCGGTTTCGTGCCGAGCGCCGTCGAGCTGTTGGTGGTTTCCTTGTCCGCCACCGGCCACGCCGAGTCGTCGAACCCCGGTTGGCTCTCCGGCGACTCCTGCTGGTGCTTCCAGCCGGTCAGCGCGGGCAGCGTGACGGCCTTGGCGGTCGGGGCCGCACCCGTGACGCTGCCGCTCGACGTCGGCTTCGTCGGGACCCAGGAACCGTTCCACAGCACCAGCTTCGCCGTGCTGAAGACCTCGAACGCGCCGTCGGTGCCGGTGTCGCCGGTCAGCGACAGGATGCCGTACTGGTCGGCCGCGGTGCGCACCAGGTGCGTGCCGCGGACCAGCACCGGGCCGGCCGCGGTGTCCTGGCGCCAGAACGTCGCCGCGGTGGCCTTGTCCGCGAGCAGCAGGAGCAGCGGCCGCGCGCCGGGCGCGGTGACGAGCACGCGGGTCAGGCCGTCGTGGCTGTAGTTCAGCCGCAGGTCGCCGCGGGCGGCGTCCCACGTGCTCGTCGCGGTGCCGTCGAGCACCTGGACCGACGGCTGCTTCGCGAACCGCAGGACGGTTTCGCCGGGGCCGCCCTTGTCGCCGTAGAGCACGGCGACGTCGCGGTCGCCGATGGCCGCGGTCGTCAGGATCTCCGAGGTCGAGTACTGCATCCGCGTGGCGCCGAGGTCGTAGCCGGCGACGAGGATCTTCGACTGGCGGCCGTTGAGCGTGATGCCGGTGCCGGGCTGCTGCGGCACGACCGGGTAGTAGTCGGCGCTGCCGGACAGCAGGTCGACGGCGTCCACGACGACGTACGGGCCGGTCGCCTTCGCGTTCTTCTGCCCGGTGACGACGATCTTCAGCGTGTGCGCCCCGGCGGGCAGGTCGCGCACCTCGTAGCCGGTGACCTGGTTCTGCTTGCTCCCCGCGTAGAGGTCGACCGTGCCGACCTTCGCGTCGTCGAGGTAGACGTCGGCGATGCCGTGGCTCGGGTCCTTGGAGGTCACCCAGCGGATCCCGGTGCCGGTGAACGGGATGCTGACGCTGTCGCCGGTGACGTTCGAGAACGACTCGGTGTGCTGGTAGTCGCCGCCGGTGTAGTTGACCTCGGGCCCGACGTGGCTCCAGGTGCCGGTGTAGGCCACCTCGCCGGCGCGGTCGTCGTAGGTGTAGCCGGCGTGCGCGGCGAGGTCGAGCGCGACGCTGGTGGTGTTCGTGGCGGTCGAGGTCGAGTCGCCGTGCCGCAGGGTGTGGAACTGCGTGCGGGTGTCGGGGTTGATCCGGGCGGTGTCGGTGAGGGCCGCGTCGGTCAGCGGCGCGGAGCCGAGCCCGTCGGTCTTGGTCAGCGGGGCGACGGACTGGGTGAAGTAGCCGATCAGCTTGTCTTCGGCGTACTTCGGGTCGAACTGCCGGGCCTCGGTGATCGCCGCGCCGTAGTCGTAGGAGGTGTAGTTCTGCGGGATCGCGCTCCAGCCCCAGGACGTGCCGCCGTGCAGCATGTAGAAGCTCTGGCCGGTGGCGCCGACGGCGATGTTCTGCTTGTAGAAGACGTTGGCGAACTGGTCGTTGATCAACTGGGCGCACTTCTCGTAGCCCGGGCCGCCCCACGGGTCGAACGCGCCGCCCTGGAACTCGGCGGTGATCAGCGGCTTGCCGGGGACGTGGTCGTAGCTGATGTCCGGCACGCCGTTCCAGCGCGTCGGGTTCGAGCAGTCGAAGCCCTGCGGGTAGGAGTCGGCGGCGTCGACGTCGAGTGCGGCGTCGCCGGCGTTGAAGGTGCCGTTGTTGTTGCCCACCAGCGGGACGGTGATGCCGTCGGCGCGGGCCTTGTCCTCGAGGTGCTTCATGTAGGCGCGGCCGTCGGCGTTGCCGTTGTAGTACTCGTTCTCGACCTGGTAGGCGAGCACGCTGCCGGTGCCGTCGGTCAGCTGGTGGCGCGCGATGATGCGGTCGATCTGCGTCTGCCACTCGTCGGAGTACTTCAGGTACACCGGGTCGGCGCTGCGGGTGTGGCCCGGGGTGGTGGACAGCCAGGTCGGGAACCCGCCGCCGTCGACCTCGGCGTTGATGTACGGGCCGGGCCGCGCGATGACGTAGAGCCCGGCCTGCTGCGCCATGTCGAGCAGCTTGTCGAGGTCCCGGATGCCGGTGAAGTCGTAGACGCCCTGCCGCGGCGAGTGGTAGCCCCAGTCGAAGTAGAGCGACGTCGCGTTGAAGCCGGCCGCCTTCATCTTCTGGAAGATGTCGAGCCACAGGTCGGGGCTGGGCAGCCGGTAGGAGTGGAACTCGCCCGACCACAGGTAGGTCCGCTTGCCGTCGACGAGGAACGAGTAGCCGTCGTAGGTGACGGTGTGCGCGGGCTTCGGGGCCGGCGCCGCGGCCGCGGCGTGGGGGAGGACCAGGCCGGCCAAGCCGAAGAGAACGGCGAGAAGGGTGGTGAGCAGCGCACGGGGACGAGCACGGCGGGCGGAGCGCATGCGGGGACCTCCTGGAGCAACGCCGAACCAGAATCGAACAGGATCCTTTGCCGACTACACAGGAGCGGTCAAGAAACAACACCGAGATGGATCAGTGCCGTCGTCGTGTTAGCGCTAACAGGATGCGCCCCAATGTGGCGTTGGGTGCGTTGGACGCACCGAACGCCACATTGGGTGCGTTGGACGCAACCAACGCCACATTGGGGCGTTCGGCTCAGCGCTTGCTGGTGCTCTCCCGGACGACGAGCTCGGCCGGCACGAGGTGCCGGGCGCGGGCGTCCCCGCCGCCCATCCGCTCCTCGAGGAGCCCGAAGGTGCGGCGGCCGACCTCGATGAAGTCCTGGCGCACGGTCGTCAGCGGCGGGGTGAAGTACTCGGCCTCGGGCACGTCGTCGAAGCCGGCGACGTGGACGTCCTCCGGCACCCGGATCCCGGCTTCGGTGAACGCCCGCAGCAGGCCCAGCGCCATCTGGTCGTTGGCCGAGAAGACCGCCTTGAGCCCGCGCTTGCCGACGAGCGCGCGGCCCGCCTCGTAGCCCGAACGCGGGCTCCAGTCGCCCCGCACGACCGCGGGTACCCGCAGGCCGCGCCGTTCCAGGGTGTCCCGCCAGCCGCGTTCCCGGTCCCGCGCCTCCAGCCAGTCCTCCGGCCCGGCGAGGTGCCAGACCGTCCGGTGCCCGAGCCCCAGCAGGTGCTCGGTGGCGAGGCGGGCGCCGTCGTACTGGTCGACCGAGATGACCGGCACCGGCGCCTTCTCGCCACCGCCGACCGCCACCAGCGGGATGTCCGAAGGCGCCGCCGCGAGGGCCCGCCCGGCCGTGACGTGCGGGGCGATCACGACGATGCCCTCGACCGCCTGGCGCCGCAGGCTTTCCACCGCGTCGCCGATCGACGTCCGCCCCGGCCGCGTCACGCTGCAGATCGCCACGCCGTAGCCGGCTTCCCGCGCCGCGTTCTCGATGCCGTACAGGGTGCTCGCCGGACCGTACAGATTGGACTCCAGCGCGACCACGCCGAGCGTGCCGGAGCGGCCGGTGACCAGCGCCCGCGCGGCGGTGTTGGGCCGGTAGCCCAGCTCCTGCACGGCGGCGAGGACCCTTTCGCGGGTTTCCGGGCGCACCGGGCCGCTTTCGTTGACCACGCGCGAGACGGTCATGTGCGAGACGCCGGCCAGGCCGGCGACGTCGGCCAGGCTCGGTTGCCGCGGCCCCGGCGGAGACGTCCTCGCCTGCTCCCCCGGCTTCACCCGGTCCACCACTCTGGCCCCCTCCACGTCGTGCCGTGTCACCACGCACGAGACCGTACCGCCGAACGGGCGGTCACCGTGCGTCCCGCGCCGCGTCAGCCCCGGCGAGGCTTTCGCTCCATTGTGGTCTCGGGCGGCGCCGACGTCGCCGTCGTGGCCACACTCGTCACCACGGGCGGCCCGGGCACGAGCGGCGCCCCGTCCGGTTCCGGCGGCCGCATCGCCGCGGCCACGAGCAGGATCGCCACCACGACGCCGGCACTCGAGAAGGCCAGCAGCATCGCGTTTCGCCTGTGCATACCCGTTGTTGCCCGGGGGCCGCGGTGGCGTTCGGCCGGTCAGCCGGGGGCGAGGCGGACGCAGCAGAACCCCGGGTGCGGCTCCAGCCGGGCGCGCAGCCCGCCCTCGCCCGTGCCGGCGAGCATGCCTTCGACCAGGCCGAGGTTCATCTCGCACACCAGCCGCGTGTGCGTGCGGGCCAGCTGGTGGAACGGGCAGTTGCCCAGCAGGACCTCACCGTCCTCGGCACGCGGCTCGAAGCCGTGTTCTTCGAGCGTGTCCAGGATGTCCGGGGCGCCGGCGGCGAGTTCCGCCCCTCGTTCGCGGGCCCGCCGCCCGAGGATCTCCCGGGGCGAGCCCCCGGTTTCGTCGGCCTCTTCCACGGCGGCCGCGAGGAGCTGACCGGCCAGTTCGTACTGACGCTCGGGCAGGGAGACGCTCACCTGCCGGTCGGACCGGCGGTACAGCTTCGCCGGACGGCCCGCGCCCGGGCCGCTGCGGCCGGTGCGGCGTTCGTGGCCGACGGCCAGGAGCCGCTCGTCCACCAGGCGGTCGAGGTGGAACGCGACGGTCGCGCGGGGCACACCGAGGGCCGCGGCGACGTCGTCGCGGCTCACCGGCTCGGGCCGGCGGACGACGTACTCGTACAGCCGGCGCCGGGTCGGCTCGTCGAGCGCGGCCACCGCGGCGAGCGCTCCCGCCTGGGGTTCGTGCATCACCGCATTCTAAAACACATACCTGTTGACGAAAACCCCCGCGGCCTTCTAACGTCGGCTGGACTTGGTTTTAGAAGGAGGCACCACCGTGACCGTCGATTCCGTCAGCGCACCGGTACCGCTGCGGCACCTCGGTGTCGTCCACGACCGCGACGACGTCGACCTGCACGAGGCCGAGCGCGCGGTCGCCGACCTGCTGCGGGCGCTCGGCAAGGACCCGGCGTCGGAGCACCTGGGCGACACGCCGCGGCGGGTGGCCCAGGCGTACGCGGAGATGCTGCGGCCGCGCGACTTCCAGCTGACGACGTTCCCCAACGACGAGGGCTACGACGAGCTCGTGCTGGCGAAGAGCATCCCGGTGCAGTCGCTGTGCGAGCACCACCTGCTGCCCTTCCGCGGCGTCGCGCACGTGGGCTACCTGCCCGGCGAGCGGATCCTCGGGCTGTCGAAGCTCGCCCGCGTCGTCGAGCTGTTCGCGCGGGACCTGCAGGTGCAGGAGCGGCTGACCAAGCAGGTCGCGGACTGGCTGCAGGAGCACCTGGAGCCCCAGGGCGTCGGCGTGGTGATCGAAGCCGAGCACCTGTGCATGTCGCTGCGCGGCGTGCGGGCGACCGGTGCGCTCACCGTCACGTCGTCGCTGCACGGCCTGCTCCGCGAAGAACCCAAGACGCGGCAGGAGTTCTTCGCGCTGACCGGGGTGAGCGCGTGATGGACACCTTCGTCATCGTGGGCGCCGGGCTGACCGGCGCGAAAGCCGCCGAAACCCTGCGGGCCGAAGGGTTCACCGGGCGCGTGGTCCTCGTCGGCGCCGAGCCGGACCTGCCGTACGAGCGGCCGCCGCTGTCGAAGGGTTACCTGCTGGGCCAGGAGGACCGGGCGTCGGTCTTCGTCCACGACGAGAAGTGGTACGCCGAGCAGGAGATCGAGGTGCTGACCGGACGGCGCGTCACCGCGCTGGACCGCGCCGCCCACGAGATCGAGCTGGCCGACGGGGAACGGCTGGGCTACACGAAGCTGCTGCTGGCCACCGGCGCGTCCCCGCGGCGGCTGCGAGTGCCGGGCAACGACCTGAAGGGCGTCCACTACCTCCGACGGCTCGCCCACGCCGACCGCCTGCGCGAGGCCCTGGCCTCCGGTGGCCGGGTCGTCGTGGCGGGCGCGGGCTGGATCGGCCTGGAGACCGCGGCGGCCGCCCGGCACTACGGCTGCGAGGTGACGGTCGTCGAGCCGAGCCCGGCGCCGCTGCACGCCGCGCTCGGGCCGGAGGTGGGCGGGTTCTTCGCGGACCTGCACCGCCGCCACGGCGTGGAGCTGCGGCTGGGCACCGGGGTGACGGGCTTCGCGGGCGACACGGCGGTCTCGGCGGTGCTGACCGAGGACGGCGAGATCCCCGCCGACGTGGTGATCGTCGGCATCGGCGCCCGGCCCGAAACCCAGCTGGCCGCCGACGCGGGCCTGGCCGTCGACGACGGCGTCTGCGTCGACGCGGCCCTGCGCACGGAAGACCCGGACGTGTACGCGGCGGGCGACGTCGCGAGCGTCTGGCAGGAGCGCTACGGACGCCGGGTCCGCGTCGAGCACTGGGCGGCGGCCACCAACGGCGGCCCGGCGGCGGCACGCTCGATGCTCGGCCGCGGCGCGGGCTACGAGGAACTGCCGTACTTCTTCTCGGACCAGTACGACGCCGGCATGGAGTTCACCGGCTGGTTCCCGCCGGGAGGCTACGACCGGGTGGTCACCCGGGGCGAGGGCGAGGCGTTCCACGCGTTCTGGCTGACCGGCGACCGCGTGGTGGCGGGCATGCACGTCAACCAGTGGGACGAGGGCCTGGACGCGGTCCGCGAGCTGATCCTCAGTGGACAGAGCGTGGACCCGGACCGGCTCGCCGACCCCGCGCAGCCGCTCAAGAGCTGACTCGCTCGGCTCAGGCCCCAAGCGCCCCAATGTGGCGTTGGGTGCGTCCAACGCACCCAATGTGGCGTTCGGTGCGTCCAACGCACCCAACGCCACATTGGGGTGTTTTGCGGCCGGGTGAGCGCGACCGGTCAGTCCTCGCGGCGGTGGCGACCACGGCGTACGCCGGCGAGCGCCCGCGCTCGCGTCGCCAGGTCTCCCCGGCTCGCTCGCCGCGCGTACTCCAGCAACGCCTCGGCCTGGTCCTGCGGCAGCCAGCCCTGGTCGGCTCCGGCCTCCAGCCGGAGCAGGTGGGTCACCAGCTCGCGGGACTCCTCGTCGTGCTCGCCCGCGCGCTCCGCGAACCGGCGGGCCGCTTCCGCTTCGCCGTCGCACCAGGCCGTCATCGCCAGGAGCGTCGCCGTGGCCGTCAGGATGTCGCCGCGGTGGACGCCGCCCTCCGCCGCCAGGTGCTCCGCCAGCTGGAAGCTGCGTGTGCCTACTCCGCCCGCCCCTTCCCGGCGCACCGCTTCCGCGAGTGCCCGGATCTGCCGCGTGACATAGTCCCCGCCCGACAACCCCGCCATGCCGTCCCCTCCACCGCGCACGCAAGTCCGTGCCGTCACCCGATAGGTGTACTCCACCGGCGCCCAGATACGTCGGACGCCCCACCCGTTTCGCCCGAACAGGCGCCGGATCAGCCCGATCGTCCCGGTTCGGCGCGTCGCTGGGACATGTACACCGCCGCCGAGGTGCGCCGCTCGACCCCGAGCTTGTGCAGCACCGACGACACGTAGTTCTTCACGGTCTTCTCCGCCAGGAAGAGCCGCTCGGCGATCTGCCGGTTCGTCAGGCCCTCCGCGACGAGGTCCAGCACGCGCCGCTCCTGCGGGCTGAGCTGCTCGTACCGCGGGTCCGGGGCCGCCACGTCCGCGCCGCGCAGCTTGTTCATCACCGACGCGGTGAGCGTGACGTCCAGCAGCGAGCCACCGGCGGCGACCGTCCGGACGGCCTCCACCAGGGACCGGCCGGAGACCTGCTTCAGCATGTAGCCGGCCGCGCCCGCCATGATCGCGCCGAACAGCGCGTCGTCGTCCGAATAGGACGTCAGCATCAGGCACGCCGGCGGCGGCTCCACCGTGGACCGGATCTCCCGGCACACCGCCACGCCCTCGCCGTCCGGCAGCCGGACGTCGAGGATCGCCACGTCGGGGCGGGCCTGCGGGATCCGGACCAGCGCCTCGGCCGCCGTGCCCGCCTCCCCGACCACCTCGATGTCGGTTTCGCTCTCGAAGACGGTCTTCAGCCCGGTCCGGACCAGCTCGTGGTCGTCCAGCAGGAACACCGCGATCGTCATCGTCCACTCCCCTGCTCGCCGGTCCGCGCCGGCAGCTCGGCGGTCCATTCCAGCCGCGCACCGCCGCCCTCGGCGGCCGCCAGCACACAGTTCCCGCCCCACCGGGCCGCCCGCGCGGCCAGGTTGGCGAGCCCGCTGATCCGGCCGGCCTCCCGCGGCGGGCCGGCGCCGTCGTCCCGCACCACCAGGCTCAGCCGCCGGCCCAGCCCGTCCACGGTGACCTCGACCGACGACGAGCTCGCCCGAGCGTGGCGCGCGACGTTCGTCAGCGCTTCGCGCAGGGACGCGATCAGGTCCGAGCGGACGGCGTCCGGCACCGCGGCGTCCAGCGGCCCGTCGAAGCCGACGCGCGGTTCGAAGCCGAGCGCGTCCCGGGCGTCCACCGCCACCCGCAGCAGCTCCGCGCGGAGACTGCCGTGGGCCTGCGCGGGGGCCTGCAGCGAGAAGATGCTGTTGCGGATCTCCCGGATCGTGCCGTCGAGGTCCTGGGCGAACCCGGCGACGCGCGCGGCGACACCCTCGTCGGCGATCAGCCTGCTGACGCCCTCCAGCCCGAGCCCGGTCGCGAACAGCCGCTGGATCACCAGGTCGTGCAGGTCGCGGGCGATCCGGTCGCGGTCGGAGAAGACCGCCAGCTGCTGCCTCGCCTCCTGGGCCCGCGAGAACTCGACGGCGAGCGCGGCGTGCCCGGCGAACGTCTCGGCCAGCTGGACGTCGGAGTCGGTGAACGGCGACCGGTCGCGGAACTTGGCGACCACCAGCACGCCGAGCGTCTCGTCGCCGACGATCAGCGGCACCGAGATCGCCGAGTCCAGGTCCTTGATCATCGCCGGCATCGCCCCGGCCCGGTCGCGCTGCTGTTCCTGCACGCGTTCGCCGTAGTCGCGCACCACGACCGGGTGGCGGGTGGTGAACGCCATCCCGGTGGCGGTGCCCTCGGTCGGCACGGTCAGGCCGGTGAGGCGGTCGGCGTCCTCGCCCGGCGGCTCGACGACGGCGAACACCAGCTGCCCCGGGCCGTCGGGCCGCGCGATCGCGCCCGCGGTCCCGCCGGCGACGACGCGGGCGCGTTCGGCGACCAGCCGGAGCGTGTCGTGCAGGTCCTCCGCGGCGAGCAGGGCCCTGGTGACGTCGTAGGACGCCTCGAGCCAGCGTTCGCGGCGGCGCATCTGGTCGACGAGCAGGGCCTTTTCCACGGCCATCCCGGTCGCCGCGGTGAGCGCGCCCAGCACCTCCCGCTCGCGGCGGCCGAACTCGCCGCCGTCACCGGGTTCGACCACGAGCGTCCCGAACGTCCGCTCGCCCGCCCGGACCGGCAGCTCTACCGCGCCGGCGCCGGGGTCGCCGCCGCCGTACCGGGCGACGCCGCCCTCGGGCAGGTCCAGCCGGCCGCGCCGGGCGCCGAGCAGCTCGCAGGTCGCCGTGATCGCGCGGTTCAGCAGGGCCGGCAGCTCCAGCTCGCGGGCGATGCCGCCCACGGCGGCGAGGATCGCCGACATGCTGATCTCGTCCGCCACGTCCGCCACGACCCCGCTGGTTCCGCCGATTCCCGGGCCTGCCCCGGGCCGTCCAGGGTGCCACAGGCGACTGCCCGTGTCGGCCCAATCCGGTTCGTCCATCCGGTGGGTCGAGGAACGCAGTGGGTTTGTTACTCCGCGTGGCAGGTGACGCGGTGGCCGGTGATGGTCTCGGCCGGGATGCGCAGGAACCGGCGGCCGGCCGGGGGCCGGCAGGGGCAGGTGCTCTCGCCGAGGTCGGCGGCGACGGACTCGGTGGCCCGCCCCAGCAGGCTGACGTACCACCCGGCGCCGAAGTCGGCGGCGAACTCGTCGGCTTCGAAGGCGACGACGGCGTCGCGCGCGCCCGCGTAGAGGGGGCTGCCCGCCGGGACGGCGAAGACCACGGCGTCGTCGACGACGGTGAAGCGCACCGGGCGCACGGCAGGCATCGCCCGGTGGGTGAAGATCACCCGGCCGAGGGTCGCCGATCGAAGCAGGGCGAGGCACTGCTGCCGGTCCAGCAGCAGCCCGAAGCCCACGTCGTCCACCATCGCGCGTACCTGTGTTTCTCCTGTGAATACCCCGGCCACCAGCGTGATCGGTTCACCCGGTCCGCCGATAGGGCCGTTAGGCCCGGCCGCCGCGACGGCGGCGGCCGGGGCACATCGCGGCCTCCGGCGCCAGGGCCGGAAGACCCGGATCAAGGTGGCCGGCCGGCCGGTGCGACGGCCACGCCGGGCGACCTAGCGTCGTGACTGTCCGTCGTCAGGAGCGCGTGGGAAGGGGTGAGACCGATGCCGCCGCACTCCGCCGGGAACGACCGCACCCCCGCCGCGGCGACGCTCACGGTCGACCCGGCGCTCGTCCGGTCGGCGGTGCGCGGGAACCGCGCCGCGGTGAGCGGGCTGCTGCACGCGCTGCGCCCGGTGGTGTTCCGCTACTGCCTCGGCCGGCTCCGCACGTGGCAGGACGGCTCGTCCGACGCGGAGGACTGCGCGCAGGACGTGTTACTGGCGATCGTGCGTGCCTTGCCGGACTACCACCACGACGCCGACGCCTTCGTGCCGTTCGTCTTCGGCATCGCCGCGCACAAGGTGTCCGACTTCCACCGGCAGCGGGCACGCGACCGCACCAGCCCGGTCGCCGAACCGCCCGCGGACCGGTGGGTGGGCGCGGACCCGACGGGCGAGGAGGTCGAGCGCTCCGCCGCGCTCGACTGGTCGACCGGGCTGCTCGACACGCTTCCGCCGCGCCAGCGCGAGATCCTGGTGCTGCGCATCATCCTCGGCCTTTCGGCCGAAGAGACGGCCACCGCGGTCGGCCTCAGCAGCGCGGGCGCGGTGCGCGTCGCCCAGCACCGCGCGCTCACCACCTTGCGGCGTGGCCTCCTCGCGCAGAAACGTGCTTCCTGAACCGCGTCGTGAATGGTCCATTCATCGCGGCGGCGGACATGAATGTGTCATTCACGTCGCTCGCCCGGCTCGCGGGCATTCGCCACGCCTCACTCGGGGATACGGTCGTGGGTTCGGATCGGTTCAAAGTTTCTCCGGCGAACTTCACCCCACGGAAAACCCGCTGGTCACAGCCCCCCACTCCCGGCATCCCGGAGACCGCGACGGCACACGGACGGCCCCACCGCCGGGCCGGCCACACCCGCGCGCAATTCTTCGGCAATTCCCGGCGGCCTTTCCCCGCCACCTCCGGCTACGGAGACCGAATCCTGCCCTGACGGTTCGTGATGGGCCGAAATCCCTTCTTGCCCGGTGTCAAACCCCCGTGTAGGTTCCATCACGGAACGATAACCAGCCGGTTGACGGCGCGGCCGCGGGCAGGTGGCCGCGCGCCCACTGATGTCGGGTCAGTGGACCAGCCGGGAATCGATCCGTGCCGACGAAACCCCTGCTAGGACCGAACCTGTTGGGAACGAGCCTGCGCTCGTCCCGTTCAGTGTCGTGCCTTCCCGCCAGCCCGACACCCCGGAGGAATCCCCCATGTCCCGCACCCAAGGGCGCCATCGCCTGTCCAAACGCACGAAGATCGCGACCGGCGGTCTGGCCCTCGCCATCGCCGTCGGCGGCATCGTCGTTGCCACGACCACCGGCAACACCGGCGAAGCCAGCGCCGACGAGGCGAACCCCGCGTTCTTCGTCGACATCCTCAAGGTGCAGCCGAACCAGTTCGACCCGCGGCCGGTCACCGGCGCGTCGACGGGCACCTTCACCGTGGACTGCGGCCGCAACGAGAACCAGCACTTCAACCCCGACAACTTCATCGCCCAGCCCGGCGTCCGCAACGGCGCCCAGCACCTGCACGACTACGTCGGCAACCTCTCCACCAACGCCGACTCCAACAACAAGAGCCTCCTCAAGGCCGGCACCACCTGCCGCAACGGCGACAAGTCCGCCTACTTCTGGCCCGTCGTCCGCATCGACACCGGCGAGGAGGAGAAGAACGAGCCCGCCAAGAAGCCCGACGGCGACCGCGCCCAGGCCGACCAGGAGTCGAAGACCGTCCAGGTGTCCTGCCCGGACGTCGCCAGCAAGCTCACCGACATCCCCGACCAGGCCATGGCGGAGGTCGACAGCAACCTCGACCAGCTCGACAACCAGGCCGACGAGGCCAACAAGCGCATCGCGGCGACGCAGGGGCAGGGCGGCCCGGACTTCGTGCGCAACGCGATCCTGAACCCGCTGAAGGACCGGCGTGCCGCGATCATCGACCGGATCGCGATCGCGATCGGCCGGTTCGCGCCGAAGCCCGGCGACCTGGGCGGGCTCGCGCCGTGCACGACCAAGCCGGGCAAGGACACCGGAACGCCCACGCCACCGCCGAGCACCACGGCCGGGGGCGCGCTGCCCGGCCAGGACGAGAACAACGAGCTGCCCGGCAACGACGGCAAGATCCTGCGCCCGCAGCGGGTGCAGATCACCTTCCGCGGCAGCCCGGTGGGCAAGGTCGTGGCGATGCCGCGCTTCCTGCGCGTGCTCTACGGCGACGCGAAGGTGTCGACCAACGGGCCGGCCAACGCCCGCGCGAGCTGGACGTGCACCGGGTTCGAGAACCGCGTCACGGACAAGTACCCGATCTGCCCGCCGAACAGCAAGGTCAAGCGCATCCACACGTTCCCGAGCTGCTGGGACGGGAAGAACACCGACAGCGCCAACCACCGCACGCACATCGTGTTCCCGGACCAGTTCGGCCGGTGCGCCAAGGGGTTCAAGGCCGTGCCGCAGCTGCAGATCTCGCTGACCTACGACATCCCGCACGACATCCAGGTGAAGAAGCAGTACAAAGTGGACGCTTTCCCGCAGGAGAAGCACAACCCGGGGTCCGACCACGACGACTTCGCCAACGTGATGTCGCAGCGGATCATGAACGGACTGGTCAACTGCGTCAACCGCGGACGGACCTGCCGGGCGTGACCGGAGGTTCCGGCGGCGCGCCCGGGGATGGCGCGCCGCCGGCCTTTGCTTGGATGGGGAGCATGGTCACCGGTGACGACGTCCGCGCGTTCGCGGCCACCCTCCCCCGCGCTTACGAAGCGGTGGTGCGCGACCGGATCAAGTTCCGGATCGGCCGGATCGTGTTCCTCGCGCTGTCGCGGGACGAAACCCTGATGGGTTTCGCCTATCCCCGCGAACAGCGGGAAGCGCTGGTGACGGGCGAACCGGAGAAGTTCCTGATGCCCGAGCCGGCGGACCTGCGCTACCAGTGGGTCCGCTGCCGCCTGGCGGCGCTCGATCCGGACGAGATGCGCGAGCTCGTCCTGGACGCGTGGCGCATGTGCGTGCCGAAGAAGGTCTGGACCGAATACCTCCGGACCCACCCTTTCAGCGAGTGACCGCGTCGCGTTCGGCCGCCGCGAGCGCGTCTTCCGTCACGACGAAGAGCCCGGCCACCGCACCGAATGCGAGCACGGCCATCAGGACGAACACCGCGTGCAGGCCGGCTGCCTGCGCGATCGTGCCGCCGGCCAGGGCGCCGAGGGACTTGGTGCCCCAGGCCACGAGCCGGTGGCTGCTGTTGAGCCTGCCGAGCAACCGGTCGGGGGTGAGCCGCTGGCGCAGCGACACCATGACCACGTTCGACACCAGGAGTCCCGCGCCGCCGGCGAAGAACACCACGCCGACCACGTACGGGTCGGCGGACACCGCGAGCACGCCGACCGTGAGCCCGCCGGCGAGCCACGACACCCACAGCGCGCGGACGCGGCCGAGCCGCCGTTCGACCGGCTCGGCGAGGACCGACCCGGCCAGGCTGCCCGCGGCGACGCTCGCCATCAGCAGCCCGAAGGCCGGTGCGGACAGGCTCATCGGCGAGCCCGGGCCGACCGCGTAGAGGACGAGGACGGCGAAGGTCGCGCCGGTGGCGAAGTTGAACGTGCCGACCATGACGGTGAACGTCCGCAGGACCTTGTGGTGCCAGAGGAACCGCAGCCCTTCGGCGATGTCCGCGCGCAGTGTCGTGTGCTCCTCGCGGGGAACGCGGTAGGAGCCGCGCACCAGCAGCAGGGTCGCGACCGCCGCCGCCCACAACGCCACCGGCGTACCGAACGCAGCCGCGGCACCGGCCGCGGCCAGCAGTCCCGCCAGCGGCGGGCCGGCGAACTCGTTGGCGGTCTGCTCGACGGCGTACATCCGGCCGTTGGCGCGCGCCAGCCGGGTCCGGCCGACGACCTGCGGCACGATCGACTGCGCCGCGGTGTCGTAGACGGTCTCGGCGGAGCCGGCCCCGAGCGCGACGACGTACAGCGCCCAGATCGATCCCCCGCCCAGCACGGTCAGGAGCAGCACGCCGCCGAGCAGCCCGCCGCGGAGGACGTTCGCGGTGAGCATGGCGCGCCTTCGGTCGAGCCGGTCGACGAGCGCGCCGGCGGGCAGCGCGAAGAGCAGCCACGGCAGGCTGAAGGCGAAGGCCAGGCCCGCGATGAGCACCGGCTCGCGGGTGTAGCCGACGGCGACCAGCGGCAGGGCGACCTTCAAGAGGCCGTCGGCGAGACTGGACAGCCCGGCGGCCGACCACAGCCGCCAGTAGGTACCTCCGAGTCCGTTCACCTGATCGAGGATCGCACATCGATGGACTTTTCTCCATCGATGGAGCGATCGACTACGCTGCGTTCATGACCGAGCCCCGTCGCCGCCGTCCCGCGACCCCCGAGGAAGCAAAGGCACTGGGCCACCCGCTGCGGCTGCGCATCATGCGGCTGTGCCTGGTCGAGGAGCTGACGAACAAGCAGCTGGCCGACCGCCTCGGCCGCGACCCCGGCACGGTGCTCCACCACGTGCGGCAGCTGGTGGCCGCGGGCCTCCTGGAGCCGGCCCCGGTGCGCACGGGCCCGAGCGGCGCGCTGGAGAAGCCGTACCGCTCGAACAACGAGACGTGGTGGCTGGACGGCCCCCTGGCGACCGCGGACGCCGAGACGCGGTTCGCGCCCATCGAGATCTTCCAGGAGGAGCTGCGCGAGGCGGGCCCGGACTCGGTGGCGGTGCACGAGAAGTTCCTGCTGCACCTGTCCCCCGACGAGGTCGAGGAGCTCGACCGCCGGATCCTGGCGGTCCTGGACGAGTACGTGGCCACCGACCACGAGCGGGCCGGCCGCCCGCCGGTCGGCGGGATCTTCGTGCTGCACCACGTCAAGTCCGGTGGGGGTTGAACGACGCACTTCGGTTACTCCCGGCGGTGGCCACCGAAGCGCTTGCGGGCCCGCCTTCCGCCGGCCAGCGCCAGAACGCCGCCGATCCCGGCCCAGCCGAGCCAGGGCTCTCCCGTCCGAGGGCCGAGAGCGGAGGCGATGACAGCCAGACACCCGGTGGCCACGAGTATCAGCAGGACGGCGCGCAGGGTACGAGCGTTGTCGTCCAGGACCTTGTCGATCAGGCCGAGAACGGTCCGCGGCGGCTTTCCGGTCTTCTTGGTCACCGGCCACCGTCCGGCAGCTCGTCCGCGGTGGACAGCAGGAGATCGAGTCGTCCCGCGACCACTTTGCCGAGTCTCCTCAAGACGAGTCCAGGAGGCTCGAGCAGGGACGAAGGATCGCCGGTGAACCTGCCCGGAGCGGGATTCGTTTCCGAAATCCGCACGTACGAGTCGTCGGCGAGTTCCTCGTCCAGCTCGACGACGCTGTCGCGGATGACACCGAACCGTGGCTCCCGGAGAAACCGCATGACCGAACGGATCGCCGGCCCGTCGCGGATTTCGACGTTGATGACGGTGTCACCGTTACCGGGCCACACGTCCAGCGCGAACGCTTCGGCCAGCAGGCCGATCCGGCGAAGCAAGGCGCTGCCCAACGCGATGGGCCCGCAGCACCTGCGCTGGAAGCTCCAGCCGTCGATCTCGCCGGGCCGGAGTTCCGGTGTGCGCCGGAGATCCACGTTGACGCACTCGTAGCCGTTGTCGAAGGAATCCCTGATACCGGCCCAGATCCGCCGCCAGCTCAGCTGGTCGATCCCGCGGACGAGGACGCGGGCATCGGTCAGGTGACCGCCGCGGTCGAGAAGGTGAAGGGCCAGGTGACGCTTGGCGGGGACGACACGCAGGCCCGGTACGCCCACACCGCCCTCATAAGGCATCACCGGTGGCAGCAAGGCGCGGAAAAACCGTTCGGCGACGCCATCCACCAGGTCGACCACCAGGGCGTCCGGCCGGGGACTCACCGCGCGGAACACTTTGTGACCGCGATACGGTCGAGGGTCCGAGATCCGGGGAGCGCTGTCACGGATGGCCAGCAGCAGCGACGTTTCGAGCACACGCTGGCTCGGCGACTTCGCGTCCGGCAGCACCGCCCGCGAATCACCCCCGGCGATCGCTCGCCGGACCGCGACGGCGGCTTCCTGATGGTTCTCGCCGGTGCACATCCGGCGAAGAAAGATATCCCCATGGCACGGCGTCCGGCCCACGGCAGCACCCTCCCCATCGCCACCCGGCTCGGCGACAAGAAACGAGCTACGCTCGGCATTCGTGCCCACAGGGCGTCCGGTTGCCACAGGTCGTCGTGATGGTCAAGAGCCTTCGGTGGTTCGTCATTCCGAGTGCCGGGCGAATGACACCATCCATGCCTTCACGGTTGCGGGACGCAGGTTATCACAAACGGCCGGCAGTGCCCGGCCGTTCAAGGCTGGGCCGTGCCCACATCCGATGAATAGCGGAACTCGCGCAGCGTCGCCGTGCCGTCGAGGACTTCCACGCCGATCATGCGGCCGGTGAAGCCGCTCGCGACCTCTGTGGACAGATACCTTCCGTCGAACGAGCCGAGCACCTCCGCCCGCCCGTCCTCCCGGACCACGGAGAGCTCGAGAAGGTCCGGCTCCTGCGACACCCCCGGAAGCGCGCGGATCCGCAACGACACCCGAGGACCGGACGCGACTTTCGCGACGGCGCGGACCGCCGGGCCGATGACGACCGTCGCGGTCACCGATTCACCGTCGGCAGTCAGCCCGTACCAGTGCCGGTCGTCGAGGCGGACCACGAACTTCGCCGTGCCACCGGAGACGTCCAGCGACGCCGAGGCGGTCCACTGCTCGTCGAGCGCCCGGGTCAGCAGGGCCCGGCCGCCGGTGAGCACCAGCTCGGCCGGTCCGGCCCACTGGGTGAACGTCTCCGGTCCCGCGCCCGGTGCCACCCAGCGCGGGTGGAGCGACGCCGTGGCGAAGCCGTCCGTGAAGCTGTTGTCCCCCGGCTCGATCGCGAACCGGTTCTCGTCCACCACCGGCCAGCCGTCCACCCAGTCCACGCCGGCCAGGAACGTCTCGCGGCCGTTGACGTGGAACTGCGGTGTCTTGCCGCGTGGCCGGACTCCCAGGTACACCATGGCCCAGCTGCCGTCGGCGCACTCGACGAGGTCGCCGTGCCCGGTGTTCTGGACCGGGTGGGTCGTGCTGCGGTGCGTCAGGATCGGGTTCGCCGGCGCGGGCTCGTACGGACCCTCCAGAGCGCGGGCACGCGCGATCGTGACGGCGTGGCCGCGTTCGGTGCCGCCTTCCGCCAGCATCAGGTACCACCAGCCGCCGACGCGGTACAGGTGCGGCCCCTCGGGCGCCGCGAGGCCGGTGCCGTTCCAGAGCAGCCGCGGCTCGGCGAGCATCGCGCCGGTGCCCGGGTCGATCGGCACGCTCGCGATGCCGGTCAGCGCCGGGTGGAACGACGCCCACGTGAGGTGACAGACCCCCGCGTCGTCCCAGCAGAGGTCCGGGTCGATGCCCACCGTGCCGGCCACGTACACCGGGTCGGACCACGGACCGGCCGGGTCCTCCGCGGTCACGATCAGGTGCCCGCGCGGCTCGTGGACGTTGGTCGTCACGAGGAAGAACCGGCCGTCGTGGTGACGCAGGGTGGGGGCGAAGATGCCGCCGCTCGCCACGCCCTCGTTCGGCGCCAGCTGGCCGGGCCGGGTGAGCGCGTGGCCCACCAGTTCCCACGTGACGAGGTCGGTGCTGCGGCGGATCGGGACGCCGGGCACGTACTCGAAGCTCGAGTTCGCCAGGTAGTAGGTACCGCCGACCCGGCAGACGGACGGGTCGGGGTGGAATCCCGGGATGATCGGGACCGTCATCGGTGTCCCCTTCGCTGCGGAGAAACAGGAGAAGCCGAACGCGATCCTGCCGTATCGCCGGGACGCGGACGGGCCCCTGTCCGGGGGAGGTGGACAGGGGCCCGTTCGCGTTACGCCGCCACCGCGTCAGTGGTTCACCTTGAACCACGGCTGCGACCAGCCGAGGTAGGTCTGGCCCCACTTCTGCTTGATCTCCGCGATCGTCGTCTTGGTGTAGCTGCCCGCGCCGTGGATGTCGTTCGACAGGAACTCGCCGCCGCCGATCGAGATCATCGTGTGCCCGGCACCGCTGCTCTTGAAGAAGGCGAGGCCGCCGGCCGGGACCTGGTAGTCACCCGGGTGCTTGTACGAGGACGGGATCTGGGTCCAGTGGATGTAGGCGGTTTCCGAGCCGGATGCGGAGAAACCGTAGTTCTGGGCGTTGATCCGGTCGCACCAGCCGTCGTAGGAGTCGATGTTGTTGGTGTGGATGCGGGTCTTGGCGTAGGCGACCGCCTCGTCGCAGGTCTTGTGGTCCCCGAGGCCCGCGGTGGAGCAGGTCTGCGTCGTGCCGTCGCAGTCGGGGGCCACGCGGCCGTCCGAGCCGGTGTAGACGTAGGCGTCGCTGATGTAGCCGTTGCCCACCTTGTCCCAGATGTCGCTGGTGCCGTACTTGCCGTCGACCGTCGAGCCGTTGGTCTGGCAGGTGATGGTCACCGCGGTGCCGTCGGCGATGGTGCCGACGGAGGCGGCGCTGGTGCTCGCGGAGGCCCGCACGGTCAGCGCCGCGCCGGAGTCGGTGTGCACCGTCCCCGTCGCCGCGAATGCCGGGCTCGCGCCGACGACCGCGATCGCCGCGGCGATACCGGCCACCCCGGCCACGCGCTTCACGATCCCCATGTTCATTGTTCCGTCCTCCAGTTTTCGGTGTGCGGCAAGAATGGCGGCCACCGGTACAAGCCCCGTACAAACGCGGGCCGGACTTCTGGAGATACGACAAAAGGGACGAAACGATTTCAGGCCAGGTACTCGGCCGCGGCACGCAGGCTGACGTACGAGCCGCCGAACGTGTCGATCCGCGGCCCGTCGCCGTCGTCGGGCCCCGGCACCCCGGTCTCCACGCGAATGAAGTCCACAGTGGACAACGCGGTGAGCAGGGCGCGGACTCGCGGGTGCCGGTGGGCCTCCCGGGTGACCACGACGACGCTGCGGAACTCCTTGGCCGCTTCGAGCACCGCTTCGGCGTCATCAGGCGTCACGGTGAGGACTCGCGTGCCCGGCACCAGCTCGGTGAGGTGCGGGCCGAGGCCCCACGGCATCGGACCGGCCGCGATGGTCGGCTCGGTCCGGACGTCGACGACCAGCGGCGGGCCGTCGAGCCGGACTTCACCGCGGATCCGCAGTGCCCTGTGGGCCGCTTCGAGGCCGAGCCGCCGGTCGACCGGGCCGACCTTCGCCGGCGCGGGGTCGGTGCCCAGCGCCGCCGTCCGCGAAGCCGCCTCGGCCAGCCGCTCCAGCGGCAGCTCGCCCGACGACACCGCCGCGACGATCGCCGCCACGCACGCGTCCAGGTGGTCGGCTTCGAACGCCGCGCCGCCCAGGCAGAGCGCGTCCGCGCCCGCTTCGAGGGCCCGCACGGCGGACCGGCCGAGACCGTCGTGGCGCCCGTACGCGCCGGACACCGCGCCCATCTCGAGGGCGTCGGTGATCACCGCGCCGGTGAAGCCGAGCTCACCGCGCAGGACGCCGGTGAGCGCCGTCCGGTTGAGCGTCGCCGGCTCGTCGCCCCAGGCCCGCACGACCAGGTGGCCCGACATGACCGAGCGCGCCCCGGCCCGGATCGCCGCGGCGAACGGGACCAGCTCGATCTCCGACAGCTCCGCCGGGGTGCGGGGCAGCACCGGCAGGGCGACGTGGGAGTCCTCGGTCGCCGCGCCGTGGCCGGGGAAGTGCTTGGCGCACGCCGCGACGCCGTACTTCTGCAGGCCCGTCACGTACGCCGCGACGTGCGGCGACGCCTTCGCCGGGTCGGACCCGAACGCCCGGACGCCGATGATCGGGTCCTCGGCCGCCAGCGTCAGGTCCGCGCACGGCGCGAGGTTCAGCGTGACGCCGCAGGCCGCCAGGCGTTCGCCGAGCGCCGCGGCGACGGCGGTGGTCAGCTCCGGGTCGCCGGCCGCGCCGAGGGCGAGCGGGCCCGGTACGAACGACCCGGTGTTCACGTCGAGGCGGGTGACGTCGCCGCCCTCCTCGTCGATCCCGACCACGACACCGTCCCGCTCCCCCCGCAGCTGCGCGGTGAGCGCGGCGACCTGCTCGTCGTCGACGACGTTGCGGCCGAACAGGACCACCCCGCCCAGTCCGGCGGCGATCCGGCGGCGCAGCCAGTCCGGCGCGGTGGTCCCGGCGAACCCGGGCAGGAGGACGGCTTCGGCGAGTTGCTCCGGAGACGGCACCGGCTATCCCTTCACCGCGCCGGCGACCACGCCGGACACGAGCTTGCGCTGCACGAGCAGGAAGAACACCAGGGCGGGCAGGGCGTAGATGACCGACGCGGCCATCACCCCGCCCCAGTCGGTCGCGAACGCCGTGCGGAAGGACGCCAGCCACACCGGGAGCGTTTCCTTCGGTTTCTCGGTCATGAACACCAGGGCGAACAGGTACTCGTTCCACGCCGTGATGAAGCTGAACACCGACGTGGTGACCAGCCCGGGCGCGAGCAGCGGCAGCGTCACCCGGCGGAACGCGCCGGTCTGGCTGCAGCCGTCGATCATCGCGGCCTCTTCCAGCTCGTACGGGATCCCGTTGACGAAGCCGTAAAGCATCCAGACCGTGAAGGGCAGCGTGGTCGCGAAGTAGACCAGCAGCAGCGACGGCAGCGTGTTGAGCAGCCCGGCGTCCCGCATCAGCAGGAACAGCGGGAGGAACAACGCCGACGTCGGGGCCAGCTGCGACACCATGACCAGCAGCAGGAAGCCCCGGCGGCCGGTGAAGCGCAGCCGCGACAGCGGGATCGCCGCCAGCGTCCCGGCGACCAGGGCGCAGAGCACCGCGCCGACCGTCACGATCAGGCTGTTGAGCAGGTACGTCGGGAAGTTGTCGTTGGCCAGCGCCGTGGCGAAGTTGCCGAACGAGAACGACGTCGGGATCAGGTCGTACTTGGGCGAAAGGATCTGGCCCGGCGTCCGCAGCGACGTGACGAACATCCAGTACGTCGGGAAGAAGATCAGCAACGCCACGACCACGCCGACGAACGAGAGCGCGATCCGCTGCGGCAGCGGCTTCCTCACTTGAGATCACCTTCCGGGGTCCGGACGAGCAGCTGGATGTACCGGCCCGTGATGAGCGCGAGCAGGATCAGCATCAGCGTCGCGATGGCGCTCGCCGCGCCGAAGTGGTTGCCCGCGATGCCCTTGAGGTACAGCACGACGGCCAGGGTGGTGCTCTCGCCGTCGGGGCCGCCCTCGCGGATCGCCCAGATCTGGGCGAAGGCGTTGAAGTCCCACAGCACCGACAGGAACGTCACCATGGTGGTGATCGCCCGGATGCTGGGCCAGGTGACCGCGCGGAACGTCTGCCACGGCCCGGCGCCGTCCATGCCGGCCGCCTCGTACTGCTCCTGCGGGACGCCGACGAGACCGGCGTAGAGCGAGAACGTCACGAACGGCACGGCCTGCCACACGATCAGCAGTCCGATCACGGTGAGCGTGCTGGCGCCGCTGGAGAACCACGAGAACCCGATGAAGCCGGAGAACCCGAGCCGGTCGAGGGTCTTGTTGAGGATGCCGTACTGCTCGTCGAAGATCCACTGGAACACCGTGGTCGTGGCGATCACCGGCGTGGCCCAGGCCAGGATGAGCGTCACCTGCAGGATGGTCCGCACCACCGGGCCGAGGTGGCGCATGAGCACCGCCAGCAGGAGGCCGCCGAGGATGGTGGCGGCCACGAGGGCGGCGGTGAACACCAGCGTCCGGACCGTGATCGTCCAGAACTCCGGGTCGGCCAAGGTGTTCGTGTAGTTGTCGAGCCCGACCCAGACGGCCTTGCCGGACATCAGCTCGCCGATGTCGAGCTTGCGGAGGCTGATGCCGATCACCTGGATCAGCGGCCAGGCGAGCAGGACGAGGATGGCGGCGAGGGCGGGGAGGAGGAGCAGGTACGGGAGAAGCCGGTCGCCGAGCCGGCCCCGCCTGCGCTTCCCGGCCCGGGCGGCGCGCGGCGATGCCGGCGGGAGCTCCCCCGCCGGCATCGTCACATTCGCGGTCGCGGTCATCCGCCGATGAGCTTGTTCAGGGCCGCGTCGGCGTCGGCGGTCGCCTGGTCGATCGTCTTCTTGCCGGTCAGGTACGCGGTCAGCATGTCCTTGACCGGGTTCTGGCCGGACTCGACGTCGCCCCACTTCGGGCTGGCCGGCACGGCCTTGCCGTTGGCCGAGGCCTTCGCCATCACGCTGCCCAGCGGGTCCTTGTCCAGGCCGGTCAGGTCGGTCGACGTGCCGGGCACGACGCCGGCGGCGGCGAACTGGCTCTGGTACTTCGGGCTGGTGATCAGCTTGATGTACTCCTTGGCCGCGGCCACGTTCTTGCTGTTGGCCGGGATCGCCAGGTTGGAGCCGCCGAGGAACACCGGGGCGCTCTGGCCGGCGGTCTTGCTCGGGATGGCGAACGCGCCGGTCTTGGCGGTCAGGCTCGGGTCGGTCTTCGCCGCCGTCGGGAGCTCCCACGGCAGGCCGATCATCATGGCCACCTTGCCCGCGCCGTAGATGGTCGCCTGCTGGGGCTTGGCTTCGTCGGCGTCCTTCGGCGCCTTGGTGCCGGAGGTGTCGACGAGCTTCTTGTAGAACTCCAGGCCCGCCTTGGCTTCCGGCGTCTCGAGGGTGGCCTTGTAGCCCTTGCCCTCGGCCTTGGCGATGTCACCGCCGTTGTCCCAGATGAACGACAGCAGCGCGTACCAGTTCTGGCCCGGCATGTAGAGCGCCTGGAATTCGGGGTCGGAGCCGAACTTCGCCTTCAGCTTGCCGATGGCGTCGAGCCACTCGTCGTTCGACGTCGGCGTCTTGGCGATGCCGGCCTGCTCGAACATGTCCTTGCGGTAGATGACTTCGCGGTTGGCCGCGTAGAACGGGACGCCGTAGACCTTGCCGTTGTAGGTGCCGGAGTCGGCGAGGCCCTTCAGCCACTGCGAACCGTTGAAGCTGTCCTTGTCGGCGGTCAGGTCGGTGAGCACGCCTTCGTTCGAGGCGAACGCCGCGGTCTGCGTGTTGCCGATCTCGATGACGTCCGGCGGGTTGCCGCTGGCCAGCGCGGTGGTCAGCTTCTGCTGGATGCCGTCCCACTGCTGGACTTCGTACTTGACCTTGACCCCGGGGTGCGCGGTCTCGAACTCCTTGTTGAGCGCGTCGGTCAGGGTGGCCGGCGCGGACCCGGTCATCAGCCAGACCGTGACGGTTCCGCTGAGCGGTGCATTGCCGCTCGGCGAGGCCGCGGTGTCCGAACCGCTGGAGCCCGCGCAGCCTGCGGTCGCGAGCGTGAGTGCGGCGGCGCCCGCCGCCAGCTTGAGCCAGCGTTTCACTCGATGCCGTCCTTTCCCTGCCCGGCCACCGAAGCCGGGCGCCCCAAATGGTGTAGACCAATGTTGGGGTTAGAGTGGTACGTACCACAGGTCCTGTCAAGGCGGTTGCCGGAACGTTGTAAACGCACCGGGCACTCTGACCACGCGTAGTCGAGTGGTCACCGGAGAGGGCCGAAACACGACAGAAGTCGTCCCGATAGGAGGGTGTCCCGAACGTTTTTCACCAGCGGGCGCAACGAAAACCGCCCCGGGAACGACTTTCCCGGGGCGGCGTGGCACGGTCGTGCGCTCAGGCGGACGTTCTCAGCGGCGGCTCGGCGGACCGGCGAGCGCGGTGCGCGGCCATCCGCACCGGCGCGTTGACCACGCCGTACCCGCGGTAGTCCCCGATCCGCTGCACCACCTCGAAGAACACCCGTTCGCCGGCGAACGCGGTGTAGAAGTGCAGGAACTCGCCGCGGGAGTCGCGGTCGTACAGCACCGAATGCTCCCGGAGCGCGGCCGCCAGCGACGGCGCCAGGTCCAGGCGGGCTTCGAGGTCGTCGTAGTAGTTGCCGGGGATCTCCAGCAGCGGCGCGTCCAGCGCGCGCATCGCCTTCGCGGCCGCGAAGGCGTCCGTGCAGCCGAACGCGACGTGCTGCGGTTCGGGTACCGCCGGCGCCCATTCGCCGCGCCGCACCAGCGCGCTGTCCAAGGTCAGCCGCACGGTCCCGGCCGCGAGGCCGCGGCTGCGCACGAGCCCGAACGGCGCGGCGAACTCCGTGACCGGCGACGGCGTCAGCCCGAACACCGCACGGTAGAACGACGTGGCCGCCTCGAAGTGGTCGAACGGCTGCGTGAGCGCGACGTGATCGATTCCGAAGACGCCGGCCCCGGCCGCGGTCTCGCCGGTCGGGACGAAGTCGTCGCGCCAGTCGTCGCCGCCGCACAGGAACACCTCGGTGCCGTCCGGGGCGGCGACGGACGCGAGGTCGGCCTCCCGGGGCCCGCGGACCCGCGGCAGGACCGGGGCGAGCAGGGCTTCGGCCCGGCGAGCCGAACGGGCCGGGTCGGTGCTCGCCAGCGCGACCGCGCCGACGGCGCCGTGCGCCGCACCGCTCTCGTTGACCACCACCCGGGCGTCGCCCTGCTCCCACAGCTCGACCGGCTTGGTGCGGTGCACGCCGGTGCGCGCGAAGCCCAGGCCCGCCAGGACGCGCCCGGCGCCCGGCCCGGTGGCGATCTCGGCGAACGCGTGGCCGGTCAGCGCCGGCGCGGACGGCAGGTCCAGGACGCCCAGCGACTCCCGCAACGTCACCAGCGACCGCATCGCGTCGGCGGCGGCCGGTCCCGGGTCGGCCTGGCGGAACACGTCGTTGAAGACTTCCAGGGACAGCGGGCCGCGGTAGCCGGCGGCGAGCACGTGCCCGGTGAACGCCGTCAGGTCGAAGTCGCCCTGACCCGGGAAGAGCCGGTGGTGTCGGCTCCACGGCAGGACGTCCATCGGCAGGCGCGGGGCGTCGGCGAGCTGGAGGAAGAAGATCTTGTCGCCGGGGATGGCCCGGATCGGCGCCGGGTCGTGTCCCTTCGACAGGATGTGGAAGCTGTCGAGGCACACGCCGAGCGCGGGGTGCGCGGCGCGGCGCACGATGCGCCACGCGTGTTCGTAGCCGTTGACGTGCCTGCCCCACGCCAAGGCCTCGTACGCGACCTTCATGCCGCGCTCGGCCGCGACTTCGGCCAGGGCGTGCAGCTGTTCGGCGGCCAGTTCGTCGTCGTCGACGGCGTCCGGCGACACCGAGGAGCAGACCAGCACGGTGCCGGTGCCGAGCTCGGCCATGACGTCGAACTTGTGCCGGGCCCGGCGCAGGTTGGCCTCGTGCAACCGGGGCGGAACGGCTTCGAAGTCGCGGAAGGGCTGGTAGAGGTCGATCGAAAGGCCGAGGTCCGCGCAGCGGCGGCGGATCTCGGCCGGGCGCGAGGGCGAGACGAGCAGGTCGTTCTCGAACAGCTCGACGCCGTCGAACCCGGCCGCGGCGGCCGCGGCGAGCTTGTCTTCGAGGGTGCCGGACAGGCAGACGGTGGCGATCGCGGTGCGGGGTTCAGGCGGCACGGGCGGACTCCCCTTCGAGCGCGTCGAAGTGCCGCAGCATCCGCGCCGGATCCGGGTCGGCGCCGGTGAACAGCCGGAACGACTCGGCTGCCTGCAGCACGACCATGCCGCCGCCGTGCAGCACCCGGCAGCCGCGGGCGCGGGCGGCGGCCAGCAGCGCGGTTTCCAGCGGCCGGTAGACGATGTCGGCGACCCACAGCCGCGGGTGCAGCAGCTCCGCCGGGACCGGCGAGCCGGGGTGGGCGGCCATCCCGGTCGGGGTCGCGTGCACCAGGCCGTCGGCGCGGTGGAGAGCGTCGGGCCCGCCGGTCCGCGCGCGGCCGGCGCCGAACCTCTCCCGGAGTGCCGTCACCAGCTTGGCGCTCCGGACGCCGTCGACGTCGTGGACGGTGAGCCGTCCGGCGCCCAGGGAAAGCAGGGCGTGGGCGACGGCCGCGCCCGCTCCCCCGGCGCCGAGGAGGACGACGTCGTCCATCCGGACGCCGGGCAGGCCGCGGGTGAGGCTGCGGGCGAAGCCGGTGGCGTCGGTGTTGTGCCCGATGGCGCGGCCTCGCTCGAAGACCACGGTGTTGACCGCGCCGAGCGCTTCGGCCTCCGGGGACAGTTCGTCGAGGTGCTCCAGGACCGCCTGCTTGGCCGGGTGGGTGACGTTCAGGCCGTCGAACCCGGCGAGCCGGGCCGCTTCGAGGACGTCGACGACCGGGCGGCGCAGCACGTCGAGGTCCAGCAGGCGGTAGACGTAGCGGAGGCCGAGCTCGTCGGCCTCGCGTTCGTGCAGCGCCGGGCTGGCGGACGGCCCGATGCCCGTGCCGACGAGTCCGATCAGGTAGCTGGTCACGCGGTCGCCCTCCGAGTTAATGTACGAACTAGTACGTTCACGTTAGCGTGACAGCCGTCCGCACGGAAGGGCTGGGCTAGAGTGAGGCGGTCCACCCGCAGCGGAGGGAGCCCGGTGGCCGCACCATCGCCGGAGGCCGAGCGCCAGCGCGACAAGGACCGCACGCGCGCCGACATCCTCGCCGTGGCCACGCGGGAGTTCGCGGACAAGGGCTACACCGGCGCCCGCGTCGACGAGATCGCCGCCCGCACCAGCACGACCAAGCGGATGATCTACTACTACTTCGGCGGCAAGGAACAGCTTTACATCGCCGTGCTGGAGAAGGCGTACTCCGCGATCCGCGCCCTGGAGCGCCAGGTCGACGTCGAGCACCTCGAGCCGGAGGAAGCCCTGCGGCGGCTGGCCGCGCTCACCTTCGACCACCACGAGGCGAACCCGGACTTCATCCGGCTGGTCAGCATCGAGAACATCCACCACGCGGAACACCTCGTGCGGTCGGAGATCCTGGCCGGGCTGGCCGATCCGGCCCTCGGCGGCCTGACGGTCGTCCTCGAACGCGGGCGCGCGGCCGGCCGGTTCCGCGAAGACGCCGACCCGCTCGACGTCCACATGATCATCAGTTCGTTCTGCGTGTTCCGGCTCGCGAACCGCCACACGTTCAAGGCGATCTTCGGCCGCGACATGCTCGATCCGGCGCGCCGCGAGCACTACCGCACGATGCTCGGCGATCTCGTGATCGACTACGTGACCGCCTGAAATCCGCCTCTTGACACCCGGGGTCCGGTCTCGCACCCTCTATTAACTAACTAGACCGTACATTGCTTCCCGCCGAGTCTGAGCAACGAAGCACGGACGTCAGGAGCTCATCCCCGTGACCGGATCGATGCCCCGCAAGGCGGCGCTGGCCGCCTGGATCGGCAGCGCCCTCGAGTACTACGACTTCTTCATCTACGGCACCGCCGCCGCACTGGTGTTCAACAAGGTCTTCTTCCCCGCCTCCTCCCCCGCGACCGGCACGCTCCTGGCCCTGGCCACCTTCGGCGTCGGCTACCTCGCCCGGCCGGTGGGCGCGTTCGTCCTCGGCCACGTCGGCGACCGGTTCGGGCGCAAGCGCGTACTCGTCTTCACCCTGCTGCTCATGGGCTTCGCGACGTTCGCCGTGGGCTGCCTGCCCACCTACTCGGGCGTCGGCGTCCTGGCGCCGGTCCTGCTGGTCGTTCTCCGGCTGCTGCAAGGGCTTTCCGCGGCCGGCGAGCAGGCGGGCGCGAACTCGATGTCGCTGGAGCACGCCCCGGAACGGCGCCGCGCGTACTTCACCAGCTTCACCCTCAGCGGCACCCAGGCCGGCCAGATCCTGGCCACCGCGATCTTCCTGCCCGTCGCCGGGCTCCCCCAGGACCAGCTGCTGAGCTGGGGCTGGCGGCTGCCCTTCTGGGGCAGCGCGCTCGTCGTGGTCGTCGGCTTCGTGATCCGCCGCAAACTCGAGGAAACGCCGGTGTTCGAACGCACCGAGGTCGCGAAGCTGCCGGTCGCGGTGCTGTTCCGCGACCACTGGGCGGACGTCCTGCGCGTGGTCGTCGCGGCGACGATCGCCTCGGTCAGCACGATCTTCACCGTCTACGCGCTGAGCTACGCGGTCAACACCATCGGCCTGGCGCGCACCCCGATGCTGTGGGTCGGCGTCCTCGCCAACGTCCTCGCGCTGGCCGCCATCCCGCTGCTGGCGGGGCTCGCCGACCGCGTCGGCCGCAAGCCGGTGTTCATCACCGGGTGCCTGCTGTGCGGCGTCTTGATCTTCCCGTACCTCTGGTCGATCTCGATCGGCTCGTACGCGCTGGTGTTCGTGCTCGGCATCGCGCTGTTCGGCTTGGCGTACTCGGGGATCAACGGCGTCTGGCCCGCGCTCTACGGCGAGATGTTCAGCGCCCGCGTGCGCCTCTCGGGCATGGCGATCGGCACCCAGATCGGCTTCGCGGTGGCGGGTTTCGCCCCGAGCGTCGTCGCGGCGATCGGCTCGGCGAAGGACGACTGGCTGGGCGTCGCGATCTTCACGGCGGCGGTGTGCGTGGTGGCGGCGACCGCCGCCGCGACGGCCCGCGAAACCTTCCGGGTGCCGACCGCCCGGCTCGGCGCGAAGGCGACCCATGCCGACTCACCGTCCACTGTGGTCGCTTCCACAGTGGACGGCTGAGCCGGCCGCGGGTCAGGGCTTCGGCGTCGGTTCCGACGCCGGGGCCTTCACCCGCTCCAGCAGCAGCTGGGCGACGTCGCGGACGTCGACGTTCTCCGCCTTCTGCTCGCTCTGGCGCTGGACCAGGCCGTCGGTCAGCATCACGCGGCAGAAGGGACAGCCGGTCACGATCGTCTCCGCGTCCGTGGCGATCGCCTCGTCCACCCGCTCCAGGTTGATCCGCATGCCGATCTGCTCCTCCATCCACATCCGCGCGCCGCCCGCGCCGCAGCACAGGGCGCGGTCCGCGTGGCGGGGCATCTCGGCCAGCGAAGCGCCCGTGGCGCCGACCAGCTCGCGCGGCGGCGTGTAGACCTTGTTGTGCCGCCCGAGGTAGCAGGGGTCGTGGTAGGTGACGCGGGGGCCGTCCTCCACCGGCTTGACCGGGGTCAGCTGCCCGCCGCGCACCAGCCGGTTGAGCAGCTGCGTGTGGTGCACGACCTCGTAGTGCCCGTCCAGCTGGGGGTACTCGCGGCTCAGCGTGTTCAGGCAGTGCGGGCAGGTCGTGACGATCTTGCGCAGCCGCGGCTCGCGGCCCTCGAACACGGCGTTGAGCGTCTCGGCCGTCTGCTGCGCCATCATCTGGAAGAGGAACTCGTTGCCCGCGCGGCGGGCCGGGTCACCGGTGCAGGACTCCTCCTTGCCCAGCACCACGTACTTCACCCCGGCGATGTGCAGGAGCTCGGCCGTGGCGCGGACGGTCTTGCGGGCCTGGTCGTCGAAGGCGCCGGCGCAGCCGACCCAGTAGACGTACTCGACGTCCTCGGCCAGCTCGCCGTCGAACACCGGGACGTCGAAGCCGAGGTCCTTCGTCCAGGCGAGCCGCTCGGAGTTGTTCTGGCCCCACGGGTTGCCCTTGGTCTCCAGGTTCTTGAACAGCCCGCCCAGCTCGGTCGGGAACGCCGACTCGATCATCACCTGGTAGCGGCGCATGTCGACGATGTGGTCGACGTGCTCGATGTCCACCGGGCACTGCTCGACGCACGCGCCGCAGGTGGTGCACGACCACAGGACGTCCGGGTCGATGACGCCGCCGTCGTCCTCCGGGCCGACGAGCGGGCGCGCGCCCTCGTGCTCGGTGCCCGCCAGGATGTACGGCGCTTCCTCGAACAGGTTGTCGCGCAGGTTCATGATGACGAGCTTGGGCGACAACGGCTTCCCGGTGTTCCACGCCGGGCACTGCGACTGGCAGCGGCCGCATTCGGTGCACGTGGCGAAGTCCAGCATGCCCTTCCACGTGAAGTCGCCGATCTTGCCGCGGCCGAACGTGTCGTCCTCGCCCGGGTCCTCGAAGTCGATCGGCTTGCCGCCGGACTCCATCGGCAGCAGCGGGCCGAGCGCGTCCGGCAGCCGCTTCGCCGAGACGTTGATCGGCGCGACGAAGATGTGCAGGTGCTTGGAGTAGAGCACGATCGACAGGAACACCAGCATGACGCCGATGTGCAGCAGCAGGCCGACCGTCTCCAGCACCTCGGTCGTCGAGTGGCCGAGCGGTTCGAGGAGGTTCCCGACGCCGAGCGAGACGTAGGCGCCATTGTCGTAGGGGAAGTTGCCGGACGCCGAAGAGGCGCCGCGGAAGAAGAACATCGTCCAGACGACGTTGAAGATCATGAAGAGGATCAGCCACGCGCCGCCGGTGTGCGAGCCGTAGAACCGGGACGCGCGTTCCTTGCGCTCGGGTGCCTGGCGGATCCGGATGACGGTGAACACGCCGAGCGAAACGGCCACGGCGACGGCGATGAAGTCCTGCAGGAAGCCGAGCACCGCCCAGTGGCCGATCCACGGGATGGCGAACTGCTCGTCGAACAGGGCGCCGTAGGCCTCGAGGTACACCGAAGCGAGGATCACGAAGCCCCAGAACGTGAAGAAGTGCGCCAGGCCGGGCACCGACCACTTCAGCAGCTTGCGCTGGCCGAAGACCTCGCGCACCTGCGCGAAGACCCGGGCACCCAGGTCGTCGGACCGTTTGGTGTCGGGCTGGCCCGCCTTGATCAGCCGGTACAGGAAGGCCACGCGCTTGCCGGCGACGGCGAGGCCGACGACGGTCATGAGCAGACCGAGGATGAGACGAACGAGCACGAGTCCTCCGCGTCGTGGGGCAGGTCGTGGGGCAGGGCCGGCTCAGTGCGAGCCGGTGTAGTACCGGCACGCCTTGCACGCGTACCGCATCTTCGCGACCCGCCAGTGTTTCCGGTACAGATCGAGGTCGGCCGACCGGCGGACGCCGAGGCGCTGGTAACGCCCGGGCCGCCGCCGTCCGGTTTCGTACTGCTCGGTCGCGCGGCCGAGGTGGGCGCGCCGCAGCACGCACCCCCGCGTCCGGCAGCGGCCGAGCGCGCTGCGGCAGAAGCGGTGCAGCAGCACGAGGTCGCCGGTCACTTCTTCGACCACGCCGTAGCCGGGGTGACCACCCGGTCCGGCCAGCCGCACCGGCAGTCCGCAGTACGCGCACTTGAGCGTGCACTTCAGACAGCCGGCGATGTGCCTGAGCCGCAGTTCGCGCCGGTCTTCGGAGCCGGGTCCTCGGACGCGCGACGCCATGGGGCCTCCTGGAGCGACTGTGATCGGCACCACTGCCTGCTACTGGAGGGTAATGAGGAGATCACTTCACGCGACAGGTCCGAACGGCCTAGTTTCCCTAGGCCGTTCGGCGCTACTTTTTGAGGAAGGATGTCCTTACTGTCCGTAGAACGGGCGTTTGGCACCGAGGAACGTACGTTCACTTCCACTTCGTGCAGCTGTACAGGAGATGGTCGGAGCTGTCGTAGTCACACAGCCGCACCTTCGCCACGTACGTCTTCGCGTAGTCGAAGGCGATCGTTCTGCTGCTCGGGTACGGACACGCCCGCTGGTTGACCAGGGTGTAGCGAGTGCCGTCCAGTGACACCTCGACCACTGCGCAGCGCCCGTTCGGTTTCAAGTCGGCCACCTCGCCGGTGACGCGACCGTGGTACGGCCCGCCGGACGGTCCCGACCAGGTCAGGGTGCCGTTGAACTCCCCGAAGCCGGTCTCGATGGAGATGTCCCGGAAACTCGTCGGATAGTCGTTGGCGGGGTCCGGGATGTACACGACCGGGTCGGTGAACTGGATGTCCTCGCCGGGGTCGGCCGCCGTGAGCGGGTCACCGACCGCGCTCGCCGGCACCGCTGCGGCGAAAAGCAAGGACATGACTGCGGCAAGAATGGCGGCGAATGTCGCCGGCGTGCGGTTGACCTGCATTCTTCTGTTCCTTTCTCGGTGGGATAGTCGACCCGGCTCCGACCTCGGACCGGGACGTGTCGCGTGCTCACAGCTCGGTGAGCTCCGTGTGGCCGACGTGGGTGTCGGGGACGGGGTGGGTGTCGCGGGTCGTGAAGCCGGTGACGTTGCGGAGGACGAAAGTGGGGCTGCCCGCCGCTTTCCCGGCGCGGCAGTGGTGGAAGTCGGCGTCTTCGACGTCGTCGAGGACGAAGGCGGGGCGCCGGTCCTGAGCGGTGAAGCCGACTTCGACGTCGTTCATGGCGAGGTGTTCGGCGTGGCGGATGTAGAAGCCGTAGGCGGGCAGCACGCCGAACATCGCGGGTTCGGGTGGGGCCTCGGCTCGTTCGGGCACGGCGTAGGGCTCGCGGGCGCCGGGGACGGCGAAGAACCTGTTGATCAGCTCGGCAGGCTGGGCGGCCGCCTCGGTCAGGGACAGCCCGCCGCGGTAGGTGATGCGGACGTCGCGGATCCGGACGTCCTCGACGCGGTGTCCGGGCAGACCGGCGATGGTGCAGGGGTAGCGGGGATCGGCGTCGTAGGCGGTGACGTTGCTGATCGCGATCCGCCGCAGCTTCCCCACCGGCACCCCCGGCGGGCCGTTCAGCCGGGCACCGAGGCGCAGGAAGATCGGCGCGCTCGTGACTTCGCGCATCGTGACGTCCGCGATCGTGACGTCCTCCAGCACCCCGCCGTCGACGGTTTCCAGCGAGATTCCGCGGCAGCGGTCGAAGATCACGCCGGAGATCACGATGGCGCGGAATCCGCCGTTCGATTCGGTGCCGAACTTGATCCGGCCGAACGGGCCGTCACCGTCCCATGAGGACGGATCGGCCCGCCGGAACGTTCCGCCGGCCAGGGTGCCGACGTCGTAGCCGCTGACCGTGCAGCCGGTGATGGTGACGTTCTCGGTGATGCGCGCGAACCCGAGTGCGTAGGAACTCTTGAGGGCGATCGCGTCGTCGTTGAAGGCGTTTACCGTGGTGCCGGAGATGTGGACGTCGCGGCAGCAGTCGATGTTGATGCCGTCGCGGATGGTGTCGACGGTCAGGTCGCGGATCGTCAGGTTGTCGACACCGGTGGCGAGGATCGCGATGTGCCCGCCCGCGACGATGGTCAGGTCCGCGATCGTGACGCCGCGGCACAGCTTCAGTGCGATCGCCTTGTCACCGGCGCCGGGCGGGCCGGCCGGCTCCAGCCGGGGTACCAGCCCCCGTCCGTCGATGCGGCCGGGGCCGAGGATCGAGACGTTGACCAGCCCTTCGCCGCAGATGAGGGCGGCCCGCCAGTGGCTGTGCCCGAAGTCCTGGTAGGTGTTGCCGGGGCCGGGCGGATCGTACCCGCCGGCCGCGGTCGGTGCGGCCGCCAGGATTGTCGCGCCGGGGCCCAGGTGCAGTGCGACGTCGCTCTTCAGGCGGATCGTGTAGCAGGCGTAGGTGCCGGCGGGGAAATACACCGTTCCGCCGCCTGCGGCCGCGGCCGCGTCGATGGCGCGGTTGATCGCCGGGGAGTCGATCGTGGTGCCGTCCCCGCGTGCACCGAAGCGACGTACGTCGTGAAAGGGCGGGGACACCCCCTTCGCCGGGGAGACGCCCACGGCGGCGAGGGAAACCCCGGCTGCGCAATACCCGAGGAAGCTGCGGCGGCCGGCCGGTCCGGTCATGATGATCCTTTCCCGGTGGAGTGGTCGGGACTGATTCCAGCGCGGGACACCGGCATCGAGGCAGTCCGGGACGGCACGAAAAGACATGACTTTCTTCAGGCGCGATTCCCCCGCGGGCTGCGTACCGTGGAATCCGTGACTCGACGCGATACCGTGTTCGATGCGCTGACGACCGCGGTGGCCGTGCTGCTCGTGCTGGTTTCGGTTCTGGGGCCACCGGTCAACGCGGCGTACGCGCCGGCAGGCCTCGCGGCGGAGTGCGCGACCCTCGTGCTGCTGCCCCTCCGCAGGCGCGCTCCGCTGACGGTCGCCTGGCTCGTCGCGGTGGTCGCGGTCGTCATGACGGTCACGGAATTCGCGGTGCCCGGGACGGTGGTCCGTGGTGGCACGACCCCGTGGATCCCACTGGCGACGACACCGTTCGCCGCTTATGGCGCGTGGGCGCACGGCGGCGAGCGGCGGCACGCGTGGGCACCGGTCGCGGTGCTCGCGATCATCGCGGCCCGGCCGTGGGCGCCGTCCGGGCCGATGGTCACCCAGGCGCTGCTGCTCACCGCCGTTCCCGGCCTGGCCGGCCTGTACGTCGCCACCCGGCAGCGGCTCGTCGAGCAGGCGCTGGCCGACCAGCGGTCCCGGCTGGCCGCGGACCTGCACGACACCGTCACCCACCGGATCACGCTGATCGTCCTGCGGGCCGGGGTGCTCGGCATGTCCGCGCGCGACGCGGACACCCGCGCGGCGGCCGAGGACATGCGCGCGTCCGGCTGCCAGGCGCTCGAAGAACTCCGGGAACTGGTCCACGTCGTGCGCGCCGACACCGCGGTGCCGAGCCGGTCACGGGCGCCCGCGCCGGAACTCGGACCGCTCGTCGCCGAGTCCGCCGCCGCCGGCCTGCGCGCCGAGCTCGACGAAGACGGCGACCCGGCCACCGTCTCCCCGATGCTGCGCCGCACCGCCCATCGCATCGTGCAGGAGTCGCTGACCAACGTCCGCAAGCACGCGCCCGGAGCCGAGGCGCACGTGCGGGTGCGTTACCGGCGTGAGGCCGTCCACGTGACGATCAGCAACACCGCTCCGGCCCGCGTCGGCGATCCCGCGCTGGCCGGCACGGGATCCGGCACCGGGCTGCACAACCTGCGTCAGCGGGTGGAACTGGCCGGGGGCACCCTGGACGCGGGACCCGCCGGCGACGGCGGATTCCGGGTCGCCGCGACCTTGCCGGTGTCATGATCCGCGTGCTCGTCGTCGACGACGATCCCCTCGTCTGCGCCCACCTCGAGGCCGTCTTCGGGTTCGCCGACGACATCGAAGTCGTCGGCGAAGCCTACGACGGAGCGGCCGCACTGGAATCCGTGCTGCGGCACCGGCCCGATGTCGTGCTGCTCGACCTGCGCATGCCGGGCATCGACGGCCTTGCCGCCATCCCGCGGATCCGCGCCGTCGACCCGCCGCCCGCGATCGTCGCGCTCACGACGTTCGACTCCGACCACCACATCGTGCGGGCGCTCCACGCCGGTGCCTCGGGTTTCCTGCTCAAGACCACGCCACCGCGCGAGCTCATCGCGCTCGTTCGCGTCGCCGCCGACGGGCACACCGTGCTGTCCCCCACCGTCTCCCGGCGGTTGATCGAAACCGCCGCCGACCGGCACGTGACGCGCGGCGAGACGCTCGCCCGGCTGGCCGCGTTGACCCCGCGCGAAACCGACATCGTCGCCTGCCTCGGTGGCGGGATGTCCAACGCGCGCATCGCGGCCCGGATCCACCTCAGCGAAGGCACGGTCAAGAACCACATCTCGCAGATACTGGCCAAACTCCACTGCACGAACCGCACCCAGGCGGGCCTGCTCGCCCAGCGCGCCGGGCTCCGCCCACCGCGGCCCGCGGGGTAGGACCGTGCCGAAACGCCGGCCCCGGGTTCGCCGGAACCTCGGTCAGCAGCCGGGCAAACCGGCCGGGAGTTCCGGGAACGCCGGGCCCGACAACCGGTCCGCGCCCCGCTTCCGCCACCACTCGGCCTGCTCGCCGGTCTCGACACCGGTCACCGCGACTTCGGCGCCGGCCGCGTGCGCCGCGTCGATCAACGCCGACAACGTGCCGCTCACCAGCGGGTGGTCCCGGCGCGCCACCAGGTTCGCCGCCAGCCGGACCGCGCGCACCGGCAGCTCCGTGAGGCAGGTGACGTCGGCGAAGCCGTGGATCTCCGCCGCCACGCCGATTTCCGCCAGCACCTTGAGGTTGTCGCCCGCGTCGCCGGACGCGGCCAGGCCGGCCGCCGGGAAGCCGGGGCTCAGCCGCGAGGGCGCCAGCCCGGTGTCGGCGAGCACCCGGCGGATCTCGCCCACCAGCTCGGGGTCGGCGGCCTGCGGCGCGGTGAGCTCGACGACGAGCGGCACGTCGAGCCCCGAAGCCGCCAGCCGCTCGGCCGCCGTCCGCAGCAGCCACGTGCCGAGCGACAGTGCCAGCCCGGTCTCCGCGGCGAGCCGCACGCACGTTTCGTGCGGCAGCACGCCTTCGGCGGGATGGCTCCAGCGCAGCCGCGCCTCGACCCCGGCCACCGAGCCGTCCGCCGCGACCAGTGCGCGGTAGCCGATCTCGATCTCGCCGTTTTCCCAGGCACCCGCCATCGAGGCGGCCAGGCCGAACCGGTCCCGGTCCCGCCGGTCCAGCTCGCGGTCGAACAGGCCCCATTGGTTCCCCGTCCGCTGCACGCGGCGCAGGGTCAGGTCCGACGCGCGAAGCAGCTCCGCGGGCGTGATGTCCCGTGGCGGCCGGTGGACGACGCCGATCGCGGCCGACACCGCGACCCCGTGCCGGCCGTCGACGTACTCCGGCTCCGCGAGCTCGTGGGTGATCCGGCGGACGAGGGCCACCACGCCCGGCGTCTCGGCCGCGTTCTGCACCAGCACCCCGAACTCGTCGCCGCCGAGGCGTGCCACGAGGGCCGTTTCGCCGTCGAACACCGCCTTCAGCTTCGCCGCGACCCCGCGCAGCACCCGGTCGCCGAGCTCCTGGCCGAGCCCGCCGTTGATCTGCGAGAAGCCGTCGAGGTCGAGGTGGAACAGCGTCACGCCGTGGACCGGGTCGGCGTCGCGAAGCAGGGTTTCCAGGCGGGTGCTGAAGAACTGCCGGTTGGGCAGGCCGGTGAGCAGGTCGTGCAGGGCCTGGTGGCTCAGCCGCCGCTGCAGCAGCGACACCTCGGTGTCGTCGTCGACGATCGTCAGCAGCTGCCGGGCCGCCCCGACGGAGTCGCGGATCACCGACGCGGCGAACGTCGCCCACATCGGCTCGCCGTCCTTGCCGACCAGGCGGCGGCCGGTGCGCAGCCGGTGCAGCCGGCCGGCGACCAGGTCGCGGTAGCCCTCCCGCAGCTGCTCGACGTCCTCGGGGTGGACGAGGTCGAAGAGGGTCATCGTGGCGATCTCGGCCGGCGTGCGGTTGAGCGTCTTGCCGAGCGCCGCGTTGGCCCGCAGCACGCGGCCGTCGAGCTCGGTGAGCGCGACGCCGCTGGCGGAACCGGCGAAGACCTCCTCGAACTGCGCGCGGGTGATGACCTGCTTCTGCCGCGTCTCCTGCTCGACCTTCAGCAGCGCGCGGCTGAGCCCCTCCTGCCGCTTCTGGATGTCCTCGCGCAGCATCTCGCCGTAGCCGGAGCTGAGCGCGCCGAGCACCAGCACGAGCCGTTCGGCGAGGCCGTCGACCCCGCGCAGCTCCGGCTCGTGCAGCAGGGCCTTGCCGAGCACCTCCAGGCTGCGGCGCAGGCTGTCCGCGCCGACGCAGCGCAGTTCGACGAGCCGTCCGCCGGCCGCCGCGGCGCCCGCGAGGTCCGGCGGGTCGCTCGCCACCGCTTCGAACAGCCGGCCGGACAGGGCCGTCAGCTCGCGCTCGATCTCTTCGGGAGTGTGCGGGAGGTAGGCCGTGCCGCTGATCAAGTAGCCCCATTTGCGCGCGAGCGTGGCGAGCCGCCGCGCCGCGCGTTCGGCGGACGGCTTCTTCCGCGGGGCGTCTCCGCGGGGACGAGGAGCAGTCACCTCAGGCTGTCCAAGGCTCTCGAGCACCCTCCGGTCGGGGGAACCGATACATCCTGCCGCGAAACGGTGCGGGTGCCCACGATTTCAGTTTCGTCCGATCGAGTGATAACCCTGCGGAGCGATCCCCAGGCGATCCTGCAGCCACGAACGGGTGGCGTCCCGGTATTCCCCGGCGTTTTCGTGCAACGCCACGGAATGCCCGGCACCCGGAAGGACGTACATCGAAAGCTTCGACGGGTCGGCGTAATACGGCGCTTCCTGCGCACGCAGGACATCGGCGTCCGAACAGTCGCGCAGCGCCAGCACACCGCAGAAAAGGACGTCCTTTTCCCCGGCCACCTGGAAAACCGGTGCGGTGATTCCCCACGTCGCCGGCAGCACGATGCCGAACAGGGCGACCGTGCCCATCCCGGGCACCGAAACCTGGTCCTTGGTGGCTTCGTCGGCCGCGATCACGGCCGGGTCGGCGTCCCCGGCGGCGTAGAAGAGCCCGGCCCGCGCTCCCGGTTTCGTCGTGAAGTACAGCGGGTCGCTGCCGAGACCGGCCAGCTGCTCGTCCGCGAACGCCGGTTGCAGGCCGAGGGCGGCGCCGAGGGCCAGCACCGGCAGCGCGGGCAGGTGCGTGATGCCGGTGAGGACCACGCCGTCGACGTCGTGGTAGGTCGACGCCTCCACCGCGACGATGCCCGACCCGACCGAGTGCCCGACGATGACCACCTTCGCGAACCGCACCCCGCCGACGCGACCCGCCCGCAGGTGCCCGACCACTTCGTGCATCGACTCGGCCGCGGCCCAGACCGACAGCGGCAGGCTCAGCGGATGGCTGCTGCGCCCGGCGCCGAGCTGGTCCGCGGCGAAGGTCGCGTAGCCGTGCGCGGCCATGTCGCGCTGGTAGGAGTAGCGCTCCGGTTCGTACGGCAGGTCCCAGTACGCGCTGTTGTACGTCCCGCCGTGCACGAGCAGCTGGACGGTGTCGGGTGCGTCGCCGGCGGGCAGGCACAGGCGGCCGTGCACCGTCGCGGGCGCCCCCGGGACCAGGGGTGGCAGGCCGGGGCCGGTGACCGGCAGATCCGTGTCGGCGCAGGAGATCGCGGCCGCCTCGGCGGGCACCGCCGCGGTCAGCGAGGCGAGCAGGACACCACAGGCGGACAACGCCGATGCCAGCTTGACCGGCAGTCTCACGCCGCACTCCCTTTCCGACACAGCCGAGCTGAAGGACCCGGGAACACTACACCCGGTAGCCGGACGGCCACCGTCAGGTCCGCGGAACCACGGTCATGGGCAGCCGGTTCGGCTGCATCGTGGCCTTGATCTGCGCGTACACCTTCCGGCCCGGCACCGGGACCAGGCGGTACCGCGCTCCGATGGTGGCCGCCACGATGCCGATCTCCGTCGGCGCGAACACGTGCCCCGGGCACAGCCGGGCACCGGCGCCGAACGGGATGTACGCGCCCTTCGGCAGTTCGGCCGCGCGGCCGGGCGCCCACCGGTCCGGGTCGAACCGCTCGGGGTCGGGGAACCAGCGCGGGTCCCGGTGCAGGGTGTGCTGGCTGACGGCGACCTCACTGCCCGCCGGAACCCGCACGCCGCCGAGTTCGACGTCCTCGCGGGCGCGGCGCATGAGGATCAGCGGCGGGGTGCGGCGGACGATCTCGTTGACGATCTGCTGCGTGTAAACCAGATCCGGCAAATCCTCGAAGCGCGCGGGCCGGCCGTGGAGGACTTCGTCGACTTCGGCGTGGAACCGGCGTTCGACCTCCGGGTGCTGCCCGAGCTCGTGGAAGAACCAGGCCAGCGCGACGGCGGTGGTCTCGGCGCCGGTGGTCAGGATCGTGATGACCTCGTCGTGCACCTGCCGGTCGGACATGCCCTCCCCGGTGTCCTCGTCTCGCGCCAGCAGCAGCATCGACAGGAGGTCGCCGTGGTCGGCGCCCTGCTCGCGGGCGGTGACGACGGTTTCGCCGATCACCTCGCGCAGGCGCGCGGCCGCGGCGTCGAACTTCCGGTTCGGCGGGATCGGCAGCTTCTCGACGAACTTCGGCGAAAAGGCCCGGACGAGCACGTACTTGAGCATGACCGGGATCGAGCGCCGGATCTCTTCCAGGGCCTCGTCGCCGAGGGCGGTGGAGAACAGCGTCTGGCCGGCGACGGTCAGCACCAGGTCCTGCATGCGCTGGTCGAACTGGACGACTTCGCCGGGACGCCACGAATCCACGAGTTCGGCGGCCAGCTTCGTGATGGTGTTGTCGGCGTAGCCCGCGATGCGCGTGCGGCCGAAGGCGGGCATCACGAGCCGGCGCTGACGGCGGTTGAGCTCGCCGTTCGAGGTGGCCAGGCCGTCCCCGAAGAGGGGCCGCATCTTGTCGAAGACCAGGCCCTTGTCGAACTTGTCGGCGTCGGTGGCGAGCACCTGCCAGGCCAGTTCCGGCGTGGTGACCACGTGCACCGGCAGCGGCCCGAGGCGGAGTTCGACGACTTCTCCGTACGCCGGAAGGGAAGTGAAGAGCTTCAGCGGGTCGCGCAGCAGGGACACGGTGTGCCCGAGCACGGGCAACCGGCCGGGAACGGGACGCGGGTTCGGCATGGCCTCGCCTCCTCGTGACCGGGTCACCCTAGCCGGGGTGCCGGTCCCCCGAGCGCGAGTCCACACGAACGGATGAGGGCGCTAGACTCCGCCACTTCAAGGGCGCACGAGGGTGGGAGGTCCCGTGACGGGGGAAGCGAGCTGGGTACCGCCGGAGATCGACACCACGGTGCCGAACCCGGCGCGGGTGTACGACTTCTGGCTGGACGGCGACCACAACTTCGCCGCCGACCGGGCGCTCGGGGAGCAGATCCTCGAGATCATGCCCGGCATCCGCGACGCGGCCAGGCTCAACCGGGCGTTCCTGCGCCGTGCCGCGCGGTACATGGTCGACGCCGGCGTCCGGCAGTTCCTCGACGTCGGCTCCGGCATCCCGACCGTCGGCAACCTGCACGAGATCGTCCAGCAGATCGACCCGGCGTGCCGGGTGGTGTACGTCGACCGCGAGCCGGTCGCCGTCGCGCACAGCGAGCTGCTGCTGCAGGGCAACGACAACTGCGCGGTGCTCCAGGCCGACCTGCGCGACGTCAACGACATCTTCGACGCGGAGCCGGCCCGCCGGCTGCTCGACCCCGGGCAGCCGACCGGCGTGTTCATGTTGCTGCTGCTGCACTTCGTGCCCGACTCGTGGGACCCGGCCGGCATCCTGGCCCGCTACCGCGACCGGCTCGCGCCGGGCAGCTTCCTGGCCCTCACGCACGTCGCGGCGGACTCCGGCGCGGCTAGCCTCGACGAGGCGATCGAGGTGTACACCACCCGGCAGAACCAGCAGAACCGCCCGTTCCCGCGCACGCACGACCAGGTGCTCCGGTTCTTCCAGGGCTTCGACCTGGTCGAACCGGGCCTGGTCGGCTGCGCGATGTGGCGCCCGGAGGGAGTCGGCGACATGTCCGAAGACCCGTCGGTCAACTCCCTCCCCTACGCGGGCGTCGGGCGGAAGCCCTAGTCGCCCGCGTCGCAAGCTGTTCGACGTCCGGGCCGAGCGCCCCAATGTGGCGTTCGGTGCGTCCAGCGCACCCAATGTGGCGTTCGGTGCGTTGAATCGGCACTGTGGCGCGAAGCGTCTCCGTTGAGGGCGGCGGCGGGGGCATGGGAGGAGCAACCAACGCCACATTGGGGCGCATCCCGGGCCGCCGTTCCTCAGCGCAGCGAGAACGTCGCCAGGTTCACCGGGCCGTCGAACGTCAGGTACACGTCGTGGCGGCCGGTGGCCTTCGCCAGCGCGGCGGTCACCGTCGTGTACGCGTACCGGTCGCCGGTGCTCGGGACCGAAGCCGTTCCCACGACGCGGCCGGTCGGCGAGTCCAGGCGGATCGTGACGTGCGATGACACGAGCGCGGACACCGAGGCCGAGAACCGCGCCGGGCCGGTCAAAGCCACATCGCGGTAGGCCACCCAGCTGCCGGCCACGCCGGCGACCGACGTACCCGAAGTCTTCGACGTGTCCGTCAATGTCGTGCCGGAATAGTCGTCGAAGTTCTGCGCCTGCGTCGGACGGCTCAGGTCGCGTGGCAGGGCCCGCTCCCCCGGCACGTACACCGGCTGCGGTGCCGAGAGTTCGGAGGCGTTGCGGCCGACCGAGAACTCGTACACGCCCGCCGCCACCACGGACCGGTCCCGGTTGACGTCCCAGGACGCCAGGTCCGCCACCGGCACCTCGAACCGCACCGTGCGGGTCTGCTTCGGCGCCAGGGTCACCTTCGAGAAGTCCCGCAGCCGCTGCACCCCGGAGTTCTTCGAGTACAGCTGGACGACGTCGGATCCAGTGCGGGCGCCGGTGTTCGTCACGTCGACGCTGACCTGGACCTTCCCGTTCGCCTGGGTGGCGCGGACGCGGTCGTGGCGGAAGCTGGTGTAGCTGAGCCCGTAGCCGAACGGGAACAGCGGCTTCCCGCGGTAGTACTGGTAGGTCATCCCGGTCTTCGCGATGTCGTAGTCCAGGATGCTCGGCAACCCGGCGTCGGAGGCGTACCAGGTCTGCGTGAGCCGCCCGCTCGGGTCGGTGTCGCCGAAGAGCACGTCGGCGACCGCGTGCCCGGTCTCCTGCCCGGCGTGGCTGGTCCACACGATGCCCGGCACGGAGAGCGTGTCCCAGCCGGTCGTCGGGTAGCTGTTCTCCACCACGACGACGGTGTGCGGGTTCGCCTTCTGCACGGCTTCGATCAGCGCGCGCTGCGCCGGGGCGAGCTCGGTGCTCGTGCGGTCGTTCGCCTCGCGGCCGTTGATGAACGGCATGCTGCCGACCACGACGACGGCGGTGTCCGCGTCCTTGGCGGCGGCGACCGCGCTGCCGACCCCGCTGGTCAGCACGTCACGGCCGAACTTGGTCGCGTGCGCGGCGTCCGGCGAGGAGATCGTCAGGACCCCGTCGGCGCCCACGACGGCGAACTTGTTCGGGCCGAACCACGGCTCGTTCACTTCGTTGCCCGCGTATTCGAGCACGTAGCTGCCGTCCGGCTGGGCGTCGAGCTTCAGCTGCTGCTGGACGAACCAGCCGGCCGGCTGGTCGACGTCGTTGACCAGCGCGCCGCCGGAATAGCTGAGGAACTTGCCGTTCGCGGCCGCGCGCAGGGTGTTCTTGCCCGCGCCCCAGTCGTAGACGTCGAAGGACTCGGCGGTGCCCGCGGTGGTCCCGCCGGCGGTCACCTTGCCCGTGGTCGCCGGTGCGGTCAGGTACCGGCCGGTCGAGAGGTCCTTCAGGGCGATCCGGTCGACACCTTCCGCCGACGCGACCGTGCCCGCCGAGCCGAGCCGCTCCTTGATGCCCTGCACCGGGGTGACCTTGTACTGCATCGCGCCGGCGTACCAGTCTTCGTACAGGGTGTTCGAGAGCGGGCCGACGACCGCGATCTTCTTGTTCTTCGCGGCGTCCAGCGGCAGCGCGTTGCCGTTGTTGCGCAGCAGCACGACCTGGTCGTCGGCGGCCTTGCGCGCCAGGGCCCGGTGTTCCGGCGAACCGATGACGGCCGGGGTGATCTTCGCGTACGGGTTGCGGCCCGGCGGGTCGAACTCGCCGAGCCGGAACCGCAGCGACAGCAGGTGCCGGTCGGCGTTTTCGACGTCGGCCATCGTCAGCAGGCCCTTGCTCAGGGCCTCCTTGACCGCGGCGACGGTGATCGAGCCGTCGGTGTCGTTGTCGGTGAAGCTGTCGAGCCCCGCCTTGATCGCCGCCGCGTCCGCTTCGGCCTTGGTGGCGTAGTACTTCTCGGAGTTGACCAGGTTCGACGGCGCGCCGGCGTCGCTGACGACGGCGATGTCCTGGGGCGCCCACTGCCGCAGCTTGCCGCCGAGGTCCGGGCTCACCGTGTTCGGCCGCCCGTTGACCAGGTTGTACGACGGCATGACGGCGTTGGCGGCACCGTTCTGCAGCGGGATCTTGAACGCCTGCTCGTCGTAGTCGTGCAGGATCTTCGGCGGCACCGAGGAGTTGCTGGTGTCGCGGTTGACCTCGTTGTTGTAGGCGAGGTAGTGCTTGAGCGTGGGGGCGGCCTGCAGGTACCGCGGGTCGTCGCCCTGGATGCCGCGGCCGTAGGCGGTCGCGAGCTCCCCGGTGAGGTGCGGGTCCTCGGAGTAGCCCTCTTCGTTGCGGCCCCACCTCGGGTCGCGCAGCAGGTTCACCACCGGCGCCCAGAGATTGAGGCCCCACAGCGTCGGGTTCCGCGCGTTGAAGCCGCGCGCCTCCTGCCCGACGGCCGCGCCGACCTGCTTGACCAGTGCGGGATCCCAGGTGCTGGCCAGGCCGATGGCCTGCGGGAACACGGTCCCGTCCGCCTTCACGACAGCGCCTTTGTTGTCGTAGTCGGTCGACCAGGCGACGCCGTGCAGTGCCTCGGTGCCGGTCTTGAACACACCGATGCCGAGCCGCGGGATGGCCGGTTCGTACTGGTGCAGCAGGGAGACCTTCTCGTCCGCCGTGAGGCGGGACAGCAGGTCGTCGATCCGGGTCGCCAGCGGCAGCGACGGATCGCGGAACGGGGGCGGGGGTGCCGCGAGCGCCGGCGAAGGGGCCAGCAGCAGGGTCGCGGCCACCGCCGGGGCGAGAGCACGGCGGAAGAGGGAGTGGCGCACGGACAGCCTCCGGAATCGTCGAATCGTTTCGACGACGCGGCGCAAACATTCGCGTCGAAGGGGTGGGGATCGTGACGACTATTACAGCCGCGTGAGCACCGGGTCAAGACTTCCTGTGCACGCTCCCAGCCCTCCGCACTTAACGAACTTAACGCGGCACTGAGCTGCTGGAAGAACCTTCAACAGCAGCTTTCGACGATTTCGATGAATGCGTCCGTTGTCGAATATGAATCGAATGCGGGCGAACGGCGAATGATGCTTGTGTTTCGGGCGCGTGTCACTTACCTTCGTGCCATCGTCGATGCGCTTCGACACCACACCGCTCGCCCGTCCCCAGGAGGCCGCCCGTGGTCACGATCAACGACGTCGCCAACGCGGCCGGGGTCGCCCCCAGCACGGTGTCGTACGTGATCAGCGGCAAACGCTCGATCTCGCCGAAGACCCGGCGGCTGGTCGAGGACAGCATCCGCAAGCTCGGCTACCACCCGCACGCCGGGGCGCGGGCGCTGGCCAGCAGCAAGACCAACGTGCTGGCCCTGGTCGTGCCGCTGCGCACGGACCTCAACGTCGCCGTCGTGATGGAGTTCGTCGCCTCGGCGGTCACCGCGGCCCGTGCGTACGACCACGACCTGCTGCTGCTCACCAAGGACGAAGGACCCGCCGCGCTGCAGCGGGTGGCGTCGTCGGCGATCGCCGACGCGCTGATGGTGATGGACGTCGAAGCCGCCGACCCGCGGGTGCCGATGCTGCTGGCGCTCGACCTGCCGGTGGTGCTCATCGGCGTGCCCGACCACCCGGCCGGGCTGAGCTGCGTCGACCTCGACTTCACCGCCGCCGGCACGGCGTGCGTCGCGCACCTGGCCGAGCTCGGCCACCGCTCGATCGCGCTGATCGGCCCCTCCCCCGCGGTCTACCGGCGTGGCACGAGCTACGCGACCCGGTTCCTGCGCGGCTTCGACGAGGCCACGAAGAGCCGGGGGGTGCGGGCGGAGTCCCGGGCGTGCGCCCACTCCTACGAAGCGGTGAGCGCCTGCGTGGACGACCTGCTCGCCGCCGACCCGGACCTGACCGGCCTGGTCGTGCACAACGAGGCCGTGCTGCCCGGGCTGCTGTCGGACCTGCGCCACCGCGGCCTGCGGGTGCCCGAGGACATCTCGGTCATCGCCGTGTGCCCGGACAGCATGGCCGAGCAGCACGTCGTCTCGCTGACCAACGTGGCCATCCCGGCCGAGGAGGTCGGCACCCAGGCCGTCGAAATGACCATGCGCCGGCTCGCCGGCCACACCACCCCGGAGGTCCGGCTGCTCGGGCCCCGCCTCACCCGGCGCGAAAGCACCGCCGCGCCGCGCCCTTAGTCCCGGTCCCGGTTCTGCTCCGCCGCTGAAGGAGAATCACCATGCCCGTAGCCCGTCGTGCCCTCGTCCTGACCGCGAGCGCCGCGAGTGCCGTCCTGCTGGCCGCCTGCAGCCCCAGCCCGACGGCCCCGGCCGCACCCGGCGGCGACGGCGCTCCGGCCGCCACGTCGATCACCGAGCTCGACTACTACGCCGACGAGCAGGGCTCCGCCGCGTGGCAGAAGATCCTGGACACCTGCGCCGCGCAGACCGGGATCAAGATCGAGCGGCAGAAGGTGCCGACCAACCAGATGCTGCCGAAGGTCCTGCAGAGCGCCAGCTCGAAGACGCTGCCGAACCTGCTCTTCACCGACAACCCGACGCTGCAGCAGGTCGCCGCCACCGGCGCGCTGACGCCGCTGACCGACTACGGCATCACCACCGACGGCTTCTACCCGAGCATCGTCAAGGCGGGGACCTACCAGGACAAGCTGTACGGCGTCGCCCCCGGCGTCAACGGCCTCGCGCTCATCTACAACAAGGACCTCCTGCAGGCCGCGGGCCTCGAGCCGCCGAAGACCTGGGACGAGCTGAAGGCCGCCGCGGCGAAGCTGACCAAGGACGGCAAGTACGGCCTGGCCTTCTCCGCCATCCCGTCGGAAGAGGGCACCTGGCAGTTCCTCCCGTTCTTCTGGAGCAACGGCGCGGAACTGTCCCAATTGGACTCTCCGAAGGCCACCCAAGCCCTGCAGTACGTCACCGACCTGGTGAACTCCGGTTCGGCATCGAAGTCCGTGGTGACCTGGAACCAGAACGACGTCGCCGACCAGTTCGTCGGCGGCAACGCGGCGATGATGATCAACGGCTCGTGGAACATCGCCCGGCTCGACGAGCAGAAGTCGCTGCACTACGGCGTCGTGCCGATCCCGGTGCCGCAGGCCGGCGGCAAGCCGGTGGTCGCCCTCGGCGGCGAGGTCGGCACCGTGCCGGTGACCAGCGGGCCCGCCCAGCAGGCCGCCGGGAAGGTGCTCTCCTGCGTCCTGTCCGAGCCGACGATGCTCGAGTGGAGCAAGGCGCACGCCTACATCCCGTCGAAGACGGCCACGGCACAGAAGTTCGGCACCGACCAGCCGGCGATGCAGGCGTTCGTCGACGAGGTCGGCACGGCGCGTTCCCGGACCGCCGAGCTCGGCGAGAAGTACCCGAAGGTCTCGCAGGCGCTGGCCGACGCGCTCCAGGCGGCGCTGACCGGGAAGACGCCGGTCGACCAGGCCCTCAAGGCCGCCCAGCAGGCGAGCGGCTCGTGACGGTCACCGCCGCTCCGGCCGTTTCGGCGGCACCCCGCGCGAACCGGAAGTCCCGGCGGGACAACCGGTTCGCCGCGTGGGCGTTCCTGCTGCCGGCCCTGGCCTACATCATCGTGTTCTTCGGCTACCCCCTGGTCGCGAACCTGGTGATGAGCACCCAGAACTACACGGTGAAGTCGTTCTACACCGGCGAAGCGCCGTTCGTCGGCTTCTCGAACTACTCGGCCGTGCTGAGCAACCCGCTGTTCTCCACGGCGGCGCTCAACACGGTGCTGTTCACCGCCGGGTCGCTGGTCTTCCAGTTCGGCATCGGCCTGGCGCTCGCGGTGTTCTTCAACGGCCGCTTCCTCGGCAGCGCGCTGCTGCGGTCGCTGCTCCTGCTGCCGTGGCTGCTCCCGCTGGTGGTCAGCGGGGCGATCTGGCGGTGGATGTTCGACCAGGACCACGGCGTGCTGAACGCCGGCCTGCGGCTCGTCGGGCTCGACGCGGTGCCGTGGCTGAGCAGCACCAACTGGGCGCTGCCGGCGGTGATCCTCACCAACATCTGGATCGGCATCCCGTTCAACCTGGTGATCCTGCACGGCGGGCTGCGCGCGATCCCGGCGTCGCTCTACGAAGCCGCGGAGCTGGACGGCGCCGGGGCGTGGCAGCGGTTCCGGCACGTCACCTGGCCGCTGCTGCGGCCGGTCACCGGGATCGTGCTCATGCTCGGGCTGGTCTACACGATCAAGGTGTTCGACGTGATCATGGTCGTCACCGGCGGCGGCCCGGCCAACGCGACGCAGACGCTGACCACGTGGTCGTACCGGCTGTCCTTCCAGGACTTCGCGTTCGGCCAGGGCGCGGCGGTCGGGAACGTCCTCATCGTGGTGGCGACCGTGTTCGGGCTGCTGTACCTGCGCTCGGCGAAGGCGACCTTGGCGGAGGCGGCGGCATGAAGACGGCGAACTGGCCGCGGACCGTGGTGGGCGTGCTGATCGTCGCGGTGCTGCTGTTCCCGCTGTACTGGATGATCAACGCGTCCCTGCAGCCCAGCGGCGCGCTGCTGCGCCCGGACCCGGCGTTCTTCCCGGTCGGCGGCACCCTGGACGGCTACCGCAAGGCCGTCGCGACGCAGGGCCCGAACCTGCTCTCCAGCGTCATCGTCGCGCTCGGCACGGTGCTCGTGTCGCTGCTGGTGGCGGCGCCCGCGTCGTACGCGCTGGCGCAGCTCAAGGTGCGCGGCGGCCCGGTGCTGGTGTTCGTGCTGCTCATCGTGCAGATGATCCCCGGCATCGTGATGGCCAACGCGCTCTACACCGTGTTCAGCAACCTCGGCCTGATCGACAACTACCTCGGGCTGGTGCTCGCGGACTCGACCGCGACCATCCCGTTCGCCATCCTGCTGCTGCGGGCGTTCATGATCTCCGTGCCGAAGGAGCTCACCGAAGCGTCCCGGGTGGACGGTGCGGGCTACTGGCGGACGTTCTTCTCGATCATCCTGCCGGTCAGCCGCAACGCGCTCGTCACGGCCGGGCTGTTCTCGTTCCTGTTCGCCTGGGCCGACTTCCTGTTCGCCGTCACCCTCACCACCGGGCAGGTGTTCGAGCCCATCACGGTGGGCATCTACCGGTTCGTCGGCAACCAGTCCGCCGACTGGAACGGGATCATGGCCACCGCCGTCCTCGCCGCGATCCCCGCGGCCGTGCTGCTCGTCGTCGCCCAGCGTTACGTCGTCGCCGGGCTGACCAGCGGCGCCGTCAAAGACTGATTCTTCCCAAGGAGAAACCGCGTGATCGCCACGACCGAAGACGGCCGCTCGCTCGAAGTCCGCGTGCGGCACGAGGTGCTGCGCATCGAGCCATGGGGCGACGGCAGCCTGCGCGTGCGCGCGGGACGGCACCGCATCCTCGACGACGTCCCAGGAGCACTTCTGCCCGCGAAGCCGTCCGCTGCCACCGCCTCGGTCGAGGGGCGCACCGGCCGGGTGGTCAACGGCCCGCTCACCGCGATCGTCGAGATCGCCGACACCGACACCGGGATCGACGCGCAGCTCAAGTTCGTCCGCACGGACACCGGCGAGGAGCTGCTGTCGGAGCAGCGCGCGCACTTCTGGTGGCCGGGGGCGCGGCTGTTCATGCCCTCGCGCAACGGCTACGGCCGTCTCGAACAGCGGTTCACCGCCTACGACGACGAGCGGATCTTCGGCCTCGGGCAGCGCACGCACGGCCGGCTCGACCAGAAGGGTCTCGTGCTCGACCTGGTGCAGCGCAACGCCGAGGTGTCGGTGCCGTTCCTGCTGTCCAGCCGCGGCTACGGGTTCCTGTGGAACAGCCCCGCCGTCGGCCGCGTCGAACTGGCCGCCAACGGCACCCGCTGGGTCGCCGACGACGCCCGCCAGATCGACTACTGGGTCACCACCGGCGACGGCCCGCGCCAGATCCTCGGCCACTACGCCGACGCGACCGGCCACGCGCCGATGCTGCCGGAGTGGGCGGCCGGGTTCTGGCAGTCGAAGCTGCGCTACCGCACCCAGGACGAGCTGCTGGCCGTGGCGCGGGAGTACCACTCGCGGGGACTGCCGCTGTCGGTGATCGTGACGGACTTCTTCCACTGGACGCACCTCGGCGACTGGAAGTTCGACGAGACCGAGTGGCCCGACCCGGCCGGGCTCGTGCGCTCGCTTTCCGAGCTCGGCGTCAAGCTGATGGTCTCGGTGTGGCCGTCGGTCAACCCGCTCTCGGAGAACTACCGGGAGCTGCACGAACAGGGTCTGCTGGTCGCCGCCGAGAACGGCATCCCCTTCCACGCGCCGTGGAAGGACAAGGGCTTCGACGTCGAGATGCCGGTGGCGTTCTACGACGCGACGAACCCCGCGGCGCGGCGGTTCGTCTGGAGCAAGGTCAAGCAGAACTACTACGACGTCGGCGTCCGGGCGTGGTGGCTGGACGGCGACGAGCCGGAGATCCAGCCCGGCCACCCGCACAACCTCGGCTTCCACGCCGGCCCGGGCGCGGAGGTCTTCAACATGTACCCGCAGGCCAACGCGCAGACGTTCCACGACGGCATCCGCGCCGAAGGCGACGACGAGGTCGTGCTGCTGTCCCGGTCGGCGTGGGCGGGCAGCCAGCGGTTCGGGGCCGCGTTGTGGTCGGGCGACATCGGGGCGACGTGGGAGTCGCTGCGCACGCAGGTGCGGGCGGGGCTGAACGTGGCGATCGCCGGCATCCCCTGGTGGACGACCGACATCGGCGGCTTCCACGGCGGCGACCCGGACTCGCCGGAGTACCGCGAGCTGATGGTGCGGTGGTTCCAGTACGGCGTGTTCTGCCCGCTGTTCCGCCTGCACGGCTACCGCGACCCGCGCCCGGCGTTCGGCCCGGAGATGACCGGCGGCCCGAACGAGGTCTGGTCGTACGGCGAGCCGGCCTACGAGGCGATCACGGAGTCGCTGCGGCTGCGCGAGCGGCTGCGGCCGTACCTGATGGAGCAGATGCGGGTGGCGCACGAGCAGGGCATCCCCCCGATGCGGCCGCTGTTCGTCGACTTCCCGGCCGACGCCGCGTCCTGGGACGTGTCGGACCAGTTCCTGCTGGGCCCGGACGTCCTGGTGGCGCCGGTGCTGTCGCCCGGGGTCACCTCCCGCGGCGTGTACCTGCCCGCCGGTGCGTCGTGGACGGACGCGGCGAGCGGTGCACGGCACGAGGGCGGGGTGACGATCGAGGCGGCGGCACCGGCGGACCGGATCCCGGTGTTCCTGCGGGACGGCGCGGACCTGCCGATCCGGCCGGAGTAGCGCCGGATCGGCAGGCAGTCACTTGTCCCGCCGGAAGACCAGCAGGAGGATCACCCCGACCACGACCAGCCCCAGCACGGTCGGCCCGAGCCAGCCCGCGAGGATGCCGAGCAGGCCGACCGCGCCCTCGACCTTTCCCATCGCTCAGCTCCTCGCGCTTGTCCCGGACTGCGCGACCGGAGTGCTCGCGGGCGGGCCGGCCGGGGCGCAGACCTCGACGAAGGACGCCGAACCGTCCGGGTTGGGCAGCTGGCTCAGGACCGAGCCCAGCAGCGACAGGACCGCGGCCATCCCCACCGTCGACAACGCCGCGAGCCAGTCGGTCTCGAGCAGGCCGGTCTGCCGGGCGGCCAAGGTGGCGATGGCGACCTGGACCACGGTGCGGAAGGCGCGTTCGAAGGCGTCCTTCCAGAATTTTCGCGTTCGCATGTTTCGCGTCTCCCTTCACGGAACAGGCCGGCGGGTGCCCTCGCCCTCCACCTCTTACCGTGCGCGATCGAACGCGCCTGATACAGCCGTGCGCGATTCCGTGCCGGAAAACGCGACACCGCCCTGCCAGGCCGGCAGGGCGGTGTCGGGGGTGCTGCAGTCGCGAGCGGGTGTCAGGCGGACTTGATCGCGGAGATCTCGAACTCCAGCGTGACCTTGTCGCTGACCAGCACGCCGCCGGTCTCGAGCGCGGCGTTCCAGGTGACGCCGTAGTCCTTGCGGTTGATCGTGGTCGAACCCTCGAGGCCGATGCGGTCGTTGCCGAACGGGTCCTTCGCGGAGCCCTCGAACTCGAACGGGATGGTGACCGAGCGGGTCACGTCCTTGATCGTCAGGTCGCCGGTCACGTCGAAGCTGGTGTCGCCGGTCTGCTTGATCTCGGTCGAGCTGAACGTGATCTGCGGGTACTCGTCCATCGACAAGAAGTCGTTGCCCTTGAGGTGCGCGTCACGGTCGGCGTTGCGCGTGTCGATGCTCTTGGCCTGGATCGTCACCTGGACGCTCGACTTCTCCGGCGCGTCGCCGTCGATGGTCGCGGTGCCGGTGAAGTCGTTGAAGCTGCCGCGCACCTTGGTCACCATGGCGTGGCGGGCGACGAACCCGATCCGCGAGTGGGCGGCGTCCAGGGTGTACTCACCGGTCAGCTGGGGGTAGGTGGTCGCGCTGGTCATGCTCTTCTTCTCTCCTCGTAGGGGCGACCCCCAGTGGTTGAGGGCTCAACAAGACTCTACTCACTTTTGCTGGTTGCGCAAGCAAGCTTTCGGTAGAGTCGCCTGCATGGGTGATCAGTCCGCGCTCGACCTCGACGAAGCCGCCTTCTGGCGGCCGTTGATGCGCATCATGACGGCGCTGCCGCGTGCGCTCGAGGACCAGTTCCTGCCCGAGACGGGTCTCACGATCACCGACTACGGCGTGCTGGTGGCGCTGTCCGAGGCGCCGGGCCACCTGCTCCGCATCTCGGCGCTGGCCGCGACCACCGGGCTGTCCCTCAGCCGGATCAGCCGGGTCGTCGACGACCTCACCCGGCGTGGCCTGGTCGAGAAGCGCCGGTGCGCCGAGGACGGGCGCGCCTCCAACGCCGTGCTGACCGAGGCGGGACTGGCCAGGTTGAAGGCGGCCTACCCGGGGCACCTCGCCCGCGTGCGGGCTTCGGTGTTCGACCACCTGAGCGCCGAGGACATCCGCGCGGCCGGGCCGGTGCTGGCCCGGCTGGCCGCCGCACTGGACACCGCTCCCCCGACCGACGACTGCTGAGGACGCCGATGAGCGACAAGGGCGAGTACAAGCGTGACCTGAACTACATCCCGGACCGCATCACGGCCGACGGCCGAGACGGCTGGCCGGTCGAGCCCGGCCGGTACCGGCTGGTCGTGGCCCGCGCGTGCCCGTGGGCGAACCGCGCGGTGATCGTCCGGCGGCTGCTGGGCCTCGAGCCGGTGCTGTCGATGGCCATCGCGGGGCCGGTGCACGACGAGCGGAGCTGGAGCTTCGACCTCGATCCGGACGGCCGCGACCCGGTGCTCGGCATCGAGCGGCTGCAGGAGGCGTTCTTCAAGCGCGACCCGGACTACCCGCGCGGCATCACCGTGCCGGCCTTCGTCGACATCCCGAGCGGCAAGGTCGTGACCAACGACTTCGCGCAGATGACGCTGGACATGTCGGCCGAGTGGACGGCCTACCACCGCGACGGCGCCCCCGAGCTCTACCCGGAGAAGCTGCGGGACGAGATCGACGACGTCGCGCAGAAGGTGTTCACCGACGTCAACAACGCGGTGTACCAGTGCGGGTTCGCCCGGTCCCAGGAGGCGTACGAGCACTCCTACCGGAAGCTGTTCGCCCGGCTGGACTGGTTGTCCGAGCGGCTGGCGGACCAGCGGTACCTGGTCGGCGACACGATCACCGAGGCGGACATCCGGCTGTTCACGACGCTGGTCCGGTTCGACGCGGTCTACCACGGCCACTTCAAGTGCAACCGCCAGAAGCTGACCGAGCTGCCGGTGCTGTGGGCGTACACGCGCGACCTGTTCCAGACGCCCGGGTTCGGCGACACGATCGACTTCGCGCAGATCAAGGAGCACTACTACGTCGTGCACGAGAACGTGAACCCGACGCGGATCGTCCCGCTGGGCCCGGACCTGTCCGGCTGGCTCACGCCGCACGGCCGCGAGGAGCTGGGCGGCCGCCCGTTCGGCGACGGGACGCCCCCGGGCCCGCCACCCTCCGAAGAGAGGGTGCCCGCGCTCTGAGATCTTGGTTACGGTGATCGTCATGGAACGCCTGCGCGATCGCCGAGTCCTGGTCACCGGCGCCGGTTCCGGCATCGGCCGGGCCACCACGCTCCGCCTGCTGGAGGAGGGGGCGCGGGTCATCGGGACCGACGTCTCCGAAGAGGGCTTGGAGGGCACCCAGAAGGCCGCCGCGATCGCGGGCCTGACGACGTTCACGATGGACGTCGCCGACGAAGCCTCGGTGGCCTCACGGATGGCCTCGGCGATCGACGTCCTCGGCGGCCTCGACGTGCTGGTCAACGCGGCCGGCATCCTGCTGGCGTCGCACACGCACGAGACGTCGCTGGAGCTGTGGAACCGGGTGCTGGCGGTGAACCTGACGGGAACGTTCCTGACCACCCGCGCGGCCCTCCCGGCCCTGCTGGAGAGCGGTAAGGGCGTGGTGGTGAACTTCAGTTCGACGTCGGCGTCGTTCGCCCACCCGTACATGGCGGCGTACAGCGCGAGCAAGGGCGGGATCCAGGCGTTCACGCACTCGCTGGCGCTGGAGTACGGAAAGCAGGGCCTGCGCGTGGTCAGCATCGCCCCGGGAAGCGTGAAGAGCGGCATCACGGACTCGGCGGCGAGCTGGCTGCCGAAGGACCCCGACTTTTCCCTGTTCGGGCGCTTGCTGCCGATCCTGCCGACGGACCACAAGACGGAGGTCGGCAACGCGGTCGCGGGCCCGGAGGCGGTGGCGGGCGTGGTGGCGATGCTGGCGTCGGACGACGGGAAGTTCATCACGGGCACGGAGATCCGCATCGACGGCGGGACGCACACCTGAGCGGACCGATACCGGTCCTTGACCTCCAACCTGAAACTTTTCGCCGTTCGCCCACGACATAGGGCGGACGGCGCAAAAGAACAGGAGCAAACGTGGGCGTTGAGGCTTTCGGCATCGAGAAGGAGTTCCTCAAGGACCTGCTTACCCAGGTCGACCGCGGGGAGACACAGCTGCCGGAGTTCCAGCGCGGATGGGTGTGGCCGGACCGCAACATCGCGAGCCTGATCGCGTCGATCTCCCTGGGCTATCCGGCCGGTACCGTGATGATGCTGCGGCAGGGTGGCGAAACACGCTTCAAGACGCGAGCCGTCGAAGGAGCCCAACCGGCGTCCCGGACGACCCCCGACCGCCTGATCCTCGATGGCCAGCAGCGCCTGACGTCGCTCTACCAGTCGATCCACCGCAAGGCTCCGGTCGAAACCCAGGACGTCCGCGGCAAGGACGTCAAAGGCTGGTTCTACCTCGACATGGAACGGGCCGTACTCGACGACGGTGACCGCGAGGACGCCATCGTGTTCGTGCCGGAAACGAAGATCCGCCTCGACTTCCGCGGCCGCCCGATCCTGGATCTGTCCACCCCGGAGAAGGAATACGCGGCGAGGATGTTCCCCTGCACCGCGTTGTTCGACTCGATGCCCTGGATGATGGGCTTCGTCCAGTTCGAACCCGAACGGCAGAGCGAGAACCTCAAGCTGTGGGGGACGTTCAACGACGCCGTGGTGCAGCGCTTCATCCAGTACCAGCTGCCCGTGATCGAGCTGGGCCGCAGCACCCCGCGGCAGGCCGTTTGCCAGGTCTTCGAGAAGGTCAACACCGGCGGCGTCACGCTCACGGTCTTCGAGCTGCTCACCGCCACGTTCGCCGCCGACGACTTCGACCTGCGCCAGGACTGGGATGATCGCAAGGCGTCCTGGAGCACCGGGAAATACGACATCCTGGCCAACGTCGCCAACACCGACTTCCTGCAGGCGGTGGCCTTGCTGGCGACCATCGAGCGGCGACAGGCCGCCATCGAGGCCGGGCGCGACGAGGCCAGTGCTCCCCGGATCGGGTGCCGCCGCGCGGACATGCTGAACCTGACCCTGGCGGAATACCTGAAGTGGGCTCCGGATGTGACGGAAGGCCTCAAGGCAGTGGCGCAGTTCCTCCACGCCCAGCACATCTTCGACACCCGGTTCCTCCCCTACGGCAGCCAGCTCATCCCGATGGCCGCCGTCTTCGCGCTCTTGGGGCAGCAGGCCGAGACGGTCGGTGCCCGCCAGAAGATCTCCCGCTGGTACTGGTGCGGAGTCTTCGGTGAGCTTTACGGCGGCACCACCGAGACGAGGTTCGCCCGCGACGTTCCGGATCTCGTCGACTGGGTTCGCGGCGCGGAGACCGAACCGAGGACCGTGCAGGAGGCCCAGTTCGTTTCGAGCCGGCTGTGGTCGTTGCGGACTCGCGGCTCCGCCGCGTACAAGGGCCTCTACGCCCTGCTCCTGCGCGAAGGCCCACTGGACTGGTGCACCGGTTCGGACATGTCGGACGAGAACTACTTCGACAACGCCGTGGACATCCACCACATCTTCCCGAAGGTGTGGTGCGAAAAGGCCGGTATCGACGCCAACCGCTACAACTCCATCGTCAACAAGACTCCGCTGACCGCGCGCACCAACCGGATCATCGGCGGCCGGCCGCCGTCCGTCTACCTCCGCGGGCTGGCGAAGAGTGCCGAAACGACACCCGAGACCATCGACCGGAACGTGCATTCCCACCAGGTCTCCGCGGTCGATCTGCGGAACGACGACTTCGAGACGGCGATGAGTCGACGCGAGCGCGCGCTGGTGTCGCTGATCAGCCGCGTCATGGGCAAAGAGGTGCAGACCGACGCACCGGTCGAACCGAACTGAGAGGCGTGTTCAGCGGCGGACTCTGACCCGTCACAGTCGCGCGGGGCTCGTTCAGGACGTCGTCTGTCCTATATTCGCGGGACCGTCGAACCCATGGATCCCTTCCACATCGACATCCCCCAGCCGGACCTCGACGAACTGCACCACCGCCTGGCCAGGACCCGCTGGCCCGGCGAACTCCCCGCCGCCGGCTGGGCGTACGGCGTCAGCCAGGCCTATCTCGCCGAGCTCGTCGGCTACTGGCAGCACGGCTTCGACTGGCGTGCCCAGGAAGCCTGGCTCAACGCCGTCCCCCAGTTCACGACCACCATCGACGGCCAGCGCATCCACTTCCTGCACGTCCGCTCCCCCGAACCCGGCGCCACCCCGCTGATCATCACCCACGGGTGGCCGAGCACGGTCGCCGACTTCCTCGACGTCCTCGGTCCGCTCACCGATCCGCGGGCCCACGGTGGTGATCCGGCGGACGCGTTCCACGTCGTCGCGCCGTCGGTGCCCGGTTTCGCCTTCTCGGGCCCCACCCACGAAACCGGCTGGAACACCCGCCGCGTCGCGAGAGCCTGGGCCGAGCTGATGAAACGGCTCGGCTACGAGCGCTACGGCGCCCACGGCGGCGACTTCGGCAGCATCGTCTCCCCCGAACTCGGCCGGGTCGCGCCGGAAGCCGTGCTGGGCGTGCACGTCAACGCCGTGGCCAACGCCGGGGTGCCGACCGCTCCCGGCGATCTCGAGCGGCTGTCCGAAAAGGACCGCAAGCAGGCGCTGGAGAACCAGGCGTGGTGGTACGCCCACTCCGGCTACGCCACCCAGATGGCCACCCGCCCGCAGACCCTCGCCTACGCCCTCAACGACTCCCCCGCCGGGCAGCTCGCGTGGAACCTCGAGTGGTTCGTCGACTGGGACCCCACCGCCACGAACCAGACCCCGGTGAGCCGGGACGCGATCCTGACGAACGTGACGATCTTCTGGCTCACCGGCACCGCCGGCTCGGCCGCGCGCCTCTACCTGGAGGCCGGCCAGGACGGCTGGGGTGAGCGGCCGGCGTCCTCCGGCGTCCCGACCGCCGTGGCGAACTTCCGCGGCGACCACGCGATCCGCGGCCTGGCCGAGCTTTCGAACACCGTCACGCGCTGGTCGGAGTACGACACCGGTGGGCACTTCGCGTCCCTGCAGGCGCCGGAGGTGCTGGTCGACGACATCCGGGCGTTCTTCCGCGCCCTCTAGGTCAAAGCTCGGCGGCGGCGTTTGTCCACGGCGCCGTCGAGCAGCGGCCGCAGCTCCGCGACCACCGTTTCGAGCGGCGCGACGTCCTGGTGTGCCCGCGCCAGGACGATCGCGCCCTCCAGCGCGCTGAGCATCAGCACCGCCAGGGACGCGCTGCGGGCCGGCGGCACGCCCAGTTGCTCGAGCGTGGCCGCGACCGGACGCTGCCAGCCGTCGAAAGCCTTGCCGACCGCTTGGCGGAGGTCGTCGCTCGTCGCGGCGGCGTCGGCGACCGTCGCGACCAACGGACATCCGGCGTCGTAGCCGGCCGCCGTGAACTCGTCGCGCCACTGGGCGGCCATGGCTTCGAAGAGCTTCCCCGGCGTCGGGTCCTCGAGCTTCGCGGCAACGCGGGCGACGCGCCGAGCGGCGTAGTCCCCCGCCCAGGCGACGGCTTCGGCGATCAGCTGGTCCTTACCGCCCGGGAAGTAGTGCTGCAGCGACCCCCGCGGCGCTTCGGCGTGGGCGACCACGTCCCGCATGCCGGTCGCCCCGACACCGTGGATCCGCACCAGCTGCGCGGCGCTGAGCACCATCCGCTCGCGCGGTGTCCTGGTCATCGACCGCCTCCTTCATGACGTCCGTCATGGTAACCCAGCCGGGCACGACCAGCGCGTGGTCGCGCTCGCCGCGTTCGTACGCCGGGACCGGCCGGAAGCCCTGGCTCCGCAGCAGCGCCTCGGCGCCGGTGTTCCCGGCCTGGACGGTGGCCCGCACGGTCCAGCCCGGCCAGCGTCCGGACGCCCACAGCCACCGGCTCAGCGCGCTGCCGATCCCCCGCCGCTGCCACGCGTCGGCGACCAGGACCCCGACCTCGGCTTCGCCCGGAGCCTGCGCGACGAAGTTCAGCAAGCCCACCGGAGTACCGCCGGAAAAGGCCAGCAGCGCGACGCCGTCCGGCGGGCCGGCGAGCAGGAACCGCTGGTAGCGCTGGAAAACCTCGGCCGGCCGGGCGGGTCCGCTCATCATGAACCGGCGCCGGAGACTGTCCGGCGAGCAAGCCGCGACGAGGGCGGCGACACACTCGGGGTCCGCAGCTCTTATGACAGTGGTCATAGTCCTATGAGAGCACAGTGAGACCACGAACACACTATGACCACCGTCATAGAGCACCGCGGCGATTGGCGCGGCGGGGACCCGGGTACGTTGCCGTGGCCGCGCTCCCCCACCGCGAAAGGCGTCCCGATGCAGCTCTACGCCGAACGGCCGATCCGTCGCACCGCCCAGCTCGCCGGCGACCTGCTCGCGCTGTCGCTCGTCGTCGTGGCGGTGTGGCTCGGGACGTCGGTGTACGACCAGGTGATGAAGCTGCGCGCGCCCGGCGACGGGCTCGTCGACGCCGGAACGGGACTGCGGGGCACGTTCGATTCGGCGGCGGACACCGCCGGCGGGATCCCGCTCGTCGGGGACGCGCTGGCAAGGGCCCTGCACGGCGGTTCGGCCGTCGGCACCAAGTTCGCGGACGCGGGCCAGTGGCAGATCGAGGCGGTGGAGAACCTGGCGTGGTGGCTGGCGGCGATCATCATCGCCCTGCCGGTGCTGACGCTCGTGGTGACGTGGTTGCCGCTGCGCTGGAACTTCACGCGCCGCGCGACGGCCGCCGCCCGGCTGCGCGCCCTCGGCGACGCGGGGCGGGACCTCCTGGCGCTGCGGGCCCTGGCCACGCAGTCCCCAGGGCGCCTGGCCGCGATGGGCGAGCCGGCGAACGGCTGGCGGGAGCGCGACCGGGACGTCATCGAGAAGCTGGCCGGGCACGAACTGGCCCGGCACGGCCTCGTTCCCTGAGCCGGAGGTCTCCCCGCCGGGGCTCAGGACGCCGGCGGGGAGACCTCCGCACTCCGCGGGCCGGAGAGCTCAGCCGACGGAGGGGCCCATTCCGAGGGACTGGGGTGTGCTCGCGTCCGGTGACGGCTGGTGCAGGCCTTCGTCGAGCGGGCCGAACTCCGTCATCAGGGCCGGGCTGCCGCCCCACGGGGTTTGTTCCTCGGCGATCAGCGAGTTCGTCGTCAACAGCAGGCCCGCCACCGAGGCCCCGTTCTGCACCGCCGACCGGCACACGCGCAGCGGGTCGACGACGCCGAGGTCGATCATGTCGCCGTAGCGGTCGTGCAGGGCGTCGAAGCCCTCGTCGTCGCCCAGCTCCCTGGTCCGCGCCACGATCTCGTGCGCGGGGTGGCCCGCGTTGTGCGCGATCAGGAACGCCGGTTCCGCCAAGGCGCGCCGGACGATCTCGACGCCGATCGCCTGGTCACCCTCGAGGCCGAGGCCTTCCAGGGCCTTCTCGGCGTGCAGCAGCGCCGCTCCCCCGCCCGCCACGATGCCTTCGGCCATCGCCGCCCGGGTCGCCGACAGGGCGTCCTCGACCCGGTGCTGCAGCTCCTTCAGCTCGGCCGGGGTCGCCGCGCCGACGCGGACGACCGCGACCTTGCCGGTCAGGGCGCCGATCCGCTCGGTCAGGACGTCCTCGTCGACGCCGAACTGCGCGCGCTCCAGCTCCGCGCGCAGCTGGCCGACCCGGAAGTCCACCGCCTCCGAAGCACCCGCGCCGCCGACGATCGTCGTGCGGTTCTCGGTCACCCGGACCTGCTTGGCGCGGCCGAGGTGCTCGAGAGTCATCGTCTCCATGGTGAACCCGGACTGCCGCGAGAGCACCGCACCACCGACGATCGCGGCGAGGTCCTCCAGCTTGTGCAGCCGCCGGTCGCCGAAGCCCGGTGCGCGGACCGCCACCGACTGGAACGTGCCGTTCATGTGGTTGTGCACCAGCATGGACAGCGCCGTGCCCTCGACCGTCTCGCCGATCACCACCAGCGGCCGGGGCGCGCGCATCACCTTGTCCAGCAACGGCATCAGCTGCTGCACCTTGGTGATCTTCTCCGCGCACATCAGGATGTACGGGTCGTCGAGCACCGCCTCCAACCGGCCCGGGTCGGTGACCAGGTACGGCGAGAGGTAGCCGTTGTCGAACTCGAACCCTTCGACGAACTCGACGCTCATCCCGATCGACGGCGACTCCTCGACCGTCACCACGCCGCCGTCGCCGACGGTGTGCAACGCCTTGGCGATGACCGCGCCGACGGCGTCGTCGTCGTTGGCCGAGATCGCCGCCACCCGCGCGTAGTCCTGTTCGGACACCACCGGGTGCGCCTGCTTCTCCAGGTGCGCCACCAGGAGCCCGACCGCGTGGTCGATGCCGCGCTTCACCAGCACCGGGTTGCCGCCGGCGGAGATCGCCCGCATGCCTTCGCGGACGATCGCCTGGGCCAGCACGGTGGCCGTGGTGGTGCCGTCGCCGACGACGTCGTTGGTCTTGATCGCCGCTTCCTTGACCAGTTGCGCGCCCATGTTCTCGAACTGGTTCTTCAGGTGGATCTCGCGCGCGATGGTGACGCCGTCGTTGGTGACCACCGGCGAGCCGGTGATCTTCTCGATGATCACGTTGCGGCCCTTCGGCCCCAGCGTGGACTTGACCGCTTCGGCCAGCTTGTCCACACCCGCCAGCAGCAGGTCGCGGGCGTCCGAGCCGAACCGCAGTTCCTTCGCCATGACTGCTCCTAAGGGGTGAGGATCGCCCGGCCGCGCACGCGCCCGGCGTCGAGGTCGGCCAGCGCGTCGAGGGCCGCGTCCAGCGGGTACTTCTTCGTGTGGAGCGTGACCTTTCCGGCCTGGGCCAGCACCATCAGCTCGGCCAGGTCGTTGTAGGTGCCCACGAGGTTGCCGATGACGTTGCGTTCGGTGGAGATGATGTCGATCGTCGGGATCTCGATGTTCGAGCCGTAGCCGATGACGAAGTGCGACCCGGCGCGCCGGGTCATCGCGAAGGCGTCCTGCTGGGCGCCTTGCTCGGCGACGAAGTCGAGGACGACCTCGGCCCCGTCGCCGCCGGTCAGGTCGAGCACGGCTTCGACCTGCTTGCCGTCGGCCAGCACGGTCTCGTCGGCGCCCAGGGTGGCCGCCAGTTCGAGGGCGTCAGCGTTGCGGTCGACCACGATCACGCGGGCCGCGGTCAGCGCGCGCAGCGACTGGATGCCGATGTGCCCGAGACCTCCTGCGCCGTTGACGACGCAGGTGGTGCCCGGGTACAGGTGCGGGACGGCCTTGCGCACCGCGTGGTAGGCGGTGATGCCCGCGTCCGCCAACGCGGCGACGTCTTCCGGTTGCGTGGAGGGATCGAGCTTGATGCACGCCCGCGCCGACGTCAGCAGGTACTCCGCCATCCCGCCGTCGGAGTCGATGCCCGGGAAGCTGCCGTTCGGGCAGTGCATGTCGTCCCCGGCGCGGCACGCGTGGCACAGCCCGCACGTCGGGGTCGGGTGCAGGATGACCGTGTCCCCGACCTCGACGTTGGTCACCGCCGGGCCGACCTCGTGCACCCAGCCGGCGTTCTCGTGGCCGATCGTGTACGGCAGCTGGACGCCGGACTTCTCGGCCCACTGCTCCTCGATGATGTGCAGGTCGGTGCGGCAGACGCCGGCGCCGCCGATCTTCACCACGACGTCGAAGGGTCCGGTCGCGCGCGGCTCCGGGACGTCCTCGATCACCGGGTGCTGGTGGTACTTCTGCAGCCGCACGGCCTTCATCCCGTGCCCTCCTCTTCTGCGTCGAGCGCGTACCGTGCGCGGAGCATGCCGCGGCAGACGCCCGAATTGGCCTCCATGCTCGTGCGGGTAAGCCGCGCGAAAGCGAGATACCGCTTCGCGTCGGCTGGGGTCGTCCCGGTAGCCGGGTCCAGCAGCAGCGGGTCGCCGTCCTCGGCGGGCAGGCCCAGCTCACGACGGCGGGCTCGGAGCCGGTCCAGGTCGGGGCTCGGCGGGACGTCGCCGAGGGTCAGCGACTGCGGGTCCCGGCCCAGGGACCGGCAGACGCGGTCGGTGCCCGCCAGGACGGCCTTGCGGACGAAGTCGTACCGCAGCGTGTCGAGCTCATCGACGGCCTCGCCGTCGAACGACGCGACGAACCCCTGCCGCGCCGCCACCCCGCGGTTGATGACGTCGGACGCGAAGTGGTCGTCGAGCCGGATGTCGAGCCCGGTCAGGCCCGGCACCCCGGCCACGGCGTCGTAGGCGTCCGCCACCATCAGGAACGCGAAGTTCGGCGCGCAGAAGTACGTCGGCAGCCGCAGCCGGACGACGGCGTGGCCCGCGTCGCTCACCTCGCAGCGGGCCACGAACCCGAGGTCGGTGAGGGGTTCGTCCAGCTCGGGATCCCGGACGGTGCCCAGCGCCGCCCACACGGCGGCGCGGGCCCCGGTCACCACGGCGGTCATGAGTTCGGCACGCCGACGGGCTCGACGTTCTTCGGATCCGCGAGCTGCAACTCCGCGGGGACGTCGATGTCGTAGAGGCGGGCCGCGTTCAGCCCGAGGATCTTCTTCTTCTGGTCGACGGTCAGCGGCGGGAAGTCCGACAGCTCGTCGTCGGCGGGCATGTTCCAGTCGACGAAGCCCTCGACCTGCCACTTCGGTTCCCAGATGGCGTAGTCCGCGCCGAAGATGAGCTTGTCCTCGCCGAGCCAGAACATCAGCTCGCCCATGACCTTGGCGAAGAACTTCGGCCGGGCGTGCATCAGGCCGCCGACGACGACGGCGAGTCCCGCGTAGACGTTCCGCTCCTGGGTGGCCATGAAGCAGAAGTCCTCGATGCGCGGCAGGCCGACGTGCTCGACGATGAAGTTGAGGCCCTGGAAGCTGGTCGCCACCTGGTCCACATCGGACACGTCGAAGGCGTCCTTGTCCAGGGGCCAGATCGTCGGTCCCTTGTGGACATGGATGTTGGTGACGCCGAGCTCCTCGCACTTCTCGAGATAGCGGGCCGCCTCGGGGTCCTTGAGGCTCCAGCCCCGCGAATTGCCGCGCCACTCGGCCGTGTAGAGCTTGACGCCCTTGCAGTGGTAGCGCTTGACGCGTTCCTCGAACGCCTTCATCCCGGCTTCGCCTTCTCGCGGGTCGAAGGTGGTGTTGACGAGGAACTTGTCCGGGTGCTTCTCGGCCAGCGCGCCGTCGTTCTCGGTGGTGTTGAAGCCCGTCTTGTACCACTGCCGCAGGTTGGTCGGCTGGAAGATGGCCTTGTCGACGTGCCCGACCTCGAAGAGGTCGTGCATCATCAGCTCTTCGGAGTACTTCTGGAACCGGTCGAGCGGCCAGTGCGTCTCCTTCGGGCCGAGCCCCTGGTAGGCGTGGAAGCACTCGATCCAGCCCTTGGCGTATTCCTCCTGACCCTCCACCCAGTTCTCCGGGCTCGCGTCCCAGAAGTGGGTGTGGGCGTCCACCACGAAGTATTTCTCGCCATCTTTTTCGTACATGGTTGATCCTCCTGAGCCGGATCGAGTGCTGGTATTGCTAGCGAATGGGCTTGAGGTCGAAGTCGAGGTACTCCGCCGCGTCTTCGGGGTTGGCGAACATGATCGTGCGGTCGTCTTCGTGGATCATCCGCCCGTAGTGGGTGGACATGCTCTCCTCGAACTCGGCCGCGTTGAACCAGCCTTCTTCCTCGCCGGCTGCCTCGTCGACCTCGGCATAGACGACGTCCATGCGGCCGACGGCGTCGACCCGGATCATCGAGGGCAGCGGCGTGATCGTGACGTTGTCCTTCGTCCCCATCACTTCCGCGACGATCGCGCCGACCTGGTTGTTCATCAGGGTGAAACCGCACATGTTGGACGCGGTGTTGTCGGCCTTGAACGGGCTTTCCGCCGTTTTGAAGATGGTCACTGGCCCAGCTCCTCGGGTGCCTTGAGGCCCAATTCGGACAGGATTCCGGCGAACCGGCTCTTCACGCGGTCGAGACCGTCCTCGAACCGGATCGGCTTGGCGTCGGGCTGCGACCACAACGGCTGCAGCACCCGGGCGGCGCCGATGCACCGCGGCACCCAGTCCTCGAGCCACTTCTGCAGCAGCGCCTTGTTGTGGTCGGCGAACTCCTTGTCGTTGATCAGCAGGTGGAACAGCGGCTTCGTGTAGCGGAGGTCGCGTTCGGAGAAGTCGAACTCCTCGGCGCCGATCAGCGTCGGGGTGACGAAGTCGCCGTTCGCCGGTGCGGCCTGCTGGACCAGGTTGCTGCGGAACAGCTCGCCGACGAGGGGCTCGAAGACGACGTTCGCGGCGAAGATCGCCTCGCCCCAGTCCCAGATCCCGGTCAGCTGCTCGGCGGTCTCGCGGACGCCCTGCCAGGCCGGGTCCTCGTTCCAGGTGGCCAGATGGGCCGTTCCGTCGAAGCCCTCGATCTCCTCGGTGAGCGTCAGGTTGTACAGGGCCAGGTCCTGCGCCGCGCGGATGCGGTGCATGCTGTTCACCGAGATCGCGTTGTTGTGCATGTTCGTCGGGGCGCGCCGGTTGGCGTTGGCGAACAGGTACAGGCCGAGCCCGTGGTCGACGTGCATCCACGCGCCGACGTGCTTGGCCACGAAGTCGACCCAGTTGCGGTTCCACTGGTCGAACGCCTTGGCCTGGCGGGCGGCGTCGATGTTCTGGTTCAGCTGGCGCACGACGTTCGCGTTGTACCGGTAGAGGGTGAGCTCCCACTCCTCGTTGGGGTCCCGGAACTCGTGCCAGCCGTGCGCCGGCCAGTCGTAGCCCTTCCCGCCGGAGCCCGGGCCGCGTTCGGGCAGCGGCCGGTCGGAGCCCCACGCCTTCAGCGCCGTCCACTCCAGCGGGTAGCCGCCCTGGCCGTCGGCGAAGGCGTAGAGCCAGCCCTGGGACAGGTAGTGCCGCGGGTCGGGCTGGACCTCGACGGTGACGTCCTCGTAGTGGCTCTGCTTGCGCTTGGCGGCGCTGAAGTAGTTGAACCGCCGGGCTTCGGAGTCCGGGAAGACCTTCGCGCCCGCCTCGGCGTCGGTGAACGTCGGCTTGGGCACGCTGCGTTCTTGGGTGGCTGTCATGGGTTTCCTACCCTTCGCCCGTGGTGGTGAACTTGTCGTAGAAGACGCGCTTTTCGGCGACGCCGAGCGCGGGCAGCAGCTCCAGCGCGGCCTCGACCATCGGCGGTGGTCCGCAGACGTAGGCGTCCGCTCCGGTGAGATCGGCACCGGCCCGGCGCAGGACGTCGGTGACGAAGCCGGTTTCGCCGGTCCAGTCGTCGTCGCCCGGCTCGGAAAGTGCCGGGATGTAACGGAAACCGGGCAGTTTCGCTTCCAGCTCCCGCAACTCCGCCTCGAAGCAGAGGTCTCGGCGGCGCCGGGCGCCGTAGTAGAACGTCGCCTTCCGGTCGATCCCGCGCTCGGCCATCGACCGCAGCAGCGACAGGATCGGCGCCATCCCGGCCCCGCCGCCGACGAAGACGAGGTCGGCGCCTGGGTTGTTCCGGAGGGTGAACACCCCGAACGGGCCGGTCACCCGGAGCCGGTCGCCGACCGCGACTTCGGCGTCGAGGAACCGGGAGAACAACCCGTCGGGGTAGACCTTGATGACGAACTCCAGGAACCCGTCGCGGGCCGAGGTGTTGGCCATGGAGAACGACCGCGTCTCCTCGGTGCCCGGAACCGCGAAGTCCAGGTACTGGCCCGGGAAGAACTTCAGGTCCCCGTCCAGCCGGACGACCAGGTGCCGCAGGTCGTGCGTCACCGGATCGTTCGCGACGACCTCGACCGTCGCCTCCTGGATCGGCAGGCCGGACTGGATCATCTCCTCGTCGTAGTTGAGCAGCTCGATCGTCAGGTCTTCGTAGGCGTGGGCCCGGCACAGCAGCGTGAAGCCTTCCTCCTTTTCGTAGTCGGGAAGCGCGAAGGTCGAGTACCGGTCGTGTTCGACGTCGTCGCCGTCGAGGAGGAACGACTTGCAGGCCGCGCACTGCCCTTCCTTGCAGCCGTGCATGAGCATGACGCCCTGCTCGGCGGCGGCGCGCAGGATCGTCTGGTCCTCGGCGACGTCGATCTCGATCCCGACCGGCTCGAACCGGACGCGGTGTTTCTCTGCCATGCCGGGCCGCCCGTCAGGCCTGCGGCGCGGGGCGCCCGGCCGGACCCTGGCGGTTGTAGTCGGCGACGAACGCGGCGCGCTCGGCGTCGGTCATCTGGTTGAGCAGCACGTTCGGCGACTGCACCTCGGGCATCCGGCGCAGGTGGTCGAGCGTCCACATCTTCTTCGGGTCGAGGTCCAGGTGCGGCTGGGCGACCATGGTCTTGCCGTCGTCGCGGACGAAGCCCATGTCGGAGACGACGTCGGCCCAGTTCCAGCCGTGGTAGAGCGTCTCCCACTCGCGGGCGCCGACCAGCTGGCCCATGTTCGGGGTGTTGCGGCCCTGGTAGGTGGGCCGGAACGCCTCGGCGTCGGTCCAGCGGCAGGTCTCCGAGCAGTACGTCCGGTGCTGGCCGTCGACCTGGTCGACCACCATGTCCTCGCGGATGAGGCAGGGCACCATGCAGGTCCAGCAGCGGTGCGGGTACACGTAGTCGACGTTCTCGGCGACGATCGGGTGGTGCCCGTTCGGCGTGGCGAGGCGGTTGTAGTTCTCCCACCACTTGCCGTACTTGTCGTACCAGCCCGGGTACTTGTACTCGAACCACTCGAAGTCTTCGTCGGTCATCGGGTCGATGCGCCAGTAGTTGGCGAGCCACCCGGTGGCGAAGAACTGCGCGACTTCGTGGACGTACCCCTTGTTCCAGATCCGGTTCCACGCCTCTTCGATGAGGTCGTGCGGGATGACGAGCCCGTACTTCTCCAGCGGGACGAGGTAGCTGCGGTAGTAGTCGTCGTAGATCCAGCGGCGCCACATCTCCGCGTAGCTTTCGCGGTCCTTGCGGCGGTCCTTGGTGCCGTATTCGATGAACGTGCCGATCGCGGCGTCGACGACGGCGTGGTTGTTCCACCACGCGTACCGCAGGTCGCGTTCGAGCAGCTGGTGGTTGCTTTCGTCGGATAGCGCCATCAGCAGCGTCGCGTAGCCGTTGCTGATGTGGCGGGATTCGTCGGACTGGACCGAGTGGAACACCGTCGGCAGCAGGTAGTCGCCGTTCGCGGCGGCCTCGGCCGGCATGGCGACGAACAGCGTGTTCGTGAACGCGGTTTCGGCGACGATGGTCAGGTAGATGCTCGCCGCGGTGATGGCGTCACCGGTGATGAAGCCTTCGGCGAACTGGCGGCCGATCGTGCCGCAGTAGTCGTTCTGGAAGTTGCGCAGGCTCGAGTTGAAGCCCGCCGGGTCGATGTAGTTCTGCATGTACAGGCGCTTCAGGTTCTGCTGGATCGTCGAGTGGCGGACCTCGTCGATCATCTGGATCGCCTGGCCGTTGTGCAGCTCCGGGTTCGGGACCGTGCGGAACAGCAGCGGCATCGCCCGCGCGGCCGAGATCTCCGGCAGCGGGATGATCGACAGGAACAGTTTCTGCCACTCCAGCCAGCGTTCCTGAACCTGGCGGAACATGTTGCCGCGGATCGCGCCGTCTTCGGCGCCGTAGACCCGGTGGTCCTTTTCCTCCTGCATCGGGAAGTACGAGCGGAGGACCTGCTTCAGCGGGTCCTTCTTCTTGGCCTTCCGGAAGGTGTAGTCGGTGCCGTAGTGCGAGACCGGGGTGTGGTACGCCGGTTCCCACGACAGTTCCTGGATCTTCTGGTGGGCTTTCGCCACGCTCTGGCGACTCATCGATCACTCCTTATTCGCGGCTCGCCGACCCGGCGTTGACCATTAGGCGGGCTCACGCGGCGGACGCGGGTCTCAATCTGAGACAGAACCCGCTGCTCAGCGCGGTTCGCCCGGGTCGAGCATCCGGGCGCGCAACGCCGCGAGCTCGTCGTGGATCCCGGCCTGCACGCGCGCGTCACCTTCGACCGTGGGCACGATCCCGAGCGCCCGCAGGAGCGCGGCGGCCGGTTCGCCGGGGTGGCCGTCCGCGCCGAGCGCCGGATGCAGCCCCTGCTCGGCCAGGTGCGTGAAGACCAGGTTGACGATCGTCCAGGGGTTGTACGTCTCGGCGGCCATGCCTCCATCGCACCGCCGCCGTGCCGCCGGGAGCGTCTCAATTTGAGACACCGCCGGCGCCACCGCGCGCTTACGCTGGACGGGCGTCACTACGGGAGGTCACGTGGACGAGATCGCGCCCGGCACCCTGCTCGCCGACGACGCGCTCGCCCGCAGCCGGGTGCGCTTCCTGACCTCCGAGCCAGTGCCGGAGGGTGCGGTCCGGCAGACGATCCTCGCTTCCTGGCGGCGCTCGCGGGAGTTCCGGGTCGAGGCCAACCGGATCGACCCGCTCTACCTCGGCGACCAGAACCCCGACAGCCCGCTGGTCCGCGGCGCCGAGCCGGTGCTGCACAAGCTCGGCGAGCAGTTCGAGGGCCAGCCGATCAGCCTCATCCTCACCGACGCGAGCGGCGTCGTGCTCACCCAGCGGACCGGGGACGCCGACCTGGCCCGGCACCTGGAGCGCGTCGAGCTGGTACCCGGGTTCAGCTACGGCGAGCAGTCCGTCGGGACCAACGGCATCGGCACCGCGCTGGAGGACGGCCGCCCGACGACGGTGTTCGGTCACGAGCACTACGCCGAGCACCTGGAGAACCTGGCGTGCGCGGGCGTGCCGATCCACCACCCGATCTCGGGCAAGAAGGTCGGCGCGGTCGACCTCACCTGCTGGTACAAGGACGCGGGCGGCCTGCTCGTCGCGCTGGCCCGCTCGACGGCCGAGCAGATCCGCCAGGCCCTGCTGCGGCACAGCGACCTGCGGGAGATGATCCTCTTCCAGGCCTACCTGCAGACCTGCCGCCGGTGGACGGGCATCGTGCTGGCGTTCAACGAAGACATCGTGATGATGAACGACCGCGCGCGGCAGCTGCTCGACCCGGCCGACCAGTCGGTGCTGCTCGGCCACGCCACCGAAGCGCTGGCCGAGGGACGGCGGACGCCGGCGACGCTGGCCCTGTCCAGCGGCCTGCGGGTCCGCGTGCTGTGCCGCCGTGTCCCGGGGCAGCGGGAGACCGACACCGCCGGCGGCGTCCTGTCGGTGAAGCTCATCGAGGCCGAGGAAAGCCTGGCGTCGACGCCGACAGTGCCCCTGTACCTGCCGGGTGTCGTCGGCTCGGCGCCGCTGTGGCTGCGGTGCGGCCACGACCTCGACACCGGCGTCCAGCGCGGCGAGTGGGTCGCCTTGGAAGGCGAACCGGGCACCGGCAAGCTGACCCTGGCCAAGGGCGTGCACCAGCGGCACCACCCGGCGGCACGGCTGCTGGCGGTCGACGCCGCCCTCGCCCCGGACTGGGCGGACCTCCTGCGCGAGCACGCCGAAGCCCCGATCCGCACGCTGGTCGTCCGGCACGCCGACCGGCTGGCGGCGCCGGCGGCGAACGCGCTGGCCGCGGTGCTGCGCGAACTGCGGGAGCGGCCCGGCGCGCCGTGGGTGGTCCTCACGCTCGTGCCGGAGGCCGAGACCGAGCCCGCGCTGGCCGAGCTGCTCAAGGCGTTCCCGCGGACGGTGCGGGTGCCGCCGCTGCGCCACCACGTCGAGGACCTCGCGGAGCTCGTCCCGCTCGTGCTGAGCAAGCTCGGCTACGGCGGCCGGCTGACCTGCTCGGCGGCGGCCCTGCACCTGCTGATGCGGGCGGAGTGGCCGGGCAACACCGGCCAGCTCCACCAGGTGCTGCGCACGGTGGCCCAGCGCCGCCGCGCGGGCACCATCCGCCCGGGCGACCTCCCGGCGGAGTTCCACGCGGTGACGCGGCGGCCGCTCAACCGCTTCGAGTCGATCGAGCGGGACGCCATCGTCCGGTGCCTGGAAGACGCGGACGGCAACAAGGTCCGGGCGGCGAAGCTCCTGGGTATCTCCCGGGCGACGATCTACCGCAAGATCCACGAGTACGGCATCGTGCCGCCGGCCCGGTAGCCGGGCAGCGGGGTGGTCCGGAAGCCCCAGGAGTGGCGGTCACTTCGCCGGTGGGTTCACCGCCGCCGCGACGTCGGCGATCGTCTTCGCGTCGACCAGCCCGGTGTCCTCCAGGACCTCCATGTGGTCCATGACGGTCTGGTTCGCCTGCTTCGCGTGCCGCCGGATCACGTCGTTCTGCGTGCCGGCGCGGACTTCGGCGATGGTCGCGAAGATCTTGCCGTGCGACGAGCGGAGCAGGTTCGCGAACAGCTTGTCGAACTCGAGCCCCTGGGCGGCGGTCAGCTGACGGACCCAGCCCTGCTGTTCGGGGGTCGCCTGGTCCGGGAGGGTCACCCCCAGCATCTTCGCGTCTTCGCGGACGAGCTGGTCGAGGCGGGAATGGCCGTCCAGCAGGTGCAGCCCGGCCCGCTTCACCTGTTCGCTGCTGGCATGGGTCTGCGCCAGCGAGCCGGCCGGGATCTCCCACAGTCCGGCCTGGCGGACTTTCACCAGGAACGTCTTGTCGAGCTCGGTGACCGGGCCGGCGCCGGTCACCGGGGCGCCGCCCACGTCTTCGCCGGCCGCGCCCATCTGCATGCCGGCCATGCCCTGGCCGCCGTAGGCGGCGACCTGCGCCTGCGTCGAGCCGGGCGCGGTCTGGGCGTTGGCGTTCAGCACCATGACCGAGCCCACGCCGACCACGGCGAGCGTGCCCACGACGACCAGCGCGGTCCGGGCCTTCGCGCGGCCCGTCATGCCACGGTGATCCGGCATGGTTCCTCCTTCTGACGACAGTTCGGTACGGGGTACACGGACGCCGTCTCGCGGAGGTTCAGCGAAATCCGAGGAATTTTCCTTGTGTCTCAACGGATTCAGTGCAGAAAATGCCATCAGGCTACGAAAAAGGGAGCGACGGCCCAACCGGCCGGAAACCGCCGGCGAGCGCCGGGGATGTCCATCTTGACCGATGCTCTTGCGATTGGCAAGTATTGCCGCATGCAACCCCTCGAAGACGCGGCACCGGACGTGGCTGCTCTCGACAGCCTCACCGTGGTCCTGGTCGGGATCGCGTGGGAATGCGCGCACGCGGCCCCGCCCGAGGTGTCCTTCCCGCAGACGCGGCTGCTGCTCGTCCTCGACCGCCTCGGCCGGGTCCCGAGCTCGCAGCTGGCGGCGGCGATGGGCGTCAACGCCTCCTCGGTGACGCGGCTGGCGGATCGTCTCGAAGCCCTCGGTTACGTGGCCCGCGGCCGCAGCCCCGGCAACCGCAGCGTCGTCACGCTGGAGGTGACCGGGACCGGGCACGAGATCGTGACGCGGATGCTCGGCCGGCGCCACGCCGCGCTGGGGGCGCTGCTGGACAAGCTGCCGCCGGCGCAGCGGGAGGCCGCGGCCGAGGCGGCCCGGCAGCTGGTGGAGGCGGCCGCCACGATTCCGGCGCTCGGCCCGGCGGCGCTGTGAGTGCCATCCTGGACGGCATGCCGACCCGGTGGACGTGCCCGCGCTGCGACCGCGAGTTCGCGCGCGCCCGCCAGGGGCACACGTGCGTCCCGGGCTGCACGGTCGAGGAGACGTTCGCCGGCAAGGCGCCGTGGCAGCGCGAGGTCTACGACGCCGTCCTCGAGCACCTGCGCACCCTCGGCGACGTCCACGAAGACGCCGTCAAGGTCGGGGTGTTCCTGAAGCGGGACCGGAAGCTGGCCGAGCTGCGCCCGCGCTCGCGGGACGTCCTGGTGTACCTGTGGCTGCCGCGGCCGGTCGAAACGGCCCGCATCGCCCCGGCGAACTGGGCGGGCGGGCCGCGGGTCGGGCACAAGCTGAGCCTGCGCTCGGTGTCCGATGTGGACGACGAAGTCCGCGGCTGGCTCACGATCGCCTTCGACATCGCCTGAAGCGCACCTCAGGAGGTGGCCGGGCCGGTCCAGCCGTCGGGGACGTGGCCGATGCGGACCCGCTGCGGGTGGTCGCCGACCGGGACCGAGACGAGCTTCTGCCCGGTCGCGAAGTCGATGGCGGTGACCTGGTCGGCGCCGGCCTCGGAGATCACGCAGGCGTTGCCGTCGCCGCTGACCGTCGCCCAGTACGGCTTCACCGCGGGCACGAGCGTCCCCTGCTGCAGCGTCGCGCGGTCGACGACCGTGGCGTAGTCGTCCATGGTCCCGGCGACGCAGAGCTTCGTCCCCGCCGGGTTCATCGACAGGCCGTGGTGGCGCGAGTCGTTGACGAAGGTCTTGCGGTCGTCGCTGGTGGCCGGGTTCTTCGGCAGCTCCTTCACCCGCGTGATCTTGTCGGTCGCGACGTCGTACTCGGCGAAGCCGTTGAAGAACGACACCTGGAAGTACAGCTTCGACTCGTCCGGGGTGAACGCGACCGGCCGCACGGCGTCGGAGAGGTCGCTGCGCCCGAAGGCGTCGAGCCGCTGCCGCATGTCGATCACCTTGACCTGGCGGAACGTCGTGGCGTCGACGACGGTGATGTGCCGGTCCCCCTTGGTGAAGTCCCAGCCCGGGTCGTCGAGGTCGGTGTTGACCTCGCCGATCGACATGTTCCACAGGTACCGGCCGCCGTCGGTGAACACGTTCTCGTGCGGCTTGTCCCCGGTGGCGAACGAGCCCACCTGCTGCCCGGTGACGATGTCCAGCACGTGCACGGTGTTCGACATCGAGGCGGACACGGCGACGCGGCGGCCGTCCGGCGAGACCGCCATGTGGTCGGAGCGGAAGCCCGACACCGGGAAGCGCCAGTTGATCCGGCCGGTGGCGAGGCTGATCGAGACGACGTCCGCGAAGCTCGGCCGCGACGCGACCACCGAAGTACCGTCCGGCGTGGTGTACATGTCGTCGACGAACTGGTCGTGCCCTTCGCCGGGCCCGTTGCGGATGCCGAGGAAGAACGCCAGCTTGACCGGGTTCAGGTAGATCTCCGCCAGCCGCTGGTCCTTGTCCGGGATGATGTTGACGCGCCCGATGCGGGCGAAGGAACCCCGGGACTGGATGACGTCCGCCGTGCCTTCCCAGTTGTTGCCGACGAACATCACCTCCCGCAGGGCCGCGGGGGCGCCGCTCGCCGGCACCGCGACGGCGGTCGCCACCACGGCGGAGGCGGAGACCAGGTACGCCAGGCGCGAGAGGTAGGACCGCCGTCGGCGGCTGTTCGGGGAAATGGGCACGGCAAAACACCCTTTCGACGCTGAAGAGGTGTGGTGACCTCGCGAAACGCATCCGACGGCGTTTGCGAGGAACGGGGTTACTGTCCGGTATTCTCACGATAACCGGCCACCGGAGCCGCTCCGGTAGGGCCGCTCGCCCAACATCGCGCGTGCGGTGTTGTGGCGCTGCCACAACGGGTCCGGGAGGTGCCGTGCCGGCGTCGCCGCTGATCAGGCAGGTGCTCGACGCGATGGCGGCGGACGAGGCCCTGCTCGACGAGCTGGTCAAGGCCGCGCGGAACCAGTCGCCGGAGGTCGCCCGGCTGCCCGAGGCGGAGAACCGGCGGCACGTCCAGTTCCTGCTTTCCGCGGCGCTGCGGGCCGCGACCAACCCGGACAACGCCGACTACACCACGGCCGAGGCACTGGGCGCCGACCGCGCCGCGCAGGGCGTCCCGCTCGCCGACCTGCTGAGCGGGGTCCAGGCGGGCCGCACCCTCGCGGCCCGCTTCGCCGTCGAACGCGCCCGGGCGGCGGGCGTGCCCGACAAGGTCATCCTCGAAACCGTTCTCGAGGCCGAGCGCTACACGGGCGCGCTGGAACGCCACGTCGTCAAGGGCTACCACGCGGCCGAGCTGCAGCTGTCGCGCACGGTGCGCGACGCGCGGACCCAGCTGCTGCGGACCCTGCTGCTCGCCGGGCACCCGCCCACGCCCGAAGAGCTGCGGCCGGCCGGGCTGCGTCCCGACGGGCGGTACTCCTGCGTGGTGTCCGACGTCAGCGACCCGGCGCGGGCCCGCACGCTCGAACAGGCGCTGCTGGAGTTCGGCGGCGTGTACGGGCTGGTCGAGGGCAGGCTCACCGGCCTGGCGGCCCGCCCGCCGGCCGGGGTGGCGCTCGCCGACGACGTCCTGCTCGTCGTCGCGCCACCGGCCGCCTTGCCCGAGCTGCGGGAGGTGCACCGGCTGTGCACGGCGGCGTCGCGAGTGGCCGGGCGCGGCTACCACGACCTCACCGAGCTGGCGGGCGAAATCGCGTTGGGAGCGCAGCCGCTGCTCGGCGACCTTCTCTCTGCGGACCTGCTCGGCGAGCTCGATCCCGGTAACGCGTTCCACCGGGAACTCGCCGCGACGGCGCTGACCTACCTCGACCACGGCCAGCGCCTGCGTCCCACGGCCGACGCCCTGCACCTGCATCCGAATACGGTCCGCTATCGCCTCGATCGGCTGATCGAGCTCACGCCGTTGGCCTTGGCGGAGAACAGTGGCGGGCGGGTGCTCGATGCCGTGCGGTCGTGGTGGGCACTCCACCACTGGCTCGGCGGCCGCTAAGGTCGCCGCATGGCTGGACCCCCGCGGCTGCCCGAGACCATGTCCGAAGGCGAATGCGTGTTCTGCGCGATCGGCGCCGGCCGCGCCCCGGCGGCGTTCGTGCACGAGGACGACGAGTTCGTCGGCATCGTCGACCTGCGCCCGGTGACCACGGGCCACCTGCTGGTGCTCCCCCGCGACCACCACGCTGACCTGGCGTCCCTCCCCGCCGAAGCGGGAGCCCGGATGTTCGGCATCGCCCAGCGGCTCGCGGCCGCGCTGCGCCGCACCGACCTGCGGTGCGAAGGCATCAACCTGTTCCTGGCCGACGGCCGGGCCGCGGGCCAGGAGATCCTCCACGTCCACCTGCACGTGATCCCCCGCCACGCCGAAGACGGCTTCGTCTTGAGCGCGGACTGGCGGGTGCGCGACCGGGAAGAGCTGGCGAAGGTCGCGGCCAAGGTGAAGGCCGCGCTCTGAACTACGCCGCGGTCCCGAACCGGACCGCACGCTCCCCAGCGCCGAGGAACTCCAGCAGCCGCACGGCTTCCCCTTCGATCTCCGCCCGCTCGCTCGCTGAAAGCCGGTCGTGCGCGGTGACCTCCAGTCCGTTGGCGTGCAGTCGCCAGTCCGCGCGGTAGAAGCCGTCCACCAGCACCGTCCCTCGCGACGCGCCGTTGCCCGGGGGCAGCGGGACCCGGCAGCCGGGCGGGAGCACCCTGGCCCGGTCGGCGTGCGAGAGCAGGACGTTGTCGTACTCCGGCAGGAACCGCGCCGGCGCCGGGGTGTCCGGGTCCGGGAGCAGGCCGTCCTCGACGTCGTACAGCACCTCACCCGACTCCGCGCGGAGCGTCCGCAGGCCCATCGGCTCCACGACCTCACGCAGCTTCGTCAGCCCCGACCACGCCTGGACGTCGGCGACCGAAGCCGGGCCGAACGCGCGCAGGTACCGCAGGACCACGTCCTCCAGCGACGGCTCGTCGGCCAGGGGACGGCCGAGCCAGCCTTCCAGCGTCGTCAGCGTGGCCACGCCGCTCGAGCCCCACACGCCGCGCGGGGTCACCTGCGCGGTCGGCACCAGGTAACTGACGGCGTACGAGAGCGCCTCGGCGTCGTGCTCTCGCCACCGGGCGGCCAGCTCGTCTTGGAGCTGCCGCCGCGTGCGAGGCCGCTCCTCCAGCAGCTCGCGGCCGAAAGCGGCCACCGCGTCGAGGTCGGCGTCGCCGATGCGACGGCCGAAGTGGCCCGTGTAGCCGCTCGCCACGACGCGCTGGACCAGCGGCCGCAGCAGGCGCGCGTCCTCGGCGAGGACCAGGTGGACCGTCCCGCGCATCAGCAGCCCGCGCACCGCGTCACGGCCGGTCAGGAGGGACGCCAGCTCGTCCGGCCGGAACCGGGCGAGCCGCGTCCACAACCCGACGTACGGCGCCAGCGGTGCCTGCGCCTGCATGCCGACGAGGTGCCCGAGCATCGCGGCGGCCGGCTGGGCCGACCGCTCGAGGAGGTGCTGCCGTGCGAGCAGCGCCCGGTTGAGCGCGCGGACGTTCACGGCCGCAGCCCGCGGAAGAACGCACGGATGTCGGCGACGAGCAGCTCGGGTTCCTCCATCGCCGCGAAGTGGCCGCCCTCGGCGAAGTCCGACCAGTGCGCGATCTTCTCGTCGGGGTCCATGATCCGCCGGACCACCGGCGAGGTGTTGAACACCGCCCAGCCCGCCGGGACGTCCGACGGCGCCAGCCAGCCGTGTCCGGAATGAGCCGCCTCGTACAGGAACCGCGCCGCGGACGCGCCGCTGCGGGTGAACCAATAGAGGCTGACGTTCGTCAGCAGCCGGTCGCGGTCGATGCCGTCCGCGCCGGTCCACGCCTCGAACTTCTCCGCGATCCAGGCCAGCTGCCCGACCGGGGAGTCGGTGAGCGCGGCCGCGATCGTCTCGGGCTTGTGCGACTGGAGGTCGAGGTAACCGCGGCCCGCCCGCCACGCTTCGCGCGCAGCGTCCAATTCGGACTGTTCGGCCTCGGACAGCCCGTCCGGCAACGGCAGCTGCTCGCCGGCCAGGGCGATCGTGCCGCGGTCGCTGTTGACGTGGGTGCCGATGACGCGGTCCGGGTACAGCGCCGCGAGCCGCCCGGTGATGCCCGCGCCGAGGTCGCCGCCCTGGGCGGCGAACCGGTCGTAGCCGAGCCGGGTCATCAGCTCGGCGAACGCGTCGGTCGTGCGGGCCAGCTCCCAGCCGGGGCCGCTCAACGGCGTCGAGAACCCGAACCCGGGCACCGACGGGACGACGACGTGGAACGCGTCCGGGCCCGGCTCGGTCAGCGGGCCGACGACGTCGAGGAACTCGGCGATCGAGCTGGGATAGCCGTGGGTGAGCAGCAGCGGCATCGCGTCGGCCTGGGTCGAGCGGACGTGCAGGAAGTGGATGACCTGGCCGTCGATCACGGTCGTGAACTGCGGAAAGGCGTTGAACGCCGCTTCCTGGGCACGCCAGTCGAAGCCGTCGCGCCAGTACTCGGCCAGTTCCCGGACGACGTCGGCCGGGATGCCGCGGGACCAGTCCGGCTCGTCGCCGGGCACGGCGCCGGCGAACCGGGCCGAGGCGAGGCGCCGGTCGAGGTCGTCCAGCTCGGCCTGCGGGATGTCGATGCGGAAGGGGCGGATTTCGTTCGTCATGAGGAGCACGTTAGGAACCATTGCGGAAGACTTCCTTCCGCGATTCGTGCGATCCTCGAGGAATGTTGCAGACCTCCGCCCGCCTGCTGCGGCTGCTGTCGCTGCTCGAAACGCGGCGCGACTGGACCGGCGCCGACCTGGCCGACCGGCTCGGCGTCACCGCGCGCACGGTTCGCACCGACATCGGCAAGCTGCGCGAACTCGGCTACCCGGTCGAAGCCGCCCCCGGCGTCCAGGGCGGCTACCGGCTCGGCGCGGGCGCGCAACTGCCGCCGTTGCTGCTGGACGACGACGAAGCCGTGGCCGTCGCGGTCGGGCTGCGGACGGCCGCGGGCGTCGCCGGCATCGGCGAGACGTCGGTGCGCGCACTCGCCAAGCTGGAGCAGGTGCTGCCGTCGCGGCTGCGGCACCGGGTGCGGACGCTGCAGACCGCGACGGTCGCGGTACCCGGCGCGGGCCCGGCCGTCGACGCCGACGTGCTCACCGCGATCGCCGCGGCGATCCGGGCGAACGAACGGCTGCGCTTCGACTACACGAGCCACCAGCGCACGCCGAGCCGCCGCGACGTCGAACCACACCGGCTGGTCAGCTGGGGACGCCGCTGGTACCTCGTCGCCTGGGACACCGCCCGCGACGACTGGCGCACCTTCCGCGTCGACCGGATGACGCCGAAGGTGCCGAACGGCCCGCGCTTCTCCCCGCGCGAGCCGCCGGAGGGCGACGTCGCCCAGTTCGTGCAGCGCAGCGTGGGCGCGGCGACGTGGCGGTTCCACGCGAAGGTCCGGCTGCACGCCTCGGTGGAGCACGTACGGGCCCGGCTGCCGATCGCGGTCGACGTGACACCCGAGGGCCCGGACCGGTGCGTCGCCGAGGTCGGGTCCGACAACGCGCAGATGCTCGGGCTGTACCTCGGGATGCTCGAAGTGGACTTCGAGGTGCTCGACGCCCCTGAACTCGCCGCGGAGCTGGCGAAGACCGGCGAGCGGTTCCTGCGCGCGGCCCGCCCGCCGGCTTCCGGGGCTTCGGCAAAGTCCTCCGGGGACGCATCCGCGACGTCTTGAACGACTCGTTCCTGTCGTCGGAAGTCTTGAACGAGTCGTTCACGACATCGGACCACCGCTAACGCAGCGAGTCCGCCAGCTCCTGGATGATCACCATCTGCTCTTGGGCGCCGACCTCCATACCGGACTGCAGGATGGTGTCCCGCAGCTCACGGCTGCCCGTCTCGGTCAGCAGCTCCAGGCGCGTGCGGTCGCCGTCGAGAGCGGTGAAGGTCACCGTGTTGAGCGGGCCGTCCACCGCGTCGAGGTCCACGCCCGGCATCTCGAACACCTCCGTGTAGACGAGCCTCTCGTCCGGGACGATTTCGCGGTACTCGCCGTGGAAGCCGACTTCGGTGCCGTCGGGGGTCTTCAGCACGTACCGCCAGCGGCCGCCGGGGCGCAGGTCCATCGCGACCTCCGTGGTCGTCCCGCGGTGGCCGCTCCACCAGCGTTTCACCAGCTCCGGCGTCGTCCACACGCGGTAGACGAGGTGTTTCGGCGCGTCGAACTCGCGCGTGATGAGGATCCGGTCGTCGGCGGGGGTGGTGATCTCCACGTCACTGCTCCTGTTCCTTGAGTTCCTCGAGGACGTCGTCCATCAGCTCGAACCGCTCCGCCCACGTCCGTTCGTACCGCTTGACCCAGTCGTGGATCGGCTTGAGCGCGGGCCCGTTGAGCCGGTAGAGCCGCTGGCGGCCGTCACCTCGCACGTCCACCGCGCCGACCTCCCGCAGCACCCGCAGGTGCTTCGACACCTGCGGCTGGGCCAGGCCGAGCAGGTCGACGAGGTCGCCGACCGACCGCTCACCGCCCATGAGGAGGTCGAGGATCTGCCGCCGCCGGGGTTCGGCGACCGCGTTGAACGTGTCCGCCGTCGTCGCTGCTCGTGCCACGCGGCCCATCATATTCCCATATGGGTATGCGTCAAGGCCCCACATCGTGGGCACGCTGGGCGCGCGCCGCCGCGTCTGCGACGATCGGGCCATGCCCTCCCCGGTGGACGGTCCACAGAGGACGGACGCGCGCGGCGTCCGGCGCAGTGCCAGCGCGAGCGCCGTCCTGCGGGCGGTCCTCGACTCCGGGCCGATCGCGCGCAGCACCATCGCGCGCCGGACCGGGCTGTCCGCGGCCGCCGTCACCGGGCACACCGCCGAGCTGGCCCGGCTCGGGCTGCTGCGCGAACTCCCCGAAGCCGAACCCCGGCGGAGCGTCGGGCGGCCGCACGTGCCGGTCGACCTCGACACCGGGCGGCACGTCGCCGGTGCGCTGCACCTGGCCGTCCACCACGCCACCGTCGCGTTGCTCGACCTGCGCGGGAACGTCCTGGTGCAGCACGAAGAGCCGCACGACGGCCTGGCCGCCGAAGACCTGCTCGCCCGCGCCGCCGAGATCCTCGACGACCTGCTGCTCGGGCACGCGCCGGACCGCGAGCCGCTCGGCCTCGGCGTCGCCACCGGCGGCTGGGTGGACCGCGAATCCGGCACCGTGGTCGAGCACCCGCTGCTCGGCTGGCGGAACGTGCCGGTCCGCGACCTGCTGGCCGAAAGCACCGGGCTGGCCGTGGAGGTCGACGGCCACGCGCGGGCGCTGGTCCACGCCGAACGGCTCTTCGGGCACCCGCGGGCGCGCGAGAGCATCGTGCAGCTGTTCACCGGCAACGTCGTCGACGCCGCGTTCGCCACCGGGACCGGGGTGCACCACGGCCCGCGGTCGGCCGCCGGCGCCGTCGCGCACCTCCCGGTCGGCGACAGCGCCGAGCCCTGCCGCTGCGGGCGCACCGGCTGCCTCGAAGCGACCGTTTCGGAAGCGACCCTCGCGCGGCGAGCCGCGGAAAGCGGGTTGATCGCGCGACCGGACTTTCCGGACTTGCTCGCGCTCGCCGAGTCCGGCGATTCCGCGGCGCTGCGGTTGTTCCACGAACGCGCACGGCTCATCGGCCAGGCGGCCGCCCTGCTGCTCGACGTGCTGAACCCGGCGGTGCTCGTGGTGGTCGACCGGAGTGTAGCGCGGGTGCCCGGCTGCCTTCCCACGATCCGGGACGAGGTCCGGCGGCGAGCACGCTGCCCGGATCCGGCGGAAACCGTTGCGGGGACGAGCTTCCCGGGAACCGAGCTGGCGACGGCGGGCGGCGCGGTGCTCCTCGACGTGCTCTACGACGACCCGCTCGGTCCGCTTCTGACCCGGTGGTCGCGCGCCTCGTGAATTCGCCGAGTTATTTCACGAACTCGCAAAATTGACCGTCCGTCCGGCGGCCCCGAAGAATCGAGGCAACCCCGCCGACTCCCGGAACGGACGAAACCGTGAAGAAAATCCTGCCCCTGTTCGCCGTCACCGCGGTGCTGCTGGCCGGCTGCGCGTCGGCGACGGCCACCGGCACGCCCGGGCAACCCGAGAAGCTCGAACTGCGCTACCAGGGCAGCGCGAACGCCGTGACGCTGCCCGAGCTCGCGCAGGACCTGGGCTACTTCGGCCCGGTCAAGCTGAAGTGGGTCGGCAACACCATCAGCGGCCCGCAGGACATCCAGTCCGCGGCCACCGACCAGACCGACTTCGGCGGCGCCTTCACCGGCGCGGTCGTCAAGCTCGTCGAAGCCAGCGCGCCCGTCAAGGCCGTCGTCAACTACTACGGCTCCGACGAGAAGGCCTTCATCGGCTTCTACACCAAACAGGACAGTCCGATCCGGACCGCCCGCGACCTGATCGGCAAGAAGGTCGGCGTCAACACCGCCGGCGCGAACCTCGAGGCCGCGCTGGACACGTGGCTGAAGGGACAAGGCCTGTCCGGCGACGAGATCAAGCAGGTGCAGCTCGTCGTCATCCCGCCGGTGAACGCGGAACAGGCGCTGCGCAACGGCCAGCTCGACGTCGCCGCCCTGCAGGGCATCCTGCAGGACCACGCCCTCGCGACCGGCGGCCTCCGTCAGCTCTTCAGCGACGTCGGGGCGTTCGGCCCCTACAACGGCGGGCCGTACGTGCTGCGCACCGACTTCATCAAGAAGTACCCGGAGACGACGAAGATCTTCGTCTCGGGCGTGGCCAGGGCGATCGAGTGGGAGCGGACGACCCCGCGCGACGAAGTGATCGCCCGCTTCACCAAGATCATCCAGTCCCGCGGCCGCAACGAAAGCACGGAAACGCTGAAGTACTGGAAGAGCGTCGGCATCACCCGCGGCGGCCTCATCGCGGACAAGGACTACACGCTCTGGGAGCCGTGGCTGAAAGAGCAGGGCTACCTCAAGGGCGACAAGATCGACACCTCGAAGCTCTACACCAACGAGTTCAACCCCTACCGCGACGGCGCCCCGGCGGGGACGAAGTGATCGCCATCCGGTCGGTGACCAAGACCTTCGGCGAGCTCACCGCGCTCGACGACGTCTCCCTCGACATCGCCGACGGCACGTTCCTGTCGCTGGTCGGGCCGAGCGGCTCGGGCAAGTCGACGCTGCTCGACCTGCTCGGCGGGCTCGCCACCCCGACGTCCGGGGAGGTGCTCATCGACGGCGAGCCGGTGCGCGGCCCCGGCCTCGACCGCGGGGTCGTGTTCCAGCAGTACGCGCTGTTCCCGTGGCGCACCGCCCGCGCCAACGTCGAGTTCGGCCTCGAAGGCGGCCCGCTCGGCAAGCGGCAGCGGGCGGAGCGGGCCCGCGAATACCTCGCGCTGGTCGGGCTTTCCGGCTTCGAGGACCGCTATCCGCACGAGCTGTCGGGCGGGATGAAGCAGCGCGTCGCGATCGCCCGAAGCCTCGCCTACGACCCGGCGGTGCTGCTGATGGACGAGCCGTTCGCCGCGCTCGACGCCCAGACCCGCGAGCAGCTGCAGGAGGAGCTGCTGCGGATCTGGCGCCGCACCGGCAAGACGATCGTGTTCATCACCCACGGCATCGACGAGGCCGTCTACCTCGGGCAGCGGGTCGCCGTGCTGACGTCGCGGCCCGGGCGGCTCAAGGCCGTCGTCGACGTCGACCTCGGCGACCGCGACGGCGACGTGCGCTCCGGCCCGGCGTTCGGGCGGCAGCGCCACCGGCTCTGGGAACTGCTGCACGACGAGGTCCGCAAGGCGGCCGAACACGAACGGAGCGCGGTCCGATGACCACCACCCTCGAGGCACCGGCCGTCCACATCGGACCCACGCCCGTGCCGCGGAAGCCACGGCGCTGGCGCACGAGACTCACCCGCGCGGCCCACGGGTCGGCCGCGGTCGTGCTGTTCGCCGCGCTCTGGGAGCTGGTCCCCCGGTTCGTCCTCGACGAAAGCACGCGGACGTTCCTGCCGCCGCTGTCGGAAGACCTGCGGGCCCTGTGGGGGCTGGTGGCCGACGGCGAACTGGCGGAGCACCTGCTCGCCAGCATCGGCCGCTCGGCCGCCGGGTTCGCGATCGCCGTCGCCGTCGGCGTCCCGCTCGGGCTGCTGATCGGCTGGTACCGGCCGGTGGCGCGGTTCCTGCAGCCGCTGCTGGAGCTCGCCCGCAACACCGCCGCGCTGGCGCTGCTGCCGGTCTTCACGCTCCTGCTGGGCATCGGCGAGCTGTCGAAGATCAGCCTGGTGGTCTACGCGTGCGTGTGGCCGGTCCTGCTCAACACGATCGCCGGCGTGCACACGGTCGACCCGCTGCTGGTCAAGGCCGCCCGCTCGCTCGGGCTGTCCAGCCCGCGGCTGTTCCGGAAGGTGATCCTGCCCGCGGCCGTGCCGACGGTGTTCACCGGCATCCGGCTGGCGGCGTCGTACTCGATCCTGGTGCTGGTGGCCGCCGAGATGGTCGGCGCGAAGGCCGGCCTGGGCTACCTGATCAACACCACCCAGGTGAACTTCCTGATTCCCCAGATGTACGCCGGGATCATCGCGGTCTCGGTGCTCGGCGTGCTCGTCAACCAGGGCTTCGTCGCCCTCGAGCGCCGGTTCTCGACCTGGCGTCCCAAGGAGAAAGCATGATGCACCTCAACGCCTTCGTGATGCCGAACGGGCACCACGAGGCCGCCTGGCGGCACCCGTCCACCGACCCGCACCGGGCCCGGACGCTGCAGCACTACGTGGACATCGCGCGGACCGCCGAGCGCGGCAAGCTCGACTCGATCTTCCTCGCCGACGGCGTCGCCCTGTGGGGCAACGTGAAGCACAACTCCCACAGCCACTTCGAACCGCTGACGCTGCTTTCGGCACTGGCCGCGTCCACGGTCCACATCGGACTGATCGCGACGGCGTCGACGACCTACAACGAGCCCTACCACCTGGCGCGCAAGTTCGCCTCGCTCGACCACCTCTCCGGCGGGCGCGCGGGCTGGAACATCGTCACCTCGGCGGGCATCGACGAGGCCCGGAACTTCAACCTGGCCAAGCGCCCCTCGCACGACGCGCGGTACGACCGGGCCGAGGAGTTCGTCGAGGTCGTCAAGAAGCTGTGGGACAGCTGGGACGACGACGCCGCGCTCGTCGACCGGGCGAGCGGGGTCTACGCCGACACCGACCGCATCCGGGCGATCTCCCACGACGGGCCCCACTTCCAGGTGCGGGGTCCGCTCAACATCGAACGGCCGGTGCAGGGTCACCCGCTGCTGGTGCAGGCCGGGTCGTCGGAAACCGGCAAGGAATACGCGGCCAGGCACGCGGAAGCCGTATTCACCGCGCAGCAGACTTATCCCGACGGCAAGGCGTTCTACGACGACGTCAAGGGCCGGCTCGCCAAGTACGGCCGGACCCCGGACGAAATCAAGATCCTGCCCGGGATCTCGCCGATCCTCGGCCGCACCGAAGCGGAGGCGCGTGAGCGCGAGGCCGAGCTGAACGCGCTGATCACCCCGGACTACGGGTTGCAGCAGCTGTCGAAGATGCTCGACCACGACGTCACCGGTTACCCGCTGGACGGCCCGCTGCCGGAGGTCGGCAGCTTCACCGAGGGCGGCCAGAGCCGGTTCGACCTCGTCGTCGGCCTGGCCCGGCGCGAGGACCTGACCATCCGGCAGCTCCTGGAGCGGCTGGCCGGCGGGCGCGGGCACCGCGTCTTCGCCGGCACCCCGGTCCAGGTCGCCGACGAGCTGGAGGCGTGGTTCCGTGGCGGCGCCGCCGACGGCTTCAACGTCATGCCGCCCACCCTGCCCGGCGGGCTCGACGACTTCGTCGACCTCGTCGTCCCGGAACTGCGGCGGCGCGGGCTCTTCCGCACCGAGTACTCCGGCACCACCCTGCGCGAGCACTACGGCCTCGCGCGACCCGTCAACCGCAACCGAGTGAAGGAGCCCGCATGACCGCGATCAGCACCGACGTCCGCAAGCTCACCGGCAGGATCGGCGCCGAGATCATCGGCCTCGACCCGGCCGGCGACCTCGACGCGGCCCAGGTGGCGTTCATCGCCGACGCCCTGCACGAGCACAAGGCGCTCCTGTTCCGCGACGTCGAGCTCGACGACGAGGGCCAGCAGCGGTTCGCCGCGCGCTTCGGCGAGCTGACCAAGGCCCACCCGACGGTGCCGGCCGTCGACGACGCGCCGGCGATCCTGCCGGTGGACAGCGAGCGCGGGCGCGCCAACCACTGGCACACCGACGTCACCTTCGTGCTCAACCCGCCGAAGGCCAGCACGCTGCGCAGCCTCGTGGTGCCGCCCTACGGCGGGGAGACGCTGATCGCGAACGCGGCGGCGGCCTACCGCGACCTGCCGGCGCCGCTGCGCGCGTTCGCCGACACGCTGCGGGCGGTGCACACCAACGACTACGACTACGTCCAGCCGCCGGAGACCCTGGACGAGGACGAAAAGGCCCGGCGGGCCCAGTTCGTCTCGCTCAAGTACCGGACCGTGCACCCGGTGGTGCGGGTGCACCCGGTGACCGGCGAGCGCGGCCTGTTCATCGGCGGGTTCGCCCAGCGGATCGAGGGCCTGTCGGTGGCCGAGTCGCGGGACCTGCTGCGGCTGCTGCAGTCCTACGTCACGCGGCCGGAGAACGTCGTGCGGGTGACATGGGAGCCGAACCAGCTGGTGCTGTTCGACAACCGGATCACCCAGCACTACGCGATCGACAACTACGACGACCTCCCGCGGCGGCTCAACCGCGTCACGGTCGCCGGGGACGTGCCCGTCGGGATCGACGGGCGTTCCAGCGAGTCCCTCGAAGGTGACGCGTCGCACTACACCTCCGTCGCCTAGTCAGGCGCGGGCAGCTCGAGGCCCGCACTCTCGCGGTGGTCCTGACTCCGATGCCGGGCGTCGGAGTCAGGACCACCGCCATCACCGGACGGTGAGCCTCCGCCGGCCGGCTCGCCAAATGGGTGAATCGCCGACACGGGCGTTGCCGAAGGTAAACCGCGCCGCCGCGTCACGCGTGGACGCCGGGTGCGCCACCATTCGGGCGGTGCCGCGAGCGACGGGGAGGAAAGGCGATGCGTCGAGCGATCAAGCGGGGTCTCGCAGCGGCCGGCGGTGCGGGGGTGGCGATGGTGCTGACCGCGGCCACCGCTTCGGCGGCCAGCACCGTGAATGTCAGCGCCAATGACGGCTCCGGAACGGCGAAGGCCACTGCTTGGGGGCAGTTCCGCGGCGCCATGACCGGACAGCTGAAGTCCACCAGCGGCAAGAAGGTCTACTACGAAGGCCTGATCGTTTTCGACGGGAACACCGACCAGAACTGCGGCCGGATGACCGGGGACGTGACGTCGACCTCCCTGACCTCGGTCACCGGATCCTGCAGCGTCAACCCCCAGGTCGGCCGTCCGAGCGGCATGAAGTTCCGGGTGTGCACCAACATCAACAACCTGCCGGACCCCTGCGGGTCGTGGAGCTCGAAGAGCTCCTGACCACGGGCAGGCGTCGTGTCCGATACGCCGCCTGGTTAGGCGCCGTCCGCGCCCGGGTACCCGGGCGCGGACGGAAGGAGTGTGAGCGTGGTCAGCGTGCAGGCGAAGGTCAGGATGGCGTTGCTGCGGGCGTCGGGCCAGAAACGGTTCTACGACAACGCTTCGGCGTTGCACCACCGGCTGCCGCGGCACCAGAAGCCGTCGATGGCCCGGCCGCCGCGCCGGATCCGGCGGCGGGTCGACGTCGAACGGCACGACGTGCGCGGTTTCCCCTGCTTCACGTTCCGGCCGCGCGACGGGCAGACCCGCGACCCGCACGTCTTCCACCTGCACGGCGGCGGGTACGTCGAGCAGGTCGAGAAGCACCACTGGCAGTACGCCGCCGACCTGGTGGCCCGGCTCGGCTGCGCCGTGACGCTGCCGGTGTACCCGCTCGTGCCGCACCACGACCACACGGCGACGATCCCGATGGTGCAGGCCGCCTACGACGAGATCACGGCCGAACGCGTCGTGGTGTCCGGGGACTCCGCGGGCGGCGCGCTCGCCCTGGCGATCGCCCAGAACCTGCGCACGGCGGGGCGGCCGCAGCCCGAACGGCTGGTCCTGTACTCGCCGTGGCTCGACGTCCTGCTCGAAGACCCGGTCTCGGAGCTGCTCGACGAGACCGACCCGATGCTCGGTATCGCGGGGCTGCGCGAAGCCGGCCGGATGTACGCCGAGGGCACCGATCCCCGTGACCCGCTCGTCAGCCCGATCCACGCCGACCTGACCGGGCTGGCCCCGATCACGCTGTTCATCGGGACCCGGGACGTCCTGCTGCCCGACGCCCGCCGGTTCGCGGCCCGGGCCGGCGAGGCGGGCATCGAGCTGGACTACCGCGAGTACCCCGGGATGTTCCACAACTGGCTGATGCAGGCGATCCCGGAGGGCCGCGAGGCGATGAACCACGTGGAGCGCCTCCTGCGGCGGCGCCCGGTCACCGCCCGTTCCTGATGGGGCACTTTCACGTGAAAGTGCCCCGGCAAGAACGGCGCCGAAGTCACCGCCCGTTCCGCGCCAGGTCCCGGAAGCAGTCCCACGCCCGGCTGACCAGCGCCGGGTGCGTCCGCAGGTCGATCGCCGTGCGGGCCAGCGCCGCCGCCGACGCCAGCATCGCCGCCCGGCCCCGCGGGCTCGCCGCCGCGGCCGCGAACTCGGGCGTGTGGTCCGACTTCTCCTCCGCCGTGATCGCCACGAACGGGTGGATCGCCGGCACGCGGACGCTGACGTCGCCGATGTCCGACGATCCCAGGAACACCCCGGGCGACGGCGGGGTCGCGTGGACGCCCCACGCCGCCAGGTGCTCGGTGAACCGCTCCGACAGCACCGGGTTGTCGCGGAAGTGCGCGTAGCCGCGCCCGAGGCGTTCGACGTCCACCTTCGTGCCGGTCGCCAGCGCGGCCCCCTCGGCGCAGGTCGCGACGTCCTCGGCCAGGCGGTCGAGCGCGTCCGTGGTCAGCGCGCGGAGACCGAACCGGCCTTCGGCGCGGTCGGGCACGATGTTCGTCGCCTCGCCGCCGTGGGTGATGATGCCCTGGACGTGGGAGCCCGCGGGCAGCCGCTGGCGCAAGGCAGAGACCGCGCCGAACGCCTGGATCAGCGCGGCGAGCGCGTCGATGCCGTGCTCGGGATCGCCGGTCGGGTGGGCGGCGCGGCCGTGGAACGTCACTTTCAGCTCCACCTGCGCGGTCAGCGGCGCCCACGACCACGAATGGACGCCGGGGTGCATCATCAGAGCCGCGTCGACGTCGTCGAAGACGCCGGCCTCGGCCATGGCGACCTTGCCGCCGCCGCGTTCCTCGGCGGGCGTGCCCACCGCGAGCAGCGATCCCGGGGTGTCCCCCAGCACGTCTTTGGCGGCCAGCGCGGCACCGAGACCGGCCGCGGCGATCAGGTTGTGCCCACAGGCGTGCCCGAGGCCGGGCAGCGCGTCGTATTCCAGCAGCAGCGCGACGCACGGCCGCCCGTGACCGGCGCGCGCGACGAACGCGGTCGGCAGCCCCGCGATCCCCGTCTCGACCTCGAACCCGTCCGCGGCCAGCTCGCTCGTGAGCCGCTCGGCGGCGGCGTGCTCCTCATAGGACAGTTCCGGATGTTCGTGCAGCGCGGTGGCGACGGCCCACAGCCGCTCGTCCAGGTGCTCGATCCGCTCGTCCGCCCGCTCGTGCAGCTCCTCGTGCCACTCCATGCCCTCCGGGATACCCGCACCACGTACCGTCACACAACCGGGGTGTTTCGCAGGCCCCGTCACCGGCTACTCCGGCCGAATGGACCACAGCAAGGCACCGGTGCTCGAGGCGCTGCGCGACTACCACAACGCCGGCTACGTCCCGTTCAACGCACCCGGCCACAAGCAGGGCCGCGGCATCGACCCGCGGGTGCTGGAAGTCGTCGGCGCCGACGTGTTCCGCTCCGACGTCATCGCGCTCAACGGCCTCGACGACCGGCTGATGCGCCAGGGCGTCCTGTCCGAAGCCCAGGACCTGATGGCCGACGCGGTCGGCGCCGAGCAAGCCTTCTTCTCGACGTGCGGCAGCTCGCTTTCAGTGAAGAGCGCCATGCTCGCCGTCGCCGGCCCGCACGAAAAGCTGCTGGTGCCGCGGCACGTCCACAAGTCGGTGGTCTCCGGGCTGATCGTGAGCGGCGTCCAGCCCGTGTGGGTGCACCCGCACTGGGACGCCGGGCAGCACCTGAGCCACCCGCCGGGCGTGCGGGAGTTCGCGGAGGCCTACGAGCGCGACTCCGAGGTCAAGGGCGCCCTCGTGGTGACCCCGACCGACTACGGCACGTGCGGCGACCTCCGCGCGATCGCCGAGTGGTGCCACGGACACGGGCTCCCGCTGATCGTCGACGAGGCGTGGGGCGCGCACCTGCCCTTCCACGACGGCCTGCCGCCGTGGGGCATGGACGCGGGCGCCGACGTGTGCGTCACGAGCGTGCACAAGATGGGCGCCGCGGTCGAGCAGAGCTCGGTCTTCCACATGCAGGGCGACCGCGTCGACCCGAAGGTGCTGAAGGCGCGGGAAGACCTCCTCGGCACGACCAGCCCGAGTTCCCTGGTCTACGCGGCCCTCGACGGCTGGCGCCGGCAGATGGCCCAGCAGGGCAAGGAGCTGCTGGAAGGCGCGCTGACGCTGGTGAAGTCGACCCGCGGCCGGCTGTCCGATCTCGGCTTCACCGTGCTGCACGACGAGTTCCTCGGCCCGGACCTCGCCGACTCGGTCGACCCGCTGAAGGTCGTGCTCGACCTCGCCCCGCTGGGCATCAGCGGCTACCAGGCGGCCGACTGGCTGCGCGAGCACCAGCGCGTCACCGTCGGCCTGTCCGACCATCGCCGGATCGTGGCCCAGTTCAACCATTCGGACGACGACGAAACGTCGGGCGCGCTGGTCGACGCGCTTGACGCGCTGCTCAAGGCCGCGCCTTCGTTCGAGAAGCCGCCGCAGGTGGACCTGCCGTCGCCGCGCGAGATGGAACTGGAGACGGCGATGCTGCCGCGTGACGCCTTCTTCGGCCCGGCCGAGCAGGTGCCCGCGGCGGAGGCGGCGGGCCGGATCGCGGCGGAGATGATCACGCCGTACCCGCCGGGCGCCCCGGGTGTCCTGCCGGGCGAAGTGATCACCCGGCCGATGCTCGACTACCTGCGCAGCGGGCTGGGCGCGGGCATGCAGCTGCCCGACCCCGCGGACTCGAAGCTCGAGTCGATCCGCGTCGTCGCGAAGCAGTGACCCGCTGAAAAGCCGTGAAGGCCCCCTTCCCGGCCATAAGAGCCGGGAAGGGGGCCTTCACGGACTTTGGACCTAGGCTTTCGCGCTCTTG